>JBLNAA010000168.1:0-6413 GCA_050259135.1 Methylocystaceae bacterium | reverse complement strand
TGTCTAACAATTGCTGCCTGATTTATATTTATTATTGAAAAAGAAAAAATATCTCGTAGTTCACTGCAAAGAAAAACCAGCCTCATACAGGTGAGGCTGGTAAAGTTAAACACTTAAGGAGAGGGTTCTCATCTAAGATTCTCCAATCGGATCATCAATCAGTGTCGCTACCCGATAGGGGTGTTGATGTCCGTCTGCCACAGTAGTAAGACCATTAGCAATAAAATGAACATATCTGCCTGCTCCTACCGGAATCGCCGGACCGGTTAAGCGGTTCTGCAGATGGAAGTGGTCTTCGTAAAAATCGGTTCTGCCTGCCAGTCTATGTACGTGCGAAGTACCGCTGGCAATTGCCTGGCCGGTTACACCGGCAAACCTGTGGTTATGATTTTCGACCACCCGAACACTGCCTTCATACTCGTGAACATGGGTTAACGCCAACCTGACTCACCTCCCAGGATTTAATATTTACCACATTATCCCTGGAAGAAAAGATGGGTGCGCCAAAGCTCCTTAAAAAGGAATAATCCATGCCAGAGCACGGATCATTTCTTTCGTTATCTTAAGCCATGATAATGACAAAGGGAGCTTCCCCCCCTTAAATAAGCCTCACTTCGGTTACTACGATATTATTGCTGCCTATTTTAAGGAAATATCTCTTAGTATGGCATGTGTGTAACAAACAAAACCCTCCGGATATCCGGAGGGTTCTTATTTTCAGATGGTGGGTCATCCGCGACTCGAACGCGGGACACCCTGATTAAAAGTCAGGTGCTCTGCCAACTGAGCTAATGACCCATATTATTTTAATGGGGTGGATAATGGGACTCGAACCCACGACCCCCAGAGCCACAATCTGGTGCTCTAGCCAACTGAGCTATATCCACCACAATCAGTCAAAAGACCGGCAAAAGATATATTATCACGCTCAGCCGGGAAAATCAATGGTAATCCAGCAAAAACTTATACTTAACCCGTAATTATCCCCTTTAAATCTCATTTATTATTTTAGCTTAAATATTATTTTTGCTCGCTGACACATTTTGACATTTTATCGGAAGGTGATTTTGGTATAAATAGCCAATCAATTAGTACGTTTTAATACCGGATGAGGTGGATACCGTGAATGCAAAATCACATTTAAATATTTGTAATCTATTTTCAGAATCAACTGCTAAACCAGTAATTAATCTTTTAACTAATAATTTCAGACAATACATAGACATTATGCCTGAATCCGTGGCCGTAGTTAATAAACAGGGAATAATTTTAGAGTGGAATATTATTACCAGTCAAGTAACCGGCCTATCGGCCGATAAAGTTATAGGACGTCATTGGCGAGAAATTTTTGACATTACTACCCAATCTGATACGGTCGATCATACAGAATTTATTACGCTTTTCGAGGATTCTTTAAATAACTTGGGCCAGCCCGGGGACAAAGTAACTGCTCGTAAAACTAGAATTTTTAATTTGTTTATTGATAATCAGCCAAAGTGGTGCGAGTATTTTATACTCCCTTTGTCACGAGATGGTGAACCAGTATTATCCATAATCTCCCGGGACATAACCGCCCGTACTCTGATGGAAAACGAGCTGATGGCCTACCGAGATCATTTGGAAGATATCGTTGATCAGCGAACAGCTGAACTGCAGGAGGCCAATGCGATGCTGCAAACGGAAATAGCCTACCGCCAGGCAGTAGAAGCCAAACTCCGGGAAAAAAATCAACAATTAGAGCTGATTATGGAAACCGCACAAACCCCTATTTACCTTAAAGATGGCCAGGGGTATTTTCTGCAGGTAAATCAAGCCTTTGTGGATTTATTTGGTTATTCTCCCGAGCAGGTAATTGGCAATACGATGGCCGATTTAATCAGTTCTGAAAACCTGCCCCTGCATCTGGAAGTTGACCATCAAATTGAAGAAGCGCCGACCTCTTACCGCCACCAAACTACTATCTTATTCAAGGATGGAATCATCCGTGATTTAATCTTTAACCTGAGTGCATTGGTTGACGAACAGGGAAAGTTTGCCGGTCAGGTTGGAGTTGTTACCGATATTACTGATAAAATGTCCTTTGACAAAAAGTTAAATCACTCTCGAGCCTGGTTTGACCACTGCTTTAATAACAATCTTTATGGGATATGTATCACTAAAGCCGAAAGTGGCGAGATTGTTGATATGAATGATACCGCCCTGCACATGTTCGGTTACGAAAAGGAAGCCCTGATCGGTCACACCCTGGTGGATTCTGGTATATGGGCTAATAGTTACGGGCGGGATAAACTGCTGCAGGATATGGAGGTTAATGGCTATATCGTTAATTGTGAGGTTACCTTCCGTGACATTAAGGGTAATTTAATACCCTTCTTACTTTCATCTCATAAGTTTGAATTCGAAAATGAATTTTATCTTTTTACTGTTTTAAATAATGTCCGGGAGTATATACAGGCAGCTAAAGATATTGCCAGACTGGACCGACTCAATATTATCGGCGAGATGGCGGCCAGCATCGGCCATGAGATTCGTAATCCAATGACCGCGGTTAAGGGACTGCTTCAGCTAATAAAAAATGAAGAACAGCATGATGGGCATAACGACTTTTTTGATCTGATGATCGGGGAAATGGACAGGGCTAATTCCATAATTACTGAATTTCTCAGTCTGGCACCGGATAAATTATCCCAACCCCAATATATGAGCTTGAATCAGATCATTAATAATGTCTATCCCTTACTTAATGCCGAAGCCTTATGTCAGGATAAGCATATCATCCTGCAGCTGGACGAAGTTCCCGCCCTCAAGCTGGATGCCAATGAGATCCGGCAGTTGATCGTTAACCTGGTTAAAAATGCATTGGAAGCCAGCCAGCCCAAAGATTATGTCACCATTACCACCACCCGGATAAATGATGGCATACGATTGGCCATTATCGATCAGGGATCGGGTATTCCGGCTGAAGTCCTGGATAATATTTGGAAACCTTTTATTACTACCAAAATAAATGGAACCGGCCTTGGTTTACCGGTTTGTTTCAGCATTGCCTCCCGTCATCAGGCCACTATTAAAGCCATTTCTAACTCATCAGGCACCACCATAGAAGTGGTCTTCCCACTTACAGCCAGTCTCTCCGATTAATCAGCGGGCTCATCAATCTTTTCGCAAAACTAAAATATCCCCGTCCCTTTATTCATATAATTTTTTGAGGCCTGGTACAGGCCGTTAAAAGTATTGGGGCAGTACGGCTTTATGGTTAGTAGCAGTCAGAAAGGGGGGATGGCTAACTATTCACCCTGGTATACTGCTGTTTGTTTAAGGTCAAAGGAGGTGCTTCCCATGGAGTGGCTGGGTCCTGTTGGTATCCTGGTCGCCTTGCTGGCTATTATGTTCTTGGCCATGCGTTCCTATAGCATTCTCGTTATTGGTCCGTTTTGTGCTTTGATCGTCATTCTGACTAACAAAATGGACATTATAAGTGCCCTCGTATCCGCACCTAATTCATACATGATGGGGCTGGCCGGATTTATTGCCAAATACTTTTTGGTGTTTTTGTTTGGAGCAATTTTGGGCAAATACATGGAAGACAGCGGTGCGGCCCGTTCTATTGCCCAGAGTATCATTAAATTAACCGGTACTGACCGCCCTTATGCTATATTAGTGGCGGTATTTTTGATTAGCGCCCTGCTTACTTACGGCGGGGTTAATCTGTTTGTTGCGATCTTTGCCGTTCTTCCCTTAGCTCGCCCGCTTTTTAAACAATTCAATATACCCTGGCACTTATTTATTATTCCGGTTGCCCTGGGTATGGCTACCTTTACGATGACTATGCTGCCCGGCAGTCCCTCCATCCAGAATGTTATTCCCACTACTCCGCTGCATACCACCTTGACCGCCGCACCACTTGTGGGTTTTGTCGGTACTCTGGTCGTAATTCTCTGGGGTCTTTGGTATATGCGCCGGCAATTGTCCCGCTCAGTGGCTGCCGGAGAAGACTATATTGTTACCGCTGCTGATAATGCTTCCACTGAACAGCGGGATCTTCCTACTCTTTTCCGTGGCTTGATACCTCCTATTTTGCTGCTTATCATCATAATTCTGGGCAGTATAAAGAAAGTGGACGGTATAATTCTCCCGGCCTTAATTTTAGCTATAATCGTGGCGGCAATTATTTTTAAGCCCTTTATCAAAAATCAATTAACTACATTAAATACGGGAGCAGTTAATGCCATGACTCCCGCATTTTTCACTGCTGCCGCCGTCGGTTTTGGGGTGGTGGTGGCTGCTGCTCCTGGTTTTAAGATTATTGCCCAATGGATTATGAGCATCCCCGGCAGTCCGCTGATCAGTTTATCAGTGGCAACCAATCTTTTGGCAGCGGTAACTGCTTCCTCGAGCGGCAGTCTGGGCATAGTCATGGAGGCTTTTGCCAAAACCTATCTGGCGCTGGGCGTCAGCCCGGATGCCATTCATCGAATTGCTGCGATGTCCTCAGGCGGCCTCAGTGCTCTGCCGCACAGCGGTGCAATTTTTACCCTGATGGCAGTTACCGGCCTCACTCACAAAGATGGCTACCGGCATATCTTCTGGGTGGTTTTGGTAGGTCAGCTGTTGGCACTGATTCCGGCACTTCTGCTGGCCATCGTAATGTACTAAAAACACTTTAAATTTAATAAATTTTTAGAACGTTTGCCAGGTTTTAACCTGGCTTTCCTTTTTGGTTTCACATTTTATCCATTCTCACCAAGATCAAAAAGTTAGACAAAATGGTGGTGAGCGTGGAAGAAGGTAATACTTTTAATATTTGATAATCGGGTCAAGCTAAAACCAGAAAGGAGGTGATAAATAAAATGGCTAGAAGCAATAGAACTTTTAACAGTCCTAAATTGAATGCTATGAAATATGAAATAGCTTCCCAGTTGGGTATGAGCAATTATCAAACAGTTGATAAAGGTAATTTGACCAGCCGCCAGAACGGATACGTAGGAGGAAATATAACCAAAAGCCTGGTAGCTCAGGCTCTGGGTGAAACTGCTAAACTGGAAACTTCAAGCACTACCCCGACTACGACCTCAGGCAGCAGTATTTCCGGTTTTCCTGGCTTATCGGAATAATTAAAAAAAGAGGGTGGTGCCTCGGCAGCCACCCTCTTTTAATTTTTTTAAATAATTAATTATCAGACTTATTAAAACGCCGCCACACACCCATAGTTTGTGCCTGTTTTACCAATTCATCCTGGAATTTGGGATGAGCAATTTTTATCAATTCTTCAGCTCGTTCCCAGGTTGACTTACCTTTGACAAAAGCGATACCGTTTTCCGTAGCAACGTAAGATACCACACTTCGCGGTGAGGTAACAATGGCTCCGCTTTGCAGACAGGGTACAATACGAGATATCAGCTCTCCTTGTTTATTGGTCACCGCGGAGTTAAGACAAATAATACTTTTGCCGCCTTCGGATTCAAAAGCTCCCTGAACAAAATCCAGCTGGCCCCCGGTACCAGATATCTGCCGATAACCAAAACTTTCACCGGCAATCTGAGAAAATAAATCGACCTGTACGGCATTATTAACTGATACCACTTTTTTATTACGGGCAATGTTTTTCGGATCATTAGTATAATCACCGGAGTAAGAAACGAGAAGCGGATTATCATTCATAAAATCATAACAACGGCGGGTACCCATGGCAAAGGTATAAGCAGCTTTGCCGCGATCAATGGCTTTGTAATTACCGGTAATACATCCCTTTTCAAACATATCCACGTAAACATCAACAAACATTTCACTGTGAATGCCCAATTCTTTAAAACCAGCCGCGGCAATCTTTTCCCCGATCAAAAAAGGCAGAGCACCTATCCCCAGCTGCAAACATACCCGATCATCCATTTCGTTTACTACCAGAGCAGCAATTTTTTGGTCATCGGCCGTACTGGCTGTAGGTAAAGGCAGTTCAAAAATTGGTGTATTTTCTCCCTCGACTATATGCGTAACCTGGGAAATGTGTATTCCCTCACCGCTGCCCCCTAAACATCTGGGCATAGTATGATTAACTTCTACAATGACTATTGGTGCTCCCATACAAATTGAATAATGGTGGGAAGCATTCGGCCCAAAATTGAAAAAGCCGTGCTGATCCATCGGTGCCACCTGCAGAATGGCTATATTGGGCGGATAAAGCTCCTCTACTACCTTACGGCACTCATGATAGTTGATGGTACTGTAGTAAGCCAGCCTCTGGTCACAGAGCATACGGTCCAGTTTGGTAAAATACCAGCTGTGGTAAACAAAGTGATCATGTCCCGGGTCACAGACTGCGACCTGCGGAACCGGAGGTACCGAACCGGCAGTTTGAATAATTACATCAAACAGTTCCTCCTTACGTGCCGCCAAAGCTTTATCACAATCAACCG
>JBLNAA010000167.1:0-4524 GCA_050259135.1 Methylocystaceae bacterium | reverse complement strand
AGGTATTAAACCCCAGCTCAAAGACGGGCGGATAACGGCATCAGGTGACACCATATTAGCAGCCGACGATAAAGCAGGCGTAGCGGTTATACTGGAAATGCTGGATCTGCTTTTAACCAATGATATTACGCACCCGCCGCTGGAATTAGTCTTTACCGTGGGTGAGGAACAGGGATTACTGGGAGCCAAAGCCCTGGATATGAGTATGATTAAGGCGGATTTTGGTTATGTCCTGGACAGTGATGGATCGGCTGGGGAAATCGTATATAAAGGACCGAGCCAGAATCAGATTGAGTGGAAAGTTGTGGGCCGAGCGGCACATGCCGGTATGTGCCCTGAGGAAGGGATCAGCGCCATCCAGGCAGCGGCTCAGGCAATTGCCGGCCTGAAACTGGGACGAATTGATGAAGAGACTACCTGTAACATCGGTATAATCAACGGGGGTAACGCCAGGAATATTGTACCGGAACAATGCTATATCAAAGGAGAAGCTCGCAGCCTGGAGGAGGATAAGCTTCAGGTATTAACCGATCAATTAGTCAAGGAATTTAAGACTGCTGTTGAAACTTATGGTGCCGCCTGTGAGGCAGAGATACAAAAGCTGTATCCTGCTTTTGAGCTGGCAGCCGAGGATCAGGTGCTGGTTTTGGCGCGTGATGCAGCGGTTGATTTGGGCTTTACTCCGCACCTGGTTAAAAGCGGCGGCGGCAGTGATGCTAACATCTTTAACAGCAGGGGTATTCCGGTTGCTAATTTGGGAGTAGGTATGCGTCATCCGCACACCAGTAAAGAGCATATCGAGGTTAGTGATTTGGAAGCGGTTACCCGCTGGTTATATCAGATTGTTCTTAAGGCTGGTGAAGCCTAGTGATAGCCCTGGAGGAAGGCAGAGTAATCAAGATTAATACTGATATTTCTGACCTGCAGGAATTGTTAGTGGAAACGGCAGCCCAAGAAATAAAGAAAGCAATTAATTACCCGCAATTAACTGGCCGGGTTGAGATAGGTGACCGGGTAAGGCTGAATACCACTGCTGTCCGCTTAAGCCTGGGCAGCGGAGGATTTCATATTGTAACTGCCATCCTGGAGCGGGTGGTGGAACAGCCGCTTATGGGATCCGGTCATATTATGAAATTGCGGTATACACCAAACCAACTGCGGGTTTTGGCGGTAGAAGAGGAAGCCAGCCCTCACCGGCAAACCATGGCGGCTGCTGATGATGTTAAAGGAATGGCAGTATTGGCGGCTACCCTGCATTCCCAGCTGGCACCTCTGGCCTGTGTATTGGGAGCACAGGGGATTAGAACGGCCTACATCATGACGGATGGTGCCGCCCTGCCTATGGCTTACAGCAACACGGTACGGCAGTTGAAAAAACATGGTTTGCTGGCTGGGACAATCACCATTGGACATGCTTTTGGCGGCGATTTGGAGGCAGTAAACATTTATTCAGGATTGCTGGCGGCCCGGCATGTTCTTCAGGCTCAGGCCGTAATTGTCAGCATGGGACCAGGAATCGTGGGTACGGGGACGCGCTGGGGGTTTACCGGTATTGAACAGGGACAAGTCGTCAATGCCGCTGCCTGCCTGTGTGGTTATCCGGTATTGGTACCACGGATTAGCTTTGCTGATCCCAGGGAGCGCCATCAGGGTTTATCGCATCATACCCTTACCGTTTTGGAAAGGGTATGCCAGGTTCCCTGTCTGCTGCCGCTGCCGGTTTTAAGCCCCCTACAGGAGGAAAAGATTGATGGTCAAATCCCGAAATCGGTTAAAAGAAAACATCATATTGCGTGGCTGGATGGTTCTCCGGTTTTAGGTGCCGTACCTGATGATATAATCCTTAGTACCATGGGGCGGTCAGCGGCCGAGGAACAGGAATTTTTCCTGGCCTGTGGGGCTGCTGCGATGGCTGCAGTTGCTCTCATCAGGGGACAATTATTATTTCATGCTGCCAATTAATTTAGATGGCAGCGGGTAAAATCTGCCACCGACTGATTCAGGTTAAACTGCTGCAGGTATAATAATAAATCGCGAACTTTTCCTCGCAGATAAAACCCTTGTCCGGTAAAAAATGTGTCCATGTGATCACCTCTATTGATGATTATTTGCCATTATGTGGAATAATATGCAGGTCAGGAGAAGATAATGTAATGGAAAAAACGCTAAGCAAACAGGAGATTTTCAACGGCCATATAGTAAAACTTTCATTACATACCGTTGAGCTGCCGGGTGGCAAGACAGCCACCCGGGAGGTAATCGAACATCCTGGGGCAGTGGCTATTCTGCCAATAGATGAGGAGGATCGGGTTTACCTGGTTAAACAGTTTCGTAAGCCCTTAGAGAAAGAGATATTAGAGATCCCTGCCGGTAAGCTCAATCCCGGAGAAGACCCTTTCCAGTGTGCTCAGCGGGAATTATTAGAAGAGACTGGACTAACTGCTTCCAGTTGGGATAAGATTACAGCTTATTACACAACCCCTGGTTTTACCAATGAATTTCTGCATGTATACATCGCCAGCGATCTTACGATCGGGACAGCCTGTCCCGATGAGGATGAAGTACTCAGTCTGGTCGTACTACCTTTAGCCGAAGCCTGGCGCCTGGTCAAAGAGGGCGAAATCTGTGATGGTAAGAGTATAATTGCCTTACAGCGATTGGCCTGGCAGCGAAGGATCGAAGGTTAATCATGAAGCTGTACGCAGATTTACATATTCACCTGGGCAGTGCTCTGGGAGACCCGGTTAAAATTACAGCTTCACGGCAGCTGACCCTTGATGCAGTTATTGCCGGAGCCAAACAAAAAGGCCTGGCTATGGTAGGAGTTGTTGACTCCGGCTGCCAGGGGGTATTGGCTGAAATAGGTGACAAATTGGAACAGGGTGAATGGTGGGAACTTGAGGCCGGTGGTTTTCAGGCTGACGGGGTTACCATTATTCCCGGCTGTGAATTGGAAACCAGGGAAGGAGTACATGTTCTGAGCTACCTGCCCGGGTGGCAGTCTTTGAGGGAATTCTCTTATTGGTGGCAGCCTCGGGTAACCAATTCCCGGCTTTCCACTCAGCATGGCAGAATGAGCATCAGGGAAACATTGACGGCTACTCATAATTATGGTGGATTGTTTGGATTTGCCCATGCTTTTACTCCCCACAAAGGGGTATATGGGTGTTATACCAATCGCCTGACCTCGCTGCTGGGCAGTGAGGTATCGGAAATAGATTTTATTGAAATCGGCCTGTCCGCTGACACTGGTATGGCCCGCTCAATTGGTGAATGCAGGCAGTTTGCCTTTTTATCCAATTCTGATGCTCACTCGGTGCCTAATCTGGCCCGCGAGTATAACTTGCTGGAAATGAATAAACCGACATTTGATGGCCTGGCTGCCGCTTTAAGGGATGGCGGGCAGGGGATAATTGCCAATTATGGTATGCATCCTTTATTGGGCAAGTATTATCGCACCTATTGTCCAGTATGTGACTATATAGTGGCGGAAACACCGCCAGTAGAAGCATGCCCCCGCTGTGGAAACCGATCAGTGGTAATGGGGGTTAAGGACCGGATAACAATGATCGCTGACCGGGATAATGTTAAGCCGGACAATTATTATTATCGGGTACCTTTGTTAATGGTACCCGGAATTGGACAACGGACTGCCTACCGGTTAATCCAGGCTTTTGGCAGTGAGTTAGCGGTGATGGAAACGGCAGCGATTTCTGACCTGGAGGCGGTAGCCGGGTTACGGGTTGCCCGAACCATCAATGATATAAGGCAGCAGTCTTTAACAATTGTTGCAGGAGGTGGAGGCAAATATGGACATCTCACCACGGATTGTAACCCTGACTGACGCCAGTGGAGCTTATTGGGCTGCTGAACAGGGAATGCTGGTAATTGTGGTCGATGTGATTGATATGTCGACCACCCTGGAAGCAGCTCTGGAAGCCGGAGCCAAGGTAATCTTAGGGGCCAGCCCTGATTTCAGCCGGGCTCCGGTTACACTTGATCCCTATAAAATTGGTCTGCAGGCAGCAGCTCAGGCGAACAATCTGGAAACCTCGATAGTGGTTATCAGTGAACCCCGGGTGGGAAGTGAGGATGACCGGGCCCGACGCTGCCTGAAATTGTTGGAGGGGATTCAAATCGGCGGCGGCAGATTGGATGGTATTTTCCCCAATCTGGGAGCTGAGACACCTCGACTGATTGATTTGAAGGATCGGGTGGTTATCGCAGCTACCGATACCGGCGGGGTAGCATTTGATGCCGCTTTTCAAATAGCACCTGAGCGGGTTACCGTTGGAACCATAGCGCGGACTCTGGGTAAAAAGGGGAGGCAGCCGGTTGAAGCTTGCCTGCAACGAACTCATCAAATGTTTAAGGAGACTGGTGCTTCAGGTATTGCCGTGGTAGCAGCCAGCCGTAATTCATTAGAGGACATTCTAGCCGCCAACTATATCGCTACGCAGCTAATGATGGGGTTTTAAATGGGGAGCGGAATGCCAGGGCGGTAACCTGCGGTTTCGGGAACAA
>JBLNAA010000166.1:0-6065 GCA_050259135.1 Methylocystaceae bacterium | reverse complement strand
AGGCTGTCAGTAATTATTTACTGACAGCCTCTTTGTTTTTTAATAATGGAATTTGCTCCCATTGCATTTTACCGCTTTAATAAATTAAAATTTTACTAAATTAGAATGGTGGGAGGAAGAGAGATGTTAAAATTGAAAAAAGGCCTGGCTTTAGTGCTGATTTTGGCACTGGCTATGTCAGTTATGGCTGCTGGCTGTGGGTCCAAGCAAGAGAAAGCAGTCAGTACCTGGGATCAGGTACAGCAAGACAAAAAGATTGTATTTGGCCTGGATGATGCTTTCCGGCCTATGGGTTTCCGCGATGAAAAAAATAATTTGGTTGGGTTTGACATCGACATGGCTAAAGAGATGGGCAAGCGTTTAGGCATCGAATTTGTACCCCAGCCGACGCCCTGGGATGGGGTTACCGCTGCGCTTAATGCCAAAAAATTTGATCTGATTATCTCGGGAATGACCATAACTGATGAGCGGAAAAAGCAGATTGCCTTTACTGATCCTTATATCAAGACCGGCCAGGTTATTCTGGTATTGACCGATAATACCACTATTACCGGGGAAAAGGATCTAAAAGATAAAATTGTGGGTACCCAAAAGGGCTCCAGTGCTCAGCCGCTGGTCGAGCAGTTGCCAGATGTAAAGGATCGTAAATTCTACAGTCAGTTCCCCGAAGCGGTTATGGATTTGAAAAACAAACGGGTTGATTGCCTGGTTATAGATGCACCATTGGTAGCTGATCTGCAAAAACAGATGCCGGGAGCTTTTAAACCGGTCGGCATCCTGGCTGAAGAGTATTACGGTATTGGTCTTCGCCAGGAAGATACCGAATTGGCTGCTGAGCTTAATAAGGTAATTAAAGAAATGCAGAAAGACGGGACTTTAAAGGCTTTGTCACAAAAGTGGTTTGGGATGGATGTTACCACTTTTTAAATACGGTTTTGAATGACGCTAAAGGATGAGCTATATGACAGGTAACGTAGATAGTGGCCTGATTGATACCTTGACTTTTGTATGGGGCTATCGCAGTCAGTTTTTACAGGCAATCATGATTACCATTGGCCTTTCGATTGTCGGCATGTTCATTGGCACAATTATCGGGTTAGGGATTGCCCTGTTAAAGATCAGCGGGCGTAAGGCCCTGGAGCTGTTCGGCAGTTTTTATACCTGGATTTTTCGTGGAATACCACTGCTGGTACAGCTGTTTGTGCTTTACTATGGTCTGCCGGGGATTGGTATTAACCTTCCGAATTATGTTGCGGCCATTATTGGTCTCAGCCTGTGTTCCGGGGCTTACATTGCGGAAATAATTCGGGCGGGAATTCAATCCATCGATAAGGGACAGATGGAAGCAGCGCTTTCGCTGGGAATGACCAGAAGTCAGGCTATGCGGCGTATTATCATACCCCAAACCTATCGCCGCCTGGTACCTCCGCTGGCCAACGAATTCATAACCTTATTAAAAGATACTTCGCTGGCTTCAGTTATAACTATGGTTGAAATACTTCGAACCTCGGAGTTAATTGCCGCCAATACCTTTAGAACCTTTGAGATGTATGTAACAGCAGCAGTATGTTATCTGTTCCTGACTACTGTGATCACCAGCCTGCTGGGGTTGGTTGAAAACAGGCTGGCATTACAGGAGGAAGGGGGGGGAACCGGTGATAAAAGTGCAGGAATTATGCAAAAGTTTTGGACCGCTGGCAGTATTGCAAAACATTAACCTGCAGGTAGCCCCCGGGGAAGTAGTAGTAATCATCGGTCCCAGCGGTTCCGGCAAAAGTACTTTGCTGCGCTGCATCAATCGGTTGGAAATGGCTGATTCAGGCCAAATCTGGATCAAGGGGCAGGAGGTGCCCATGACCAGGAATCCTTCCCGTCAGGAAAAGGACCAGATATATCGTCTGCGGCGTAATGTAGGTATGGTCTTCCAGGGTTTTAACCTGTTTCCGCATTTGACGGTAATAGAAAACATTATTGAAGCGCCGATTACGCTGAGGCTGCTTACTCCTGCGGAAGCACTAAAACGAGCTACGGATCTTTTGGCGCAGGTTGGTTTGACCGATAAAGCAGATGTTCTTCCTGCCCAGTTATCAGGCGGCCAGAAGCAGCGAGTGGCTATTGCACGTGCTCTGGCGATGCAGCCGGATATAATGCTGTTTGATGAGCCAACCAGTGCTCTGGACCCTGAGTTGGTGGGTGAAGTTCTGGCTGTAATGAAACAGTTGGCGGAGAGCGGGATGACGATGATAGTGGTAACCCACGAAATGGGATTTGCCCGTGAAATGGCAGACCGGGTTATCTTTATGGATGAGGGACGGATTCTCGAAGAAGGTCATCCGGAAGTGATTTTTTCCATGCCATGTGAGCGGCGAACCAAGGAGTTTCTGGCGAAAATTGTATAGAAATTTATAAATATTCGGGAGCCACTGTTATTTCCTAATGGGGAATGGCAGTGGCTTTTTTGTCGTTTTACAAACGAAATTATATACAAAATATTTTAACAAGTCGTACTTTTCTAAAGTAAAATATATTCATAAGAATTGTTTACGGCAACACAACAAATAGTTTGGAGGTGCGATAGTGAAAACAGGTCAAGAAATTACCCGCGATGCGCTGGCAATTACAACCGTGCCCGAGATGTTCAACCGCAGTTGTATCAAATTTGGGGACCGTCCTATCCAGATGTATCAGCCAGATTTTGCTCAGCCCACCCAGCTAAAAACCCTTTTATATGCCGATATTTATCTGCTGGTTCGGGATCTAGCCTGCGGCCTGTTGGCCCTGGGGCTTAAAGCACGGGATCGGGTGGCAATCATGGCTTATAACTGTCCGCAGTGGCTGTGGAGCGACTTTGCCATCCTGGGATGCGGAGCAGTAACGGTAACGATTTATCCCACCTTTTCAGCGGCCGAGATGCAGTATATTGTCAATGATTCCGGTTCCCGCATTGTGTTTGTCCGTGAACAGGATGGGCTTAACAAACTGCTGTCGCAGATGGAAAACCTGCCCACTCTGGATAAGGTGATAATTATGGATCCTAAAACCACCTGCCCGGATAATGATAAATTTATTCGGCTGGAGCAAGTGGTGGAACTGGGGAAAAGATATCTCTTTGCCAACCCCTATGCCTATCAGAAATCGATTAAAGGTATTAATGAATGGGATATGGCGACTATTGTTTATACCTCTGGTACCACCGGTAATCCCAAGGGCGCAGTGCATACGCATGAAAGCATTATGAATGCCTGTGCGGCTGACAGTATCAGATTTGTTGAGAACGGCATGATGATAGATGAGAATGATATATCGCTGTCCTTTTTACCTTTATCGCATACGTATGAACGCCAGTGCGGTCAGATGATGACTGTTTTAACCGGGGGCTGTGTAGCCTATTGTGAGTCCCCGACCACGTTAATACGCGATATCCAGATTTTTAACCCGACCTGGTTCTGCTCGGTACCTCGAATTTTTGAGCGGATTTATATGGCAATGCGCGATATGGCCGCGGCCACTCCCGAAAGCAAAGCCGCCTTTGAGAAAGCCATGGATATTGGGCTGAAAGTGGTGGAACATCGCACTGACGCAGAAGGCTTTATCGATATGGCCATTGATACTGACTTTTTCGCCGATCTTCCTGCTGACCTGAAGGCAGAATATGAATGGGCTGACGCCAACGTTTTCAGCCGGGTGCGTGCCTTGTTGGGCAAGAATTTCCAGGCAGCTACCTCGGCGTCGGCTGGTCTGCCAGCCCAGCTCTGCAAACTGTTTATTGCCATGGGGGTGAGAATATTTGAGGGCTATGGCCTGACCGAAACCATGAACGCCATTAATTTCAGCCATATGAAGGCGATCTTACCGGGCAGCATGGGTCCGGCTACCCCGTTTAACCAATTAAAACTGGGTGATGATGGTGAAATATTAGCCAGGGGCGGCAACCTGTTCCAGGGATACTACAATAATCCCGAAGCAACCGCTGAAGCCTTCGATGAGGATGGTTACTTCCATACCGGGGATATTGGTATGATAGTTCATAACAGCACGCTTGATGTTGATTACTACAAGGTTATCGATCGCAAGAAGAGCATAATGGTGCTGGATACTGGTAAAAAAGTACCGAGGGCCAAGGTGGAAAGCAAATTTACCACCTCGCATTATGTGGAACAGATATGTTCCGTCGGTGATGATCGTCGGTTCGTTTCGGCAATTGTGGTACCCAAATTTGATTACATTGCGGGTATCTTAAAAGCCCAGGGTATCACTTTTGACGAATCTCAAATGGTGAAAGCCAATGGGATTACGGTCAAAGTAGGAGATGACTTTGTCAGCCACCCGGAAGTACAAAAGTTGGTGGCCAGTGACATTGAAGAAGCGAATAAAACCCTGGAAAACTACGAGACCATCAAGAAATTCCATATCTCAAACCGGGTATTTATGCCGGATTTGGATGAGGTCACTCCTACCTTAAAAACCAAGTTCCGCAGTATTCTGAAAAACTTTGCTGATAACATTGAAGAGCTCTATAAGTAATTTAACCTTAATATAACTCATCCTTATTAACCGCCTATCTTCAGGGATAGGCGGTTATTTTGTCGGTAAAAACGGGAAAATTACTAAAGGAAAAAGCCTTGATAAAGCCGTATTTAGATGAATGGAAAAAAATGTAAACCAATATTTTAGGAATGGAGGACTGCCATGCGAATTGGTAAAGCTATCGGTTGGAGTCTGCTGCTAATCATTATGCTGCTGGGTGGATGTGGTGCCGGCAAACAGGACAGTAATCAACCGGTGGTGCAGGTTAAAATGAACAATGGGAAACAGTCGGTGGCCAAACTTATTGCTCTCAGTGAGAACATCAAGGGATACAGCTATTCTTATGCTATCGATATTAATGGGGATAAAAAGACCGGCAAAGTATGGGCCAGAGGTAATAAAAGACGCGCTGAAACTATGGTGGACGGAAAAAAAGTTATTACCATATATGACGGCCATCAGCAAATGGTATATAGTTACTATCCCCAGGAGCGGGAAGCCATTAAAATGCCAGCCGAAGATACCCCGGAACTGGTGGCAGCGCCGGATGATTATCTGCGAGGAATCTTGAATGATCGTATCAATTTGTTAGGGGAAACCCTCTATCGCGGTTATCAATGCCGGTTAATCCTGGCTCAGGATCTCCAAAGTCAGGCTCATATCAAGTTATGGGTAAATACTAAATGGGGGTTGCCGATCAGAGTGGAAAGCACCGACCCCGATGGCAACAGCTGTGTAGTTGAATATAGTCAGGTGAAGTTGGCAGAACAGCCGGCGGTTTTGTTTAAGTTGCCAGCTGGTATTAAGATTGTCGATCTGGAGCAAATGATGAAGCAGGTAGCTCCTTAAACTCGTATTTATTCAAAAAACAGCTGCTGTATGGTAAAAGAAGAAGGCTTGTCAAATGCTGGCTCATAGATTGTCAGCCCGTCATGGTCACTTGCAGTCACCAGACGACGGTTTTCCATGAGCTGCAGATAAGCCAGCGTCTCTGCCAGCATCAGCCTTTTAATATGTATGTAATCAGCAGCCGGGTATACTTTTTGTGCCAGTTCCCAGGCTGTCATTGGTTGAGTCAATTTTTCAGCGACCAGAATGATACGGCTGAAGTGATGCTGAAAAAGCAGATGTAAACGCTCTGAAAAATTGGCAAAGACAGGCCCGTGCCCCGGCAGAACCTGTTTGATTGGCAAGCTTTCCAATCTGATCATGGCACTTAAAAACCTCTGCAGAGGGTTAGTCTGAATATTATGCGGCCAGTCGGTAGCATGCAGCTGATAATTGGCCAGCAGATTATCCCCGGACAGGAGGATTTCCTGGTTACCGATAAAAACCTGGTGACCATCCGAGTGACCAGGAACTGATATATTGGTCATGGTATATCCAGCCATTACAAAGTGGTGGTCAGGCGGAAGCGCTGATAATTCGGGCAAAGGTTCCAAAAGATAGAATATATTGGCTACATCAGCAGCCAGCTGCTGCTGATATTCATGGCTCCAGCTATGACGGCTGCATTCAGCCGCAAACTTATTTACATA
>JBLNAA010000165.1:0-9878 GCA_050259135.1 Methylocystaceae bacterium | reverse complement strand
AGATAATTATGTACTCCTGCCGGTCATCCAATTTATCAGGCAGATTATCCTTTACTCGCTCCCAACCAGTCCAGAATAATCGGCAGATACCAATACCGTTTTCCAGTTGTGGATAGCCATCATAATACTCTTCTTCGGGGAATGACAGTTTCGCTTTTACAAAGAACTCATCCGCCAGATAAACAAAGCCTATGCCTTCCGGGGTTTGTTCACGAAAATGTTTTTGCCAAACCCAGCCCCGGCTGATTATATCCTGAGCCAGATCGCTGGCAACTGGTTTTAAATACGGCAGTTTATTACGATGACCAGTCAAACCAACCGGTACAATTCCGATCGAACGAATCTGTGGCCGCAGGGAAGCCAGATCCCTGATAGTTTTTTCCAATACTTCTCCGTCATTCCAGCCGGGGCAAAGCACAATTTGGGTGTGCATTTCTATTCCTAAGGCCGCTAATCGGCGTAAATCGTCCATAATATTCGGCTGGCAGCGGGGCCGCACCAGATCCTGCCTGAGTACCGGGTCAGTAGCATGAACCGAAATATATAAAGGAGATAAATGCAGTCTTTTGATTTTTTCCCAATCCTGCTCCCGCAGATTGCCCAGAGTAACAAAACTGCCAAATAAGAATGAAAACCGATAATCATCATCTTTAATATATAATGAACGCCTTAAATGACGAGGCATTTGGTCAACAAAGCAAAACTGGCAGCGATTCTGGCATTTCATCATACCATCAAATACCGCCTCATTAAAGACTAATCCCAGATCGGCATCCAGAGTTTTTTGCAGGGTTAACCGCTGCTTTTCACCCTGTTGATTCTGGATAATCAGCTCTAACTCATCCTCAGTACAGGCATATTGGTAATCAAGCACATCATAAATCTTTTCGCCATTGATACTAAGCAAACGGTCACCAGGTTTGATACCTGCCTCGGCAGCCAAGGATCCCGGTACAACATCATCAATCACCGCTTCTGGCATTATCTCACCTCTTCTTTCTCCTGCTCTCCTCATTATGCCTAAGGTTGCCGACAGTCTCAACCTTCATTTTATCTTTAAACTTAAGCTCTGACCTGTCTGCCACCAGATTCGGCCCTGCTTGGCTGCCCATTTGGCAATGTATTGTTTAGATATTGTCCCCAGCAGCGGCCACCTGGCCAAACGCAGCATCTGGCTAACTCTTTTTTGGCCCGGCAATTGTAAAACTATCACTTCAACGGCATCAGCCCTGGGATAACCTACTTTTATTAATTCTTCCACTACCTTTTTTACCAGTTGGGGACGCGACGACCCCAGAACATAAACCTCCCGGCCCAGTCTATCTACACCGACCTCTATGGCACCCTTTTGCTCCAAATTGTAATCTCCAAACCAGGGGTTAGCGTCAATTGGTTGTCGCAGATATCCTAAGGCAGCAGCCATGGCATCCCATGCCGTAGAGTAGCCTATAAATAATACTTTCAACCGGCAATTCCTCTTAAGCGCAATGTATTTTTAACTTCCTGCACTGCCTGAATTATGTTCGGATAGGCCAGACGCGTCCCCCAATATAACAGTGGTCTGCCTAACGATGGCAAAGACCTCTTGCGCGACAGGTTACCTCCAATCATCATTAAAAGGTTAACATGAGGCATGGTTCCCATTAATGCAACCTGGTTATCGGTCCCGGTTACGGTCAGCAAACTTTTAATAATGGTATGAAACCTGTGCCCCAGGTGCATTTGTCCCAAACTATAAACTTGGTTTCCCCATTCATCAAAACCAACCAATTTTATTATTCCAAAATCATCGTCGGTAGTCCGGTCAAAATACGGAAGGTTAAACAGCTCTCGACGGGTAGGAAAATGGTCAATGCTCAAATTGCCCACATGCAGATTGGCGGCTAAAACAGACGAATGGCTTCCACCAAAGCAATGATAAATTACCTTCATTGGTTTCTCCTTGGATAAAAAGCGGCAGCAGGCCTTGATTTTGTCGCTGCTGCCGCCATAAAACCGGTATAGCTGATTATTTTACCTTACCTTTGTTAAGCATAAAGAAGGCTCCGGCCACAACAGCCAACGCCAATACGATGCCAATTGTGGTTCCATAGTTAGTCTTTTGCTGCCGCTGGTTCGAGGTTGAGGTCAGGGCTCCTTTTACCCCGGTATCACCGCTGCTGGCAGTCTTTCCGCTAGCCTTCGATCCCAGAACCTCGGGAACTGAGGTAGCAAATAAGCTCACTGCCTGCTGAGCCTGCTCACGGGTATTATTGTTGCCCCCTACTTCTATTAACATAGCCCGGGGGGTCAGGTCCTGATTATAATTGCCGTGTCCGACAAATATGCCCGCTGACAAACCTGGGTGGTCCTTATCGATGTGAGCTTTCATACGTTTGGCAAACTCCATATTCGATGCCATTTTCGGGTTGGAGCGGCCTACCACCAGTTTAATCCGGGTTACATTTTTCCCTTGCACCTTACTGTTGTACTGCTGAGCCGGTGCTGCATCCCGGTGTACATCGATCAGCGAGAAAGCCCCTTTCCGCATCAAACGGCTGGCAGTTTTACGCGAACGATTGTAAGCATTGGCATCATGCGGATCATGCTTGGCATCATCATGGATTACTTTTAAGCCTTTGCCGGACAACCCTTTGGTAAGAACGCTGGCTACCTTGATAACTCCGCCATGGCCATCGATGCTGTCCTTACCATCACTCGGTTTATACGATTCATCAGTATGGGTACTGTAGACACCTACAATTGGACCGCCTTTAGCAGTCAACCATCGATAGCCGAAGCTTAAACTCCAGGATGCAAAATTTAGGGGCCTGGCAGCTAGCTGAACCTTTCCCATACTGCGGGCATAGGCGGTCAGACCGGATACTTTCTCCACTCGATAGCGGGTATTATCGGGACTAATATATTCATCTCCGACCATTACCTTAATGCCAGTATAATCAATAGCCTGTCCTTTTTCGTTGACTATGGTATAATACTTGCCTTCTGGCAGTTCGGTCTCTGCCCGAGCCAGGGTAGCTAAACCCGCCCACAACACCATGGAGATAAATAAAACTATGGCAAATCTATTTTTCATGGTGCTGATCTCCCCCTTCCGGCATTGGCTTGGATGCTGGTTCGGGTTCCCTTAAGTTTCTAAGCAGTTCTGGATTCCTTCCTTCAGTCTTAGGTCCGCCTTGAAGCCGCTCACGCGTTTCCCCAATTACCTCAGCCAGTAAAACCGCCAATATTCCAGACATAACCAGTGAATCAAAGGCTCCGCCACCGCCTAGATAAACCCGGCCGGGTACTCCGCTGCGAAGCAGAAAGATAAACTGAATAACATCCAGAACAAACACTCCCATTACCGCCGAAAAGAAAGCTCCGCGGCGGGAACGACCAGCAAGATAACCTACAATACCGGCTACCAGCGGATAGAAATACACCGGATCAATTAACATGTTTTCCGGTTCGGCTCCCAGCAGGCGTCCGCCTAAATAGAGTGCCAGGGCGGTTACAGCGGCGGCTATCAGAGCCCGTGTTTTTTCTTTGGCAGTGCCTGCTCCTACTATGACATAAATAGCAACCCCTACCGCCACTATGCCGCCCAGGTTAACCGTTATCCGTGAACCTATCGGAATATCGATAAAACTGCCGACTAAAATTCCTAAGATCAAGGTTAAAGCTGTACGGTCATTCATCCGCATCCGATCCAAAACTCGGTGTGCTAAGCCAAAATATATAAGCACAGAAACAATCAGGAGCAATACCATACCAGCCGGAAACCGTAACAAATTAACCACTTCCTTTCCATTACCCCAAATAGATCTCTTAGATAATTTTTCCGCTTGGCTATCACTTTTATGTAAGCACCAGCTGCCCAATAAAGAAAAAGGGACCTGGTTTAAAAAACCAGGTCCCAAGTTACGAGTAATTTATTAAAGATAATTTGAGGTTGAGTAACAATGAAAAAATCTGTCTAGAAACCCCGAGATGCTAGGCGCAGCGAGCCTTTGCAGAGTGACGGCGACGATGTATCGCCTAATACCGCGGATAGCGACGCTGACGATGTATCAGCAAGTGTCGCGGATAGTGAGCCATTGGCTCACCAGCGACCAAGCGAAGCTTGCCAGCGGTGAAGGCGTTTTTAAGGGTAGGGGGACACACCTCCCGCTTTTCGATTTTGCTCATACTTCGCAAAATCGGCGGCCTAGGTATGTCCCCGTCTATTACGTCGAACAAAAATGCGAGCTGGAGAGAGCGGAGTTCTTAGCGCTCTAGCGTTTAGAAATCCGGCCTGCCCCTTGCGGGTGCAACGCAGATGGGGGTTTATCGACAGATTAACTTATCGGGATAATACTAAACCCCGGCTCTCCATCCATTCTCGGGTATAACCGGAAATAACCAACGGGCGCTGCCTGAGTTCATTAATATTGCGGGCACCACATAACAATAAAACACATTTCAATTGATATATAAACTGGTTAACCGCCGCTAATCTATCTTCCATGCTATAATCTAAAAGCTGTAAAAAAGGTAACGCCATGCTGGCAGCTGCCGACCCCATAGCCAGACATTTCGCCGCATCTAAGGCGGTTCTAATGCCTCCTGAGGCTATCACTCTTAAGCCATCTACTGTCAAACATTCCGCCAGAGCCACTGCGGTTGGCAGACCCCAGTATTCAAAGTTCTGGCCTAATAATCCACCGCGCCGATTCTCTATATTAATAAAGTTGGTCCCACCATAACCGCCGATATCAACAATATCTATCCCAATATGGCGTAAGTATTTTGCCTCTTCAGCAGCTATACCGCTGCCCACCACTTTGGCAATCACTGGTACAGTGACTTGTCTGGCCACCACCTCCAGACTTTTGCCAATACATCTAAAATCTCTTTCGCCTTCCGGCATCGCCAGTTCTTGCGCCTGATTTAGGTGCATCTGTATACCGTCGGCATCTATCATCGATATTGCTTGTTGTACTTCATTAATACTTGATCCGGCATCTAAATTGGCCCAGATTAATCCTTCCGGGTTAGTAGCCCTGACAATGGAATAACTGCTGATTAATTCCGGGTCTTCCAAGCCAGCACGCTGAGATCCCACTGCCATTCCTAATCCACATTGTGCTGCCAACTGAGCCAGGCGCTGATTGATAACTTCGGCTTCCTGACAACCGCCGGTCATAGCATTAATAATTATGGGATTCTCCAAGCGACTTTCGCCTATTATCGTACTAAGGTCGATATCTTCAAGAGCTAATTCGCTCAGACAGCAGGGAACAAGTGTAATGTCCTTTAGCAGTGTTTGTCTATTATCAGCTGAAGATTGGCGGGCTAATTCCAAATGTTCAATTTTACGTCTGACCCTGATAGTTATCTCACCCCCAGCATAAGTCTGGCTTGGTCCAGACTGTCCCTGGTATTCACGTTAGTAAACAGTCGCTCCGGATTACCGAAAGGGATGATATTCTCTTCTGCTAATACTTGAAAATTAATGCGTTCGAACAGCATTCGCAGCTTACTATACCCTTCCTTTATTAGTTGTTCGGCAGCAGCCGCAGCTGATCGATCATAAACTGCACTTAAAGACTGTAATCGGTCATTATAGATGGGGACAACAGCCTGCCAATTATCGATTATTGACAGCATGAACTGGGCTAACTCCAGGCTGAAAAATGGCATATCACATGCCAACACCAGTGACTTTTCAGCAGCGGCTGCCATCAGTCCTGCATGAATACCGCTTAAAGGGCCCCTCCGCGGATACCAATCAGTGATTACTCGTGCTTGGACCCTGTCATATAAATGCGGGTCATTGGTAACTACCAGTATGTCATCAAATACCGGCTGGAGTTTACTGATGACATAATCAATCATGCGCTGACCAGCAAAAAGTTCGATCAATGCTTTGTTGGTCTGCATGCGGGAACTTGCCCCCCCAGCAAGAATCACTGCACTCGCCACCCCAAACCCTCTCCCTAATAAATAAACTGACCAATTAGCAAATTCAGCCTGTCAATAACCTCTATCTGCTTTCCAGTTCGTAGGCAGTTAGCGCGCACTACCAGCACGCTTCTACCTCAAATACTCACTGCGTCCAGCATCTAAAAGTCCCAGACAGGCTGTTTTCCAAAAGTTAATATATTAATTTATGTTTTTGTCAACAACCTGACCTACCATAAAGCAGCTCACTTAGTGACAAGAGCAACCCGGTCCGCAGCTGGAACAATTAGACCCCGAACAAGAATTCCCCCCGCTGGAACCCGGGGCAAAAAACGGTGATAATAACTGTTTGATCTGATTACCCCCACAGTTAGGACACCTTACTTTATCTTTAGCAGCATTAGAAACCCGAACCTCAAACTTTTTTTCACACTGTTCACATTTAAAATCAAAGAACGGCACCTGGTATCACCCTATTCTGACTGGTTTTCCAGGTAAGCTTCGACGTCTTGATTTTCGGCATCAGTTTCTACCTGCTTGATTGATAACGAAATTCTCTTCTCGGCCGGTTCGACGGAGAGGACTTTTACGTCAACCTCTTGGCCGATACTGACCACATCCTCAGGTTTTTCAACCCGGTGGCGAGCCATTTGGGATATATGAACCAACCCATCAATTCCCGGTTCCAATTCAACAAAAGCACCAAAGGGGGCAGTACGCACAACTTTACCTTTTACTACGTCGCCCTCCTTATACTTCTCTACTGCCAATTCCCATGGATCTTTGAGAACCCGTTTCCGAGACAGGCTGACACGATTTTTCTCAGGATCAGCAGCCAGAATGAAAACATCTATCTCTTCGCCCTCGGACAAGACGTCTGATGGCTTTTCTACCCGTCCATAATCCATTTCCGAGATATGGAGCAAACCTTCAAAACCACCTAAATCAATGAAGGCACCATAATCAGTAAGGCGTTTAACCTTACCCTTCCGGATTTGGCCTTCATAAACCGAAGACCAAAACGCTTCTTTGGCTTGTTTTCTTTCATTTTCTACCAGTGATTTACGGGATAATACCACTTGGGATCCACGCCGTTTATTACGATTAAATTCAATTATTTTAAAGTCCAGGGTCTGATCAACGTATTTCTCCAGGTCGCGGACAAAGCCTTCATCAACGTGAGAAGCCGGTAAGAAAGCAATTACGCCGACATCTACCATAAGACCACCTTTTATAGCTTTGACAATCCGTCCCGTAACCGTTTCTCCCTTTTCATAAACCTCTTCCAAGTGATCAAGGGCTTTTTTCATATCCACGCGTTTTTTGGACAGCAGTATGGTACCGTCGTCATCCCAGCGAAGGACTACTGCTTCAATCGTATCCCCAACTTTAGCCAGTTCACGGGCTGAAGCAACATCCTGAACTGATAATTCGCGCAGGGGAATGGTACCTTCGGACTTACCGCCCACGTCCAACAAAACTTCGTTGTCAGTTACCTGTACTACTGTTCCGGTTACCATATCACCTTTTTCGAATGTTTTCATGAAAGCCTCAGCCATTTCTGCTTCCATATCAGCAAAACTAGCTTCGTTTTCTTTGTTTTCCACCTCCAGACCTGCATCCTGAACCCCGTTTCCTTCCAGCTCCATCATGCTACTGTAAACCTCCTTAATAATCCAATCCGGAGTAGACGCTCCGGCTGTTATCCCGATTGTTTCCACCCCATTAAACCAGGTTTTGTCAATTTCGTCAGCATTGGCAATGAGATGGGTAGGTACCCCCGTGTTTTCACAAATCTGAGCTAAGACTCGGGTATTGGAACTTAGCTTATCTCCTACTACCAATATCATATCAGAATTCTGGGACAAGAGTAGTGCTTCTTCCTGCCTTTTCCTGGTTTCCGGGCAAATTGTGTTAAAAACCTTTAGCTCCGGATATTTAGCCGTTAACCGCTCAGTAACCATCATGAATTCCTGTTCATCTTTAGTTGTTTGGGCAATCAAGGCTACCTTAAGCGGATCAGGAACTGACAATTCATTTTCATTGAATCCGATATCGATAATTCTGGACTGATTACCGGCAAAACCTTGTAACCCTATGACTTCAGCATGTGCTTTGTCACCAAATATTATAACTGTATACCCCTGGTTACTTAAGTCTCGGGCGAGATTTTGAACCTTTCTCACCCGCGGACAGGTGGCATCAAGAATTTTAAGGCCATGGTTTAATGCTTCATTAAGCTTGGTCGGTGAAACACCATGGGTTCGGATGATTATTCCCGGGGTAGCAGCTTCTTCAGCAGAATTAATAAATTTTATCCCCAGGTTTTCCAGATGAGAAATGACCTGATTATTATGTACTAAATAACCTAACATGGAGTAATCTTCTTCACTCTGGGATGCATGCGTTGCTTTATCAAAAGCCTGCCGAACTCCAAAACAAAAACCCGCCGTAGCTGCTATTACAATCTCCAAACTGGTCACCTCCGAATCAGGTGGGTAGCTCTTGTAATAAGCGATCAATCTCCATCATGATTTGTTTGCTTATTGTCTCTAATAGAGCCGAATTCATTTTTACTTCAAAATAATCATTCAAACATATTGGTTTTCCAATAACTGCCCGTGGCCTATCACCAGCACGGCTGCCTCGTAATCCGACTGGTACCACCGGAACCCGCGCCTTAAGTGCCAGAAGTGCAACACCTGATTGAGGTTCGGCTGTTTGTCCGGCTTCAACCCGGGTTCCCTCAGGAAATATTCCCAATACCTGGCCGGAATTTAAAATATCGATAGCCTTCCTGATAGCCCGGCGGTCAATCGTTCCTCTTTTCACCGGGAAAGCATGCAGCTGAGTAAAAAACCAGTTTCCCATCGGTCGGCGAAACAATTCTTCTTTGCCCATATAATATATCTCCCGATTCAGGGCGCAGCCTAAAAGTATCGGATCCCAGGCACTGTTATGATTGGCAGCTACAACCAGGCCACCTGAAGATGGCAAATTTTCCTTACCGGTTACCTGCCAGTGGCGAAAAAAATAGATTGCACGCCCTACCCCACGTAAAAACCGATACACCTATTTTGCCTCCTCCACCAATTTCGCCACCAGACTAAGAACCTCTTCCTCATCTAAATCGCTGGTATCAATAAGTCTGGCATCCGGCAGCACTTTTAAAGCTCCCACCTGTCGATTGCTATCTAAAAAATCTCTTTGCTGCAGCTCAGCTTCCACTTCGCTCAGCTCAACCGAATAGCCTTTACTTTGCAATTCCCTTGCCCGCCTTCTGGCTCGTTCATTTATCGATGCCGTAATAAAAAACTTACATTCGGCATCCGGCAGCACATATTCTCCGATATCACGTCCATCCATAACTACATTTCGATTAATTGCTAACTGCTGCTGTTTATGTACCATTATTTGCCGGACCGCAGGGTAAGCCGCCACCCTGGAGACCAATTCAGAAATTTGCGGCACCCTAATCGCTTCCGTAACGTCCTTGCCATTTAAATAAACCTGCAAAATGCCATTTTTCTCATGCAAATCAATATCAATGCTTTCAGCAATCTCAGCTAAATGCTGTTCATCCTCGAAATCGATCTGCTTCTCCCATGCCTGCAGGGTCAAAGCTCGGTACATGGCACCGGTATCTATATATAAATACCCCAATTTACTGGCCAGCTTGCGTGCCAGTGTACTTTTTCCCGCTCCGGCTGGCCCATCAATAGCAATCTTCATAAAAGCCTCCAATTCGTGGGCATAATAAACTAGGAATATTAATAACACTTGTTACGAAATTTATTGTACCAGATGACAGGATAGTAGCAACTACGCCTTGGTTTAACTTAATTGTTATGACAGCGTAATTTACAAAGTGGTATGCTTAATAAAAAAATAGAAGACCTGCGAATCATGATGCCTGGACCCGAACCTGTAGGTTGGGATTTAGCGGCACTTAC
>JBLNAA010000164.1:0-4315 GCA_050259135.1 Methylocystaceae bacterium | reverse complement strand
GGTAGGAATAATCATAAATAGGCAAAACCTGCTTATTAATATAGTCATAGGTTTCACCTGATTGGGTACGGGTCCAGGCTTCCTTGTAAAGCCGGGCTTGGATTTTACCATGGCTAACTGGAGATTTGATATAGTTATCCTCACCGACATAACCTCCGGTCTCCATCTGCGACAGATCAATCCGATTCAACCGGGCCGTCAATTCAAATTTATCACTTTTGGTAACCGCATCCGCTCTTACTGTCACTGATCCGGGAAATACGATAATGCCGTTATAATCGCTGATATCCCCGCTCTCAGGAGTAGATGCATTAACATTGAAGTATTCATAATTGTATGGTGCATAATTGTCATCAGCATATTGACCGGTGTAAGAAATGTTAGCCTCTCCCTGAATGTTGGTAACTACTTTCCCTTCTCGGTTGTTGAGGTAATAATTAAGGCTCAGCCCCGGCACCGCTGTACCCTCAAAGAAGGTTGATTTAACTCGATAATTTATTTTTTCACCAACCAGAATGGCCTTTTTATCAGGGGTAACCGTCACCTGGTAAGCTGGTTTTTGATAAGTAGCCACGGTAAAGCCGCGAGAGGTTAAGGATGCCTTTCCCAGTTTTACCTCCAGATAATAATACCCCGGTTTTAATACTGGCAGTTGATACTTACCGGAAAAGGTATTGCCCTGCAGATTAAGCTTTTGCGTGTAAAGTGGTTCAGCGGTACGTTCCTCACTGTAATAATAATCCCCGCCCCACAATTCCAGGGTAAGATCTCCTTTCGGTACCGTGCTTCCCTGCCGCGGACTCAGCACACCAAAAAAATGTACAGTATCTCCGGGTAAATAGAGCTCCCGGTCCAGATAAAGGTATTTCCAGTATCCCTGGCTGACCAAGAATCCCTGATTATTAAAAGATGTTTCCTGCTCCAGTGGAACCAAAAGTTCCCTGGTTCCTGCTTTGACCACTACATATCCGGCAGTTGGGCTGCTTAAATCATGGTTGATTAATACCACACCACTGTCGTCGCCGCTGACCAGCTTTTTATCTCCTGACCAGACCTCGATCCCGGTAACCGGTAGTTTTGTCATCACATCATTTACCCATAACAAAGTCTGCTTCTGGCTCTGGGCTCGATAAACTGCGAGATCACTAACCTGGAAAACAGCCTGTCGAACCTGATTCCCCGCTTTAATATTTAACAGGTAGTAACCGGCAGGTATTTTGTCAGGCATAGCAATAAAATATTGGTATCGGCTGGCCGGGTTAAAACTGGTTTTAAAACCAACTACCCGGGTAAGGCCTTTTGTATCCTCCAGGAATTGGGATTCAGAATTGGTACACCAGTAAGGAATGGCCTGCAGATTTTCTAACGCTGCACCATAACTTTCAGCATCAGTATAGCGGAAAACATCTACCTGAGGCCGGGGGACTGAAGCCCCGGTACCAAATGATATCGGGAAAGTTGGTATTTGCCGGGTGGTAAACTCAGCCATTCGGTTATTAAGATAAAAAATAAACTCCTGCTCCGAGACCGTTTTCGAAGCGGTTTCAAAGCGAAAAATTTCATCCTTACTGATAGATTTCCGGCTGTTGATTGCCCCCCAACCTTTCTTTAACGTTACCGTATATAAGGTTGCCGGTTTGAGAGCTTTCGGGATAAAAACCAGGGTTCTTTTATGTTTTTCAAATCGGCCTTCTGTTCGCGGTGATATTTCCACCATTTTGCGGGCTTGATCGAGATCAAAGTTATCATGGGAAAAGATAAATTCGATGCCAGTATTTACGGGTACTCCTACGGTTTCATTGTGGGGCAGGGTGCTTATCAGGCAAAACTCACCGGTAGTCTGAAATGCCCAACTCAGGTTCTCCTGACCTTTACCGGTTTGGTCAAAACTGAATTTATAAATGGTATTGGCAGCCAATTGGTGGCGGGGGATAATCTGATACTCTCTGCCGCCGTCTTTCTTTTTCAGTGTATATGAAAAAGCCGGAAATATTTTGAGACTGTTGGTTACGGCTTTTTGATCAATTGGTTTTTCCAGGTTGATTTTAAACCACGATGCGGTATTTACGCCATTGGACCCGGACTTCGTAGCACTTATACTTACTTTTCCGGCACTCGCATTCGAAACTGGCAGTAACTGATAAATACCAATTGTAATAAGGGCGATAATGATTATCGCTATCCCCATTGCCGCCAATCGCGGATGGGGGATATTCATTTTTCTACTGCTCATATCACTGTTCTCTTCAACCGCAGAAGAATAGTTCTCCTCATTCCCCACCATCTCTACCCCACTTTCTATCGAAGCCCATCATTATCGATTATGAATTTTATCTTTCAAACCTTACAGTTTCTCACCACCACCATTCGTCAGCTTTTGCATTAATCCTGCAGTTTTACCTGTTGGCTCGAACTGATTGATATAAAGTCATATTTTTCACCCGCCACATTGTCATATATTGTAATATTAGGTTATTAAGCTCTTTTCTGCCATCCAGTTGTGTTAAAGAGCATTATAGAGATAAGAAATGTATGAAGGGGAGTTATTTTAATGAGTTGGAGAGATGAATATCGATCTAAAATCACCACTGCTGAGCAAGTTGCCAAGGTGGTAACGTCGGGCGATGTTATCGGCCTGGGAGGGGGTACGGCTATCCCTCCCGCTATTACCGAAGCCATCGGACAAAGGACTGCAGAACTGCGGGGAATTAAAGTATGTCAGGGCTTCGCGGTAGCTTTACATGAGTATATGAAACCTGAAAACCGAGATAGTTTTCATATCGAAACCATATTTATTGGCCCCGCCGAACGTTTATGCATTGAATGGGGTACCTGTGATTTTGTTCCTAACCATCTGGGAAGTATGCAAAAATGGGCTCTGGATGCCAAAATAAAAAAAGGGTTTATTTCGGTTACCCCGCCTGATGAAAATGGCTATTTTAATCGTTCGCTCTTCGGCGGACTGACTCCCACCCAGGTAATTAATAACCTGGATTATCTGGCAGTAGAGGTAAATAACCATAACCCCTGGCTGGTCAGTGATGATTTTCAGGTACATATTTCTCAGGTTGATGCGATAGTGGAAAATAACCAGCCGTTATTTGAAGTACCGGAGATACCAATAACTCCAATTGAGGAAAGTATCGCCCACATCATTGCCGATATGGTTAATGACGGTGATACCGTCCAGCTCGGTCTCGGCGGTCTGGCTAACTGCGTCGGCCACTTTCTTAAGGATAAACACCATCTGGGAATTCACTCTGAAGTTTTTTCCAATGCGATTATGGAACTGATGAAATGCGGAGCAGTTGATAACAGCCGTAAGACCTGGCTTCCGGGTATATCGAGCTATACCTTTGCGGTAGGAACGCGTGAGCTATATGATTTTGTACATCACAATCCCCAGGTAAAAGCATTTGAAATTGGAACTACCAACGACCCCAACATCATCGCCCAATGCGACAATATCATTTCGGTAAATAACGCTTTATTAATTGACCTTACCGGTCAAGTGGCAGCTGAAGCCATCGGTCCGATTCAGATTAGTGCGACCGGCGGCCAGGTGAACTTTGTTTTAGGATCCCAAATGGCGAAAAACGGCCGCAGTATAATTGCTCTGCCGTCCACCTATACCAACCATGGCGAAATAAAATCAAGGATAGTTGATATGCTCCCCCGGGGAACTGCGGTAAGCACTTCCCGTAATGATGTTCAGTGGATTGTTACCGAGTACGGAGCGGTTTATCTGACTAATAAATCGATTTCCGAGCGAGCTCGGCGGCTTATTTCAATTGCTCACCCGGATTTCCGCGACCAGCTGCAGCATGAAGCCAAAAAACTGCGCTGGCTGTGACCATTAGGCCGGGAACTTTGCTAATTTAAATGAGTGCTAGTCAGCGGTCCAGGAATATCTTTATTCCTGGACTTTTTTATTTTTATACTGCTGCTGATATGCCTTTCCTGAAACAACCTTCATAGTTTTGCCGCATTTTTTGCAGGTCAGGTATTGAGGGCTGCTGATATTAAAAACCTCCAGTTGATGCTGACAGTGAGGACAATTGGTTTTTTTGGTGATCATGTTTTTAACCGCAAAATAGATATTAAACGGATTAGACATTATCGGTTCCCTCCTCTTGACAATAACCGGCAAAGAGCATGAGCTGGGAGGCTGTGCCCATGGTAATCAATGTATCCTGAGCACGAATGAATTCGTAACTGTGAGGATTGATTATCACTTCACCATTGGCCCTTCTGATAGTTACTACCGCACATCCCGTGGTTTCCCGTATTTTACTGTCAGCCAGACGGGTATCAA
>JBLNAA010000163.1:0-24711 GCA_050259135.1 Methylocystaceae bacterium | reverse complement strand
CCGGAATAATTTCTAATGGTAACCCTACCGGATGCAGCTCATGGTGATCATGGTGACCAATTTCCACTACCATCTTGGCATAATAATCAATATCCGGCTGTAGATCCTGCGCACATACGGTAATTACCCCATTAGCACTCTCACCTATGTTAATCAGTAGCTCACCTTCATCAGCATCTACTGCTACCGCACGACGTTCTCCATCCTCATACTGAAAAACCTGGGGTAGTTTTGTATTTCCGGTCTGGGCTTTCAGGTTACTGCCCCAACATAACCGGAGTTTAACTTCTTCACCGTCATGAAAATGGCCATGGTCAGTCAGCGGTTCCAACCACCACTCACCGACCTGATTTTCGATCAGGTTTTCTGCAGCTTCACTTAATACTATACGGTGGCGGACTAACTCCATTTCTTTAATCTGGGCTTTAACTGACCGGCGCTCCCCAAAAACGTTCTCCAGAAATATTGTGCCGTCTTCACCGGGTATCAGCCGATCAACCTTTTCCATCAGCAATTCTTCCCGCCCTGATTTTAATAGATAAACATTTGATTCACACATTAATATCTTTCCCCCTTACTGCAGGGCAAACACAGTGGACCACGCTCTGTTTCCACCACCCGATGTCCGGAAACTCCTTCACCGCAGGAGGAACAGGTGACAGTCTGATAAATGACTGCCTTGGGGGGCCATTCTATCTTAACTTCCCGTATATCCAGCATTTCTTCTACCGGGCAGGACATTACTTGCTCAAATATTGCCATCCGCAGAGACTCTTTTTCTGCCTCTTCCTCCGCAGTAAGCTGCGCCAGTCGATTCAAAGCAGTAAAACGCTGGCGCTCAGCAGTCGGTTCCAGCTTACGGCCGGCTATTCGGACAGCTTTATTATGTTGGCGGCTGGCTACCGTGACTACCTGCTTGCCGTAGTCCTTAAAGATAAGGTTACCCTTACCAAATGTACAGCCGAGAATAGCCTGAATAGCATCAACAGAACAGGAATCATTCTCTACTATGGCCAAAAGCTCTTCATCCTGGTCTGAACTAACTCCCAATTTATTAAGTGCGGCTTCTGCCATTCTTACTCCCATTAACAAACCGGGACAAATATGACCATGAAACATAATAGCTTTTTCAACGGGCGACATATCCTGGCACATAATAAATTAGCCTCCTTAGTGATCGGCACCTTCGTGTTCCAACTGGTAATGAAGCCGACTGGCAACGCGTTCAGCTTGCACCGGCAATGGTTCATCAAGAACCCCAATAATCTCAATCTGACTGCGGTTAAGCGGCAGTAAAACTTTACCCGCAGGTGAAGCAGCGATAGCTTCTGCCATTCTGGGAGTTAACTCACCATGAAAAGAATTAGCTGCTAATATGGCTACCGACCCAACAATCACATCCACCCGGGAGCAGGAAAATACTACGGCATTTTCTCCGGTGGCGCCTTCATTTGCCCCGGCCTTGAGCATGGCGGCGGTAGCCGTGGCGTTAGTACCTAAAGCTAACACTTTTATTCGGTCACCTAATTCCAAACGTATCTTTTCAACTAATAAGCGTCCGATGCCGCCTCCCTGACCATCAATAACTGCAATATGCATTACTAACCCCTCCGCCGGAGTGCTCAGTACCAGCAAATAAAAAAACCGGGTATTCCAATTGTGAACCCGGCTTCCTCAAAAATCAAGTTACTGTTTATCCTTATCCGAACTATCCAGTTCATCAAACTCATCGCTTCGTGCTTTTTTAAAGTTACCAAGAGCTTTTCCCATGGCTTCCCCAACCTTGGGTAATTTACCGGGTCCTACAATAATCAATAAAATAGCCAGCACCAAAATAAGTTCCCAAGGCCCAATATTACCAATCAACCCCCACATATTGTCCCCTCCTAATTTAAAGCTTCTTCATCAAGGCCATAGCCTTCACGCTGGGCTACCATATCCAGATAAACAGTGGCTACACTGGCAATATAAAGATCAGTCTTGCTCTGAGAACGGCGTTCGTCGTAGGTTTTAATATAGCCTTTACATTTATCACAGACAAATATCTGGTTGGCTTCGTCACCTTCCAGGGTAAAATACTTTATGGTTCCTACTTCCTCATTTCCGCAGTTGGTGCAGGCCAGATACTTATAGGGCCATTCGGTAAAGCAATGCTCGCAAAACAAAAATCTTTTCCCATCTTCGGATCGTACCCGAGCTAAGACCGGACGAGCTCCGCATACCGGGCAGATACCCTGATCCCAATGAAGACCAGTATCATTCGCCAGCGATTCCTGATACGGGTAAGCAAAAAGTCTTAAAAAAGGCCGCAGGGAATGATCGGTAACAAACAACAGCATATCCCGGGCTACTCCGATTTCTTGTTCCACCCGGGCAAAATACGTCAGGTCTCCAGACATCAAGCGGTCGATAAGTAATGGCAGATCAAGTTTTTCAGTTATACTATGTAATTTTTCTGCTTTTTCTTTGGTTTGAGCATGCTGTGCAATTAAGTGTTGAGTCAAATCAGCAAAAGCGGCACGGTATTTATCTATATCCAGCTCGAAATTAACGATATCGAGCAAGGGCTGTCTTTGCTGTAATAGCGGCAGGGCATCAATGGTTTCATGGCTTATGCCCTTTTTCAGCCGGACTATCAGCTGGTACTGCCAGGTCTCGAGATCTTTATAAAAATCGATATACCCATCAGGCAGGGTAATCGGCGGCACAAATTCTTGCATCATAATCTCCCCTCCATATCTAATGCCACTTTCAGTTTAACGAAAAAGCTCTTTAAGCGAAAGCCTGAAAAAAAGAGGGGGGAATATACTCCCCCCTTGGGATTACGAAACTATTTGCTGGAATCGGCTGCCTTCACCTTGTCATACCATATTTTATGGTGATGTTCAGCCCATTCTTCACGCACGGTACCCTTCCACATTCCCCAGAAAGATTCGCCGGAACCAGGGTGGAAAGAACCCAGATAGCCATGCATACAAACCATACAGGCCGAAAAGATCATGGCTAAATCATGAATCGGGTAGGCAAGTCTTACCCATGACACCGGGAAAATGGCCGGGAACCACATGATATACCCACTGAGCACCAGCAGAATTACACAAGTGGGGGTGACGATGGAGTTACCCTTTTCACCACCATTAAACCTGGTCTGCGGGGGTATTTTAACTTCAAATCCCAAAAACTCTAACGGAAATTTAAGAAGAAACCCGATATCCCGCTTGCCAAAACTGAGTATATCTTTGACCCACTCGATAATAACCTTAAAATTGACCAGTACAAAATACACGATGATCAGGGTCATAAGCACTGCACTAACCCGGTGCACCATACCCGCACCCCGGTAACCTCCAAAGGGGATGGCTAACCATTCGGCGGAATTAAGGTAGAGAGCCAATCCGGTAATCAGGCAAAGGAGGTAAGTTACCGTATGCCCCCAGTGGGTCACGCGTGAATGCACATTAAATCTCTCTATCCGTGGCACATCTTCTTTATATTCGGGAAGCCACTGCATTAGTGATTACCTCCTTCCCCATGTGACTGCATATTCTTTAGTACCCGGGTGGTGACAAAACTAAAGGCCGAGCCGGCTAAGGCCAACGGAATCAGCCAGGCGACATAAGGCTGTACCCCGCGCTGCCAGAAACGTACTTGGCCAGCCACTTTCGGGTTCACCGGCAAGCCAAATTTATCAGGGCTGTCATGCAAAACATAAAGGTTATTAAGTCCCCCTAATTCCAGCTTGCCGTATACTTGAGCCCGGGGGAAACCATTTTTACGCAGATAAGCAACCCGATCCTCAGCGATACCCAATAATTCATCCCGGTCACCGAAAATTAAGGCGCCGGTCGGGCAGGTTTGAGCGCAGGCCGGCTTTTGACCATTCCCAACCCGCTCCGCGCACAAGGTACACTTGGTTACCACGTCAGCCCGTTTTTCATATTGGGGTACCTGGAAGGGACAAGCGTATGCACAGTACTGGCAGCCGATACACTTGTCATAATCCTTGACCACCGCACCCCATTCAGTCTTGGTCAGGGCTTTCCGGGGACATACTTCCATACAGGCCGGATGTTCACAGTGCATACACTGGAACTTAATGAAATCCCACTGCAGGCCATCCATGTTATCTTCGTACTCAAAGAACTTAATTAAGGTAAAGGTATCAGCGTTAAGGCCTTCCTCTACCTGATAACTGCCCTTAAACTCGGTCTTCAATCCCGGCAACTGGTTCCAGTTCTTGCAGGCCACACTGCATCCCCGGCAGGCAGTACATTTGCTGGTATCATACAGGTTTGCCATCTTTTTCGCCATAACTAAGCCCTCCTCACATCGCACAGCCATGCCTTATACTCGGGTATCGTAGTATTGGCGCAGCCAATGTGCGGAGTCAAGCGGTTACCGGGGTCACCTTTGGCATAACCGTTAAAACCAAAGTGCCAGATAATACCGATTTCGTGCAGATAGTTATCGCCCACTGCCAGCGGTTTCAGACGTTTGGTTACACAGGCAACCGCCCGAGCTTCTCCGCGAGTGGTAGCTACGATAACTTCATCACCATTCTTAATACCTTTTTCAGCCGCCAGCTGCTCACTCATTTCCACAAATACATTGGGCATAAGTTCAGCCAGCCAGGGGAGGTTTCGAGTCATAGCACCCGCCTGCCAGTGTTCCACTACCCGATAGGTAGTCCCGATAATGGGGAACTGTTTAACATTACCCCGCTTATCTGGTTCAAACACCTTCGCTGCCGGGTTAAACGGCTGAGAATTCCCAAATGACGGCGACGGAGTGAACGGACTCTCCCATGGTTCATAATGCTCGGGGAAGGGGCCATCCTTCATGAGCTTCTTCTTGGCAAACAGGCCGCCTACCAGCTCATCACGCATAAAGAACGGCATATCTCCGCCAGGTTCGGTTGGCGGCAGATCTTTGGTAAAATCGGGAATGTCGCGTCCTTTCCACAAACCGAGTTTTCCGGTAACCGGATCAGCTACTGCTGTCGGATCCCATTTGACCAGCCAGCGGTCATCACCCGGCCAGGGGGTAACTCCATCCGGTTGAACTGCGGCACGGTTATAAAGAATACGCCGGTTCAACGGCCAGCACCAGGCCCAATTATGATACAGGCCTAACCCGTCAGAATCATCTTTATTGTCTCGATTCTGGGTTTTGTATTTACCGTCTTTAGTCATAGAACCTGAATAAATCCAAATACCGCAGGCAGTACTGCCATCATCGGCCAGCTTGGTGAAGTTATCCACCAAGGTACCATCCGCGACATTGTAACCGTGCATTTCTTTGACGACTTCCATGAGGTCCGGCTCTTCACCATTACCATAACCCCAGGTCATATTAACGATAGGCTTGTCCTTGGCGGCAGTGCTGCCGGCATATAACTTCTGCACCCGCTTAAACAATTCGTCAATAATCCAAAGATCAGGCTTAGACTCACCTACTGGATCGGCACCCTTCCAGCGGAATTGCACCCAGCGTCCGCTCTGGGAAATGGTCCCTTCTTTTTCATAGGAACCGCAAGCCGGAAGGAAGAAGACCTCGGTCTCAATATCCCTGGCTTCCAACTTCTCGGTAATCTGATCACTGCCCGGCCGTTCCCAGGCTTTGTCAGCCCAAAACTCAGAAGTCTCAGTTTTCCACAGGTCAACTGCCACCATCCATTTCAGGTTGGCCAGCGCCCGCTGTTCTTTATTGGCATTGGGGCCGCCGACAACCGGGTTGGAACCCCAGACCATCAGACCTTCAAGTTTTCCTTGATACATATCTTCAAAGAGAGCGATATGTGAATAATTGGTTTTAAGATCCCGTTTGGGCAGATAATGATAGCTGTCTGCCGGGGTCTGTTCCCGCCACCATGCTTTCAGCATACTGTTAAAGAACTTGGGTTTGTTCTTCCAGTAGCCGGTCTTGGGGGTTTCCTTTTCCAGGTAAGTCGGCAGATCAAAATAATCGTTGGACGGTGAATTCATATACCCGGTTACGCTACCATACAACAGTCCAAAGTCAGTTGATCCCTGAACATTAGATTCACCACGCAGGGCATTAACACCGCCACCAGGACGGCCAATATTGCCAAGCAGCAGCTGCACCATGGCAACCGCCCGAACGTTTTGTGATCCCACGGTATGCTGGGTTATCCCCATTGCATACATAATGGTTCCCACTTTATCAGGCTTGCCGGTAGCGCAGTAAGCATCAAGCGCTTTCTGGTACAGGTGTTTCGGGGTACCGGTGATGGAACAAACCGTATCAATATCATATCTCTCATAATGTTTCTTCAAGAGCTGGAACACCGAACGCGGATTTTGCATGGTCATATCCCGAACATACTTGCCTTCCGCATCGGTTTCAAAGTCCCAGCTAGCTGTGTCATAGCTGCGGGTTTCCGCATTATACCCGGAAAATAACCCGTCACTAAAGCCGAAGTCAGCTTTCACTATAAAGGTGGCGTTAGTATAATAGCGGACATACTCCTCATGATAGAGTTTATTGTCCAAAATATACTTGATCATCCCACCCAAAAATGCGATATCGGTACCGGATCTGATCGGGGCATAAAGATCTGAACGAGCTGAAGTCCTGGTAAAACGCGGGTCAACGTGAATCACTTTCGCTCCCCGGTCCCGACGGGCAACGTTCAGCCAGCGGAAGGAAACCGGGTGATTCTCTGCCGCATTCGATCCCAGGATCAATGCGCAATCGGTATTTTTAAGGTCAATCCAGGCATTAGTCATGGCGCCGCGGCCGAATGAAGGTGACAATCCTGCCACCGTTGCCGAGTGTCAGATACGGGCCTGGTGTTCCAGATAAACCAGGCCTAACCCCCTCATGCTCTTGGATAACAGGTAACACTCTTCGTTATCAAGACCCGCACCTCCCAGGGAGGCGATACCTTCACAGCGGTTTACAATTACATCTTTCTCAACTTCAGTGCCGTCAGCCAGCTTGATTTTAACCTTTTCTGATTCTTTAAATGTCTTATCGCGGCTTTCTTTAATTCTTTCCGCGATGGTGTCCAGCATCCAATCCCATTCTTTTTCTTCCCACTTATCACTGCCCTTGGCTCGGTAAAGAGGCTTGGTTACCCGCTTGGGGTTAACCATTTGTTCTTTGGTCTCAGGATCGTAAATATCCCGAATATTAAATAACGATGCTCCTTTGGCACAGGCCCCACCCAGATTAACTGGATTGTCGGGATCTCCTTCCACACTCAGCAGTTTGACGAACTTCCCGTTGGCATCAGTTTCAGAATAAACCAGGAAGCCGCAGCCACAGCTGCAGAAGGGACAAATGGACGGAACTGGTTTCACATTTTTCGTGCGGCAACCAGCAACTTCGGCAGCAGTCGCGCTGAAATCAAATCCCAGGTCAAACACTGCGGCACTAGCAGCAGTTGCCCCGGTCAGCTTGATAAACTGCCTGCGGTTAATTTTCACGCCCTCAACACTCCTTTCTAGTATTTCTGTCTTAACATCCTGGCGGATGTTCCCCCCGGATAGTCCTAAAATAGAAATTCACATTCAATATAGTTAGTTCTAGATAATGCTTATAAATCCTGCTAATACTGGTATTAATACATAAAACATACGATATTTTTTATAGAATAAAAAAATAAGCCACCCGCACCAGAATTCACTTTTTCAGGAATTTTCTGACGGATGGCGTATTATGTTTTTTTAAGCTTCTATTTTGTCGATTATTAATTGCTGTTGACATTAAAAGAGAGCTGATTAACCCTCAATATCCGCCCGCGGTTCATCGTAATCTATTGATTCCCTATCCTTACTGGGACTTACCATCTTTGATACCAAAATACTTAACTCATACAGCAGGTAGACAGGTATACCCATAAGGCATTGGGAGATCGGATCCGGACCTGGTGTTAAAGCGGCCGCCAGGATAAATATTATTAGCAGTGCATATTTACGGTTTTTAGCCAGCCACGCGGGGGTAACAACCCCAATCTTGGTTAAAAAGTAGACAACAACCGGCATCTCAAAGACAAAACCAAACGGAATAGTAAACGCAATAACAAAGGATACATATTTATCGACGGTAATCATGGCCTGCAGACCACCAGCCATAAGAATCAGGAACTTGAGAGCTACTTGAAGTACGGTCAGGTAAGAAAAAACCACCCCGCCTACAAACAACAGCACTGTAACGGGGTACAGAATATAGACATATTTACGCTCACGGGGATAAAGAGCCGGTTTGATAAAATGCCATAAAGCCAGAGAAATTACCGGAAAAGACACCACTAATCCGGCAATCAATGATAACTTAAGTTTGATAAAAAAGCCTTCGGCAACCCCAATGAAATAGAGCTGTAACTTCAAATTGGTGAGTGGCTGCTTAATATACTCAAGCATCTGGTCACTAAAATAGAAACAGCCAAAAGCAGCTACCACAATGGCAATGATTGATACTATTAAAGCCTTACGCAGATCACCGAAATGTTGAATCAAGGTTACTTTTTCATCAGGGCTAAGATTATCAAACATCTGCTAATCCCCTTGCCAATTTAGTACTCCCGTTCCAAAACAAAGTCTGCTGCCTGTAAGAATACCTTACGGGCTGGCCGATTCGGAAGCTGGCTGGCAACACGCTTGGTTTTCTCCACATAGCTGGCCGCACAAGCCTGTGAATATTCGATCCCGCCGCTATCCCGCACAATTGTCAGCAGGGTGGCAAGTTGTTCATCATCAACTGACTTATTAGCCAACAACTTCAACATTTCCTGCCGGCGTTCACTAAAACGCAATGCATATAAGGCAGGCAAAGTTATGATCCCCTGTTTAAGATCATTGCCGGTAGGTTTGCCCAGAACTTCCGGTGCGGCTGTAAAATCTAAAATATCATCAGTTATCTGAAAAGCCATACCCAGATAATAGCCATAATCACATACCAATTTCACATACTTATCAGCCGCCCCCGACAACAAAGCACCTGACTGACAACTGAGGGCAATCAACAAAGCAGTTTTTTTATGAATTCGCCGCAGATATGATTTTAATCCGCCCTGATAATCAAATGCCGCCCGCATTTGATCAATTTCTCCTTCACATACCTCCATAGAAGCCTCGGCTAAAATCTGCATAACTTCATGGTTTTTATAAGTCGAAGCCAGGTACAATGCCCGGGCAAAATTGTAATCCCCCGCATAAACTGACATTCGGTTTCCATACTCGGCTTTTACAGTCGGATAGCCTCTACGGGTGGATGAATTATCTATTACATCATCGTGTACCAGGGTAGCCATATGTAATAGCTCCATAGCTACTGCCATTGGTATCAGCGGTGTTATATCCTTCTTAAAAAGAGAACCGGTGAGCAGAACAAAGGCTGGACGCAGTCTCTTTCCGCCAGCCTTCAGCAGATGTGAAGATGCATCAGCTAAAATTGGCACTTCCGTATCAATTTTCAAGTATAAATTCTTTTCAACCTCTTCCATTTCCCGGGTAATTAGTTTCAAAAATCCTACGTTTTTCATTAGTTAATTTTACTCCCTGTTACCTGATTGGGGTTCGTAGCGCTGATAAAGCTGGTGTTTTATATTTAATAAATCTAATGCCTTTCCTACCATAAAATCCACTAAATCTTCGACCTGCTGCGGGTGATGATAAAATGCCGGCATAGCTGGAACAATCGTAGCACCCGCTTCAGTCAGCTGCACCATATTCCGCAGATGAATCAGATTAAGTGGGGTTTCTCTTGGCATTATAAGCAGTGGACGCCTCTCCTTTAACATTACATCAGCCGCCCTTTTGAGCAAACTATTGGCGGCACCGACAGCCAATCCCGACAAAGTGGACATACTGCAGGGGGCAATTACCATGCCCGATACCGGATAGGAACCGCTGGCAATACTTGAAGCTAGCTGCCGATTATCATAGATTTTCAACATCGGATTCGGGTACTTGGCCAGTAAACAGCTGGTTAGATTCATATCAGCGGGCAGCCCGATTTCATCCTGGTAAACCAGTTCGGCCGCCGAAGAAAAAACCAGATGTACCTCACAGCCTGCTTCCAGGAGGGCAGTAACCATTCTCTCCCCATAAACAATACCACTGGCCCCTGTCCAGCCCACAATAATCTTTTTCAATATTTCACCTCATTCTAGAAAAAGAGGTCAATCAGGGTCATAACAAAAATAATCAGGCTAACATAACGATTGAATTTAAAAGAGGCGCTGTGAACCAATTTTAACTGGCCTGGGCGTACAATCAGATGCTCATAAATTAAAACCAATGCAGCAATTGCTATCCCGGTATAATACCATGCACCCAGCTTCAGCACCAAACCGTTGACCACAAATAATATTATCACCATTTCATGGCAAAATTCTGATATTTTAAGCGCCTGGCTTTCTCCAAAACGGGCCGGAATGGAATATAACCCGTGTTCTCGGTCAAAGTCAATGTCCTGACAAGCATACATAATATCGAACCCAGCAATCCACAGCCCCACAGCCAACCACAAAAATCCCGGACGCCAGTCAAATACCCCGGTTACGGCCAACCATGATGCTACTGGGCCGATACCCACTACTAACCCTAAAATAATATGGCAAAGCCAGGTAAATCTTTTGGTATATGAATATCCCCATAACAGTATGACCGCTACAGGCGACAGTATTAAACACAAATGATTTAATTGGGAGGCTGCCCAGACGAGTAAAATCATGGAAAGAAGTACCACTAACCATAAAGGTGCTGAACGCAGACTTCCATTCACTAATATCCAATTGGCAGTACGCGGGTTCTCGCGGTCATAAGGAAGGTCAAGCATGCGATTTAAACATAATGCTGCCGTTCTTGCCGCAATCATCGCCAGAGTAATCCACCCTAATTGATGAAGTGTCGGACAGCTCTTAAGGGCCAGAAAGGCTCCCAGGTAGGCAAAAGGTAACCCGAACAAGGTGTAGCTAAAATCAATCAAGGTTAAAAAATCATGTAATTTTTTCATTCTACCATCCTATGGCTCAGCCAGCTGCAGGTACCGGCACGCCAGCATCAGCCATCCAAGTATCAATCCGTTTAAAATTATTATTAATGCTCAAATTCGAGGTAAGCCAATCCATGCCCTCTCGATATCGAGAAGAGAATATACCAGCATTATCCCAACCCATAGCTTCGGCAGTCATTAACAAGCCCAAATCTAACCCAATGGTGTCCAGCTTTTTCTCTAAATCCGGACTAAGATTACTTAAAATTGCCGCGGAGCGAAAAGCTACTCGGTAATAACTTCCCCATTCCCGGGTAGCAAGCTGAATCACATCCAAATTGGATGCTTCATTAGCCAGAGCATGACCTTCATTAATCTGGACTATCATATTGGCTATCACTGGCAGCAGGCTGTCCCAACCTTTTTCACATAAAAGACAGACGGCACTGCCATCAAGTAAATCACCAATCAATATATTGAATTGCAGGGCCTCATTATATTGCTGACCCTCACTATCGTCCTGAATCAAAGAATGAAAATGATCGCTTAATAGAAATAACTTAAAAACAGCAGCCAGGCAGGCTGAATCATCGATTGAACCGCCTAACATACGATTTATTGCAATAGTATGATAAGGTAACGCCTGCCAATGGCGATTATTACTCAATTTTTCTAGAACCTGATTTAGCTCTGGTTCCCATTTTTTTATGGTTTTCTGTAAATACCAATTCATTCGAGTTGTTTCTTCATGAAACTGCATTAATGGGAACCCCCTCAACAAATGGCGTGAAAAAAACATTCGGCAACATCAGTATAAATCCTTTAAATTATTTTGCGGCGATTGTCTACCATATTATGCCATATTTCTTCAATGTTGGCATAGGAACAACAATATCATATCACCAGAGTCGATAGGAATATAGACCTTATTATTAAAGTTACCCGGTAAGACAAATATAAACCCTACCTGATTTTAGTATCAAGGTAGGGTTTATATTGACCCTCTCCAATTGTACGATACTCTGCATCGGTCTACTAAAATAGTATCCCTCCTAATAATTGACCGCCTGGGTAACTTGGCTGCCGACTAAACCTCGTTTTACCTCCGAGGCATCCATATCTGTAGCTCCAAATTTTTTTACCAGATAACGGCAGGCATCCCAGGGATCGACTCGATCACCACAGGTGAAAACATCAACTGCTGCATATCCAAGCTCTGGCCAGGTGTGGATCGCCAGATGAGACTCAGATATTACAACTACCCCGCTTACTCCTTGCGGGCTGAATTTGTGAAACACAAATTCTCTAATCTCGGCACCAGCCTCTAAAGCTGCGTTAATCATGATTTCCTCGACCCGTTCCACATCATTGAGGATTTCGAAGCTGCATCCGTAAATCTCGGCGAGGATATGACGCCCTAAAGACTGCAACCTGATCTCACCCCACTTTCTTAAGTTTTACCGGTCAGCAAATCGGCTAACCCACCAAAATACCAAAATAATTTTATCATATGGTGTCAGCATGTCAACAAAATTGGTGTTTAAGAATTACGTTACCAAGTACCATCAAGATTTAAGCTCATTATATTCATAATCTTAAGCAAAAGGTCTTACTTGCCGGCAAAAAGCATAAAAAACACGAAACGCCCGCCTGGATTGGGATCCAGCGGGCGTCAATGGTTACTTCAAAATTATTCAACGTTACGGACTACGGCTTCTAGCCCTTCCATAAATGCTTCCTGATCCTCAGCCGGAATAAATCCAAGTACATAATTATTAAACTGGTGGCCGGTTTCTAAAGCCCTTTCCGCTAAATTCTTACCTTCTTTAGTTAAAAATACCCGGATAGCCCGGCGATCGTCAGGGTCAAGGCGACGCTGCACCAAGTTCTCACTCTCCAGTTTGTCGACCAGAACCGTCATTGATGAACTATCAATCATGGCCTTGGTACCGACTTCCTTTAGAGTCATCCCATCTTCTTCCAGCAGGCAAAACAGTACAAAAGATTGGGGAGCAGTTATATTAAATTCCTCTAACAGGGAACCTAGTACTCGATCCATCTTTTTCATGGCAATCCGTAAATTGAAACATACAAAGCTCGTAAAAGTGCGGCTAATGGTGGACATATGCATATCTCCTTTTCAACTTCCTATTTTTTACTGTGATTTTACCTTTGTTTGAAAATACTGTCAACTTAACAATCCGCTATTATATATTAACATGGCTTTCTATTTTATTAAATAATTCGAGTTTCCAAAATTGACATCCCCCTTGCACCAGGATAGGAATGTTGTCATTTTTTCAACTTATTATTGATGTAGACCTAGTATACCCAATGGGACATCAATTATTGCAATAATCCGTTACCAGATATTGTGTTACTCAGGGTAAAGATTACGCCGATACAAGAGGGCAGCAATTAAGGTCATTAATAAACCGGAATAGAACCACCAGTGACTGGATACCGTCATGGTTAATGCTCCGGGAAAAAATACCACTGCCGCCCAGAAAAGCGATGCCAGAATGCGTACTGTTAGAGGCGGCCAAAAATGCGATCCCAGTGATGCCCAACCCCAGACCACAATGAACCCCCAGCAAACCTTGGAAGCAGCGACTGACGATCCTGGCAGCCGGTAAATCAGTATAAGAACTGCAGTTATCAATAGCGGCATTAAAGTTCTTATTAGTATAAATAAAAATCTCCGTCGATAAAAGCCGGAAATTATACGATCATTATTATTCTTCGGTGATAACATGGTAACAGCAAATAATATAACCAATCCCATACCTGCTAATCCAACTGCCTCGTAGAAATTGGATATCCAGCCGCATAATCCGGCACCTAATCCTCCTAAAACCAACCATTTATAATCCATGATTTTTAATTCCTTTTTAAATAATTCCCATTCATAGTTTTTCCCCAGAATCAACCCTTTGCCGCCCAGAATCACTGCTTTCTCTTCTGCTATTCGAGCCTGTTTTTGACGTAAACGGGTGTCGGCCAAGCCCGAGCTTTGATTTTTAATCCATATTACATATATGTAAAGTAACAAAGCCGTTCCCAATAGACAAAATAAACGGTTAACCAATATTATCGGCGTATTAAGGTAAATCTCCCCCTGGCTGATAATATCAATGCCATCCCAAGGAGCCAGTCCTGGAACCAGGCAAAAAGCCCCCAGGATCAACCAGAAGGTCAATACCGCAATCGGTAATGGAAAAGCTAACAGTATTATTAAAACCAGGGCAATAAATAACAGCAAACTAGGCAGCATAATAAAAAACATCATCGTCAGCACGCTGGGAATATTGAGCGGTGTACTTAGAATTGATGCGGCAATCCAAATTCCGCCGAGGGTTAATAACCAGAGGACAAGAACATTAACCAGCAAGGTCACTATCATATCTAATCCCAGATAATCTGTTCTTCCCGGCAGGAATTCGGCTCCCTGGGTAACCGCAAAGGCCGGAGCAATGGAACGAACTAACCATGGTAAAAGCAAACAGGCTCCCCAGACCCCATAATTCAATACTTCAATGGTCCCATAGCGGGAAGCTGATTGACTTACCACCCCGTACCAGCTGAATAGAACTATAGAAACTATTACTGAGATAAGCCAAAATAACATATAAATATTTTTTATTGCTCGTTTGCCATGATACCAGGCCAGGGCCAAACTTAAACTTCCGGCGGTTTTCATGACCAGGTTCCCTTTCCGCGTGCTGGTTTATTCAGCCGGCGTAAGTTATTTAAATCTGCCCCCTCAGTTCCAGTTTTATGTAAGGAGGCGGATTGTATCATCAATTCCACAGCATCATTGGCGGTACCTCGAGCCGGTACAAAATCACAATAATCCGGGTTGCTGGGGCCGAGAATCCTTACCATAATCCCCCCATCCACAATATCAGCCTGAGTAACAATATTTTCAAGCCGGAACTTCTGCCAATGTTTAAATGGTATTTTACCTTCCCATACCTGACCATCAGTGCTGGCCAGCAGTTGGTCACGAGACCCTTCAAAAAGCAGATTGCCGTCATGTAACACAGCAATCCGAAGCGCCCGTTGTTCATATAGCTCTACATTGTCAGTGGCAACAATAAGTAAACGTTTACTTAGTTCCCGATCTATCATAGTCATAAGCCACTCCTGACCAGCATTACGCAGGTTGTTCTCAGGCGTGTCCCAGATTAAGCATTCAGGATTACCGATTAAACTTTGCACAATTGCAATTCTCTGGCGAGCTGAAAGTGGCAGGCTGCCCATACGCTGATGCGCCTGACGATCCAAATCAGCACGGGCTACCAGTGCTTGAATGGTGCGGGCCCTCTGCCTGCGCTCAGCCACCCCTTCCAGCAACAAGAGATAATCAAAAAATTCTATGGGGGTTAGGTTAGGATAAAAATTAAATAACTGGGGCAGGTATCCGCATCCCTGATATTCTCGGCTTAAATTACCATTGAAGGAAGTTAGTCCACCGGTTAACCTGAGCAGTAAACTCTTGCCCGCCCCGGGGCTGCCAGTAATTAGAAACAAACCTGGTCCGGTCCATACCAGGTTTATATCATGTAATGCCGTTCTATGGCCAATTCTTAAACTGACACCTTCTAGTTCAATCCGCATTGGTCTCCTCCGCCCAACTGTCATAACTCATATTTCGTCGTTATCTATCAGCTTCCTGCATCGAATCTGCTTTTCACTATCATTTCGCCTTTTGAGCCCCATTTCATGAACCATTCCGAAAACAATCGGCGGTATTAAAAAATGCGGGAAAATAAATTCCCGCACCACCTGTTTAATTCATTGGGTTCACTCTTGCTCTTTTAAAAATACGTCCATAAGAGTATATCCTGGTTCTAATAACCAATCCTCACTGCGTGCAGTTTCCTCGCAATAAGAAGATACGCCTGTCTTATGCTGCCGGCTGTGCTGGTAAATAACAAAGGGGACCGGGTCCCCAACATGGGTGCGCACTGACATCGGAGTTGGGTGATCAGGCAGCAGCAACAGCTTATAATCATCATACTGCTCAAGGCCGGATAGAAGCGGCTTTAATACCCGACTATCAATAGCTTCGATAGCCTTGATTTTAGTTTCCAACTCTCCGCGGTGTCCAGCTTCATCGGGTGCTTCAATATGAATATAGACGAAGTCTAAACCCTGGTGTAAACATTTAAGCGCAGCCTCGGCTTTACCCTCAAAATTGGTGTTAATATTGCCGGTGGCACCAGCTACCTCCACCACCTCCAACCCAGCACAAACCCCTAATCCCTTGGTAAGGTCTACTGCGGAAACCATAGCTCCCTTGAGGCCATATTTGTGTTCAAAAAGCGGCAAGTCAGTCTTTTTCCCTTGTCCCCACAGCCAAATCGAGTTAGCCGGGCGCAACCCCCGAGCTCTCCTCTGCTGATTTATCGGGTGATTATTCAAAAACTCGAAACTGGCTTCCATCATTGCCAGTAAAATATCGCCACCGGGTCCTTGCGGCAGGTAGGAAGTTATAACCCGATCTGAGATATCATGGGGCGGGGTTGTGACCATATTAGCCTTACCCTTTTGCCAAACCATCAAGTGCCGATAGGATACCCCCGAATAAAAATTGATGTCAGAACTTGCCAGGCGCTTTTGTACGTCAGCGATTAAAACTGCTGCCTCCTGGCTGTCAATTTCATCAGAACTGTAATCAACCATGCGGCGTTGATTGTAATCTTTCTCATCCTCTGATAAAGAGACCAGGTTGCAGCGAAAAGCTATGTCCTTTTCAGCCAGATTAACCCCGATACTGGCAGCCTCCAGAGGTGAGCGGCCGGTATAATATATCTCAGGGTTGTACCCAAGCACTGACAAATTTGCCACATCACTTCCCGGTGGCATACCAGGCGGTACGGTACGTACCAGGCCTAATTCCCCGTTCTGAGCCAGGAAGTCCATAAAAGGTTTTTCAGCTACTTCCAGAGGTGTGCTTCCTCCTAATTCCGGTACCGGGTAATCAGCCATTCCGTCCCCTAACAGGACTATGTACTTCACTAATAGCCCTCCTGTAAATACTGTTTAAGATCTGTCATCGCATATAAAGCCATTAATGCAATGTTTCCTCACCAGTTTTCTTATGCTTATTGTAGCATTAAAATATCCAAGAAAACACCGTCATAAAAACCAGTTGATGCCGTAATAATCAATGTGCGGTTGACTTTTATGGTTTACGGTTATATACTAAATCTTGCGGTGTCGGGGTGTAGCTCAGTTTGGCTAGAGCGCTTCCTTGGGGTGGAAGAGGTCGCACGTTCGAGTCGTGTCACTCCGACCATTTTATTTTGAAAACTAAAGCCTGCCCATTTTCAGCAGGCTTTTTTTGCATTTTAAAACCTTCTTAAGGCAACAACACCGCCCAAAGATTTTTCATTTCATCAAACCCCTATCCTCCATTTAAACAATTATATGGTGGTTTTTGTCATATTCTTTATTCCGGTTTAATGGGTTCACTCCCTCATATTGGTAAATAGTTTGGGTTAATAACCGGTTAGGTGTGTATTCCTAGCTGGGTAGTCCTTTAATGAAGGTTTTTTGGTCCAGTGTTGTCACTTTTTTTGAACCATTATCGATATTACACGAGATTTTATCCCTCAAAACCACAAGGTATAGCCAATTTTAGGTAGAATATATTTTATTATTCCATTAATATTAGTTGGCTGGTTATTGGTAAGGGGGGGGTTGCTGATGAATGAAGATCGCAGCTTGATAATGGATAATATCAGGCAGAATAACACACGAATTATATCATTAACCTTTGTTGTGCTGATTTTAGGACTATTATATACTCTGATTTTACTATTCTCCGGCGGCGGCACTGAAAATCTCTCTTTAGGTGCTACCCTAATGGCTGGAATGGTATGCTTCATTGTTTTGGGTGCTGCCTACCTGTTTTCCAGAGCTTATCACAACAGTGATATTACCCAGTATATTATTGTTACAGCTGCTACCCTGGCTATGTTTTTCTATCAGTTTTTTGTTAACGGAACCGGAGAATTGTTTGCACTTTTTTATGTTGCTATTATCATGAGTGTGTTTTATTTAAACCCTCGCTTATCAATATATGCCTGTGTTCTAGCCATTGTATTAGAAAGTATCCTTCTAGTTCAATTTCCATCTTTACGCCCTCCCGGAAAGATTGGGCCCATGATCGGCGTACGTTATTATATGTTCGTCTTTGCTATGCTTACTGTATGTATCGGTCTGCGCGGAAACCGGCGTATGCTTGATATTGCCATAAATAAAGAGAAACAAGCATCCCTGCGCAATAACCAAATGCTGCAGGCGGCCAATGGTTTAAGCCAGGATGCCAACACCCTGTCTGCCTCATCACAGCAATTGGTAGCCATTGCATCAAATTCCGGAGAAGCCTTTCGGCAAATTGCTGCCGGAATTCAGGAAATAGCCGGGAGTACACAAAACCAGGCAGTAGAAAGCCAAAATGTAGAACGTAATCTCGATGTAGCGGTCCAGGCAATTACCATGATGGCTGCTAATACCCGTGAAATTGAGGATATGTCTGATGTAATGGTTTCGATTGTATCACGCGGTAAGAATGCCATGGGACAGCAGTTAGAGTTTACTCGTATCACCTCAGATGCCAACCGGGAAGTTACCCTGGCGGTTTCGGAATTGAATACACAGTCACAGCGTATTGGAGAAATAGTAGCCGCCATCAAGGAGATCGCGGGCCAGACCAATTTGCTGGCCTTAAACGCTGCTATCGAAGCCGCCCGAGCCGGGGAAGCCGGAAGGGGCTTTGCCGTGGTTGCTGATGAAGTTCGTAAGTTAGCCGAAGAATCCCGGCAAGCAGCCGCCAGTATTGCTGAGATTATCGACCTGGTTCAAACCGGTACTGAACGGGCTATGAGTAAGACGGAATTGAGTTCACGTGCTTTCGCCCAGCAAGAGCAAGCAGTGGATAACACGGTAGCCATATTTGGTGACATCGAACAAGAAACTGCTATTATTAATCAGGCATTACAACGAATGCGTTCTGGATTCGATGATGTCAATCATTCGTCAGATGCCATTGTTAAGTCGATTAAAATGGTATCGTCTACGGCCGAGCAGCTGGCAGCCAGTGTTCAAGAGATTGCTGCCGTGACCATTGATCAGGAAAAGGCGGTTGCCCATCTCGGTGACTGTGTGATCGGTCTGGACGAATTGTCTGAAAGACTGCTAAAGCAGGGAAATGACCTGGCCAACCAATAACTGTATCTTAAGCCAATCGATAAGCCCCCATCTGCGTTGTTCCAGTTCGCATTCTTGTTCGACGTACCTCAAGTACGCCTTCACCGCTGGCAAGCTTCGCTTGCTATCCGCGGTATTAGGCAATACATCGTTGTCGTCACTCTGCAAATGCTCACTGCGCCTAGCATCTGGGGGCTTCCAGATCGTCCTAACCTAATATTTATATAAGATACCAGAAATTTTTCTATGAAATGACGCCTGCTTTTGAGCAGGCGTCATTTATTTTAGTATTATTCGATCGTTTAGTAACTCAGTGCTTTTAGCCAATAATCCTGGATGATACTTTGTCCATAAGTGATAGCAGGTGCCCATCGAGTACTCAATCCAGTCCAATTAGGGGCAGTACCTTTACTGAGCATCTTGTATTTGGGGTCAATTATCGCTTTACCCGGTGGTAAAGCTGCTTTTGTGGCATAGCCATACAGATGCTGAATATGGGCTTCCACACCCGCCTCGGGGGTAGCAAACCAGGCTCCGTGAGTTCCGGCTTTAAATGAGACCAGGCCAGGATCGGCTCCTCCCAGGCTCTCTTTGCCGGTAAGCGGGCTACCTATCGCATAAAGTCCGCAGTAATTATTTTGTACAGGTTTAACATCCCCAGTAAATTGCCAGTAACCAGTTTCCTTGGCTGCTTGGCAAAAAGCTAAATCCCCTCGCACCCCGTATTCGGCTCCAATACGCAAGTAAAGTGCCGCCAAGTAAGGTATCGGCACCAGTGGTGACCCTTTAGCCTGCTGAATCCTCTGAGCGTTGCCTTCCGCCCATTGTTGGAGCTGCTCGGCATTAGCAATAGAAGTCCCGATTATACTCAGGGCATATGTATCCACCTGATTATTATCAGGTAATTTAATCAGACGCGGATATTTTTTTATGTCCGCCAGTTGTTTGTTTAACTGCTGGATCTGCTCTGAGGTGAAGCTTGATACGGACCGTCCTTTGAGACTGGCAGATTCAATCACGTTGCTGTCCACCTTCAATTTACAACCATAAGCAGCCAACTCCTCTAACACGCTGCTGGTGTATCCCGATACCGGAACGGTTGGTGTAGACGGCGAAGCTGGTGTAACAATCGGATTTTGCTCGTTTGGTTTGGCCGCTCTAGTGTTAACTGAAACAGTTCTGGATGCGGCATCCCAGTTAACATCACAGTCCAGGGCACTAAACGCTGCTCTTAACGGTACCATGGTATATCCCGGCGCCTTAATAAATGGTTGGCCCAGGCTGGCTTCAATGGTCAGAGGGTTACCATCTACCACTATCCTAATTCCACTGGTTCCAGACGATCTCTGCGGAACTGCAGCTTCGCTCCTGCCTGGTTTGGTGAGTAATACCTGCTGGTTTAGAGGGTCCCATTTCACCTGCGCTCCCAGCTGTTCACTGATAACCCGCAGGGGCACATATACCCGGTTATTAACGAGTACCGGCTGGGGGGTAGGGGATTTAATAACCAATGTTTGTTGGTTAACGATAACTTTAAAATCCGTGTTTTCGGCCTTGGCCGCCAGAGGAAAGGTTATAAGCAGACAGCATGTCAGGGCAATAATAAAACGTATTCGTTGCAACGTCCATCCTCCTCTTTAAGTCTGATCACAGTTGCATGATATTATAGTTTTCCCACAGCAAGGACACTGCTCGTAATCACAACCAGGGTGATGATAGCCATCTTTACTGACCCCACACCCGGGGCATTTGTCCTTGATTTCATTTTTCCCTTTCCCCCAGGGTATTGGCTCATAATCGCGGCCATTAAGCTGTACCAGTAATTTGATACAGGAGCTGCTAGTACTCCTATCTTTTCCGCAAACCTCACAAATGGACATTAATTTACCTCCTCTCCACCTGCACCTTGTTTTTATTTTTTAACCGGCGTGGTTAGTGACAGTCCTACTGCCTTGACTACCATATATAAACATACGATTAATAATGCTCCCGCTAACACCATCATCCAAATTCCTAGTCCGGATTGTAATCCCAGCGCAACTCTAACCTCTCCCCAGGCACCATAGCTCATCATAAGGGTAGTCAGGGCTGTAATCACAAATAGTGACCGTGCCATTAACACTCTCATATTCTCCAATTTTTTTATTCCCAAAGCCGCTTTTTGGCCGGCATCCAGATTAAAGACTTTTTGCGGGTCCTCAGGGCGCATAATAGCCAGTATATTAATGAGGGACATACCTATCGTCGTTACCAGGCCAAGAATTGGCAAAATGGTTATGCTGGCCCGGCTGCCATAATTATCCGGCTGCCCTTGAAAATTGAAATGGGTGGCAACTCTAGTTGGCAGTTGGTCGTAGGTGGCAATGACATAGAGCACAGAAAAAAATGTTATAATCAGTGGAACGAGGTTCAACCAGGCTGGATAACAGCGGTTCATTCTCTCGATCATGAATTCTTTTCCACCTCCCCATTGGTTCTATTGTAACAGTTAACCAGATTCTGGCCACCCGTATATTTAATTACTGCCATCTTGATGATCATCTAATTACCCAGGAAAAACGATAAAAAGATCCCGGTGAATAAAAGAGGGGGGTTGGCATTGCAAACCAATATTAAAGGGTATGCTATTCACTATGAGCAGGTTCAGAACGGATCCCAGGGTAGCCTGGTTTTAATCCATGGCGCCGGGAGTGACGGGGAAATCTGGAGTAAATTAAGTGGCTGCCTCGCCTCCGAGTTTACGGTAGTCGTTCCTGACCTGCCCGGTCATAACCTCTCGGAGGGCGAACCATATTCAACTGTTGACGATTACGCGTCATCCATCATAGCTTTCATCAATTCACTAAACTTGCCGCGGCCGATCATAATAGCGGGACATTCTATGGGAGGAGCTATTGCCCTCTCAATTGCTCTGTCCAACCCGGATTTACCAGACGGCTTGATTATGATAGATTCTGCAGCCCGCTTGCAGGTGCTTCCACAATTCCTGGAGCAGCTGGGGCAGGGAATAATTGATGCGAACTTCCTGGGCTTTGGTTTTGCGGTATCAACGCCGGAGGCAGTTAAAAAAGACTTTTTGGCCGATGCGGTTAAAGTTCCGGTGGGCATCTACTTTAACGACTTTACCGCTTGCAGTAAGTTTGACGTTCGGGAGCAAATAGACCGGCTGCAGTGCCCGCTATTACTGCTGGTGGGGGATGAAGACCGGCTGACACCAGTTAAACTATCTGAATTTATCAAACAAAAGGTATCCCCTGCCATCATGACAGTTATTCCTCAGGCTGGCCATTTTACCATGCTGGAACAACCTCAAGCCCTGAGCCAAGCCATAAATGACTTTGTTTCCCGCCTGGCAGGATAAACTCATCTGATATCTGGCAAATAAAAACAGCCGGAGAACCGGCTGTTTTTGCTATTCATTTTCCCTTAAATTCTAGTATTCGTGGTCAAAGCGATTTTAACCCTGATCAGGATAATGCTTTCGTCAGGGCAGGTACAACCTCATGGATATCACCGACCAGGAAGTAGTCGGCCTGGGTAGCAATGGAGGCATTTTCATCAGTATTGACAGCTACCACTGTCTTAGCATCTCGGATACCAACTGCAAACTGAACCTGACCCGAAATACCCAAAACTACTGCAAGACTTGGTTTGCATATCTTACCTGACAGACCAATGATCCTATCTTCTGAAAGCCACTTTTTATCGGTAGCCACCGGTTTGGAGCAGCCAACCTCACCGCCCAGTGCCTTAGCCAATTCTTCGATCATTCCCAGATCTTCCTGGCTGTTTAATCCCTGGCCAACTGCTACCAGAACATCAGCCGCATCAATCTTGACACTGTCACCAGCTTTCGGTCTAGTTTCCAGCAATTTAACCATAGGCTTAATGTTAATTGTCAGCGGTTCAATACTTCCTCCGGCAGCTTCAGCCGCCCCATCAAAGGCTTTAGCAGTAATGGCTATAACCGCATTCTGAGGATCCACGCCATAAGTGGCAACGGTGGCACCACCCAGAGCATTTCTGCTGGCTATTAACTGGCTATCATTTACAGTCAAACTGCTGATATCGGTTAAGCAAACTCCGCCCCGCATCTGAGCTAGGCGCCCTGCAGCTTCTTTAAGACGCCGGTTGCTGGACAGTAATACCAGAGCTGCCCCTGCCTGATCAGCAGCCTGCTTCAGTGCTGATGCCAGAGCGGCTGTATCAGCCATATTGAGGCTGCTGTTTTCTATGTTCAGTACTTTGATACCGCAGCTATTCAAACTTTGGGCCAAATCATTGTCATTTACTGCTACCGCCTGCACCTCGTAACCCAGAGACCGACCGGCAGTGACCAATTCCCGGGCTAAATTGCTTTTATCGCTATAAACGAGTACCACTGCCATCTTATTTACCTCCATATCCTTCACTCTTAATCGCGGCCGCCAGTTCCTCCACGGTTTTAACTACCACCCGTTTACGATCCGACTCTGGTGCCAGATTGCTGATCACCTGTAGCTTAAGATCGGACTTACTGTCTGCACTAATTTCATCAGGTGTAACCGTTTCCCGTGGTTTTTTGCCAGCCTTTAAGATTTTCGTAACTGAAGGAATAGGAGCTTCATTTATATCTGAGACCACAGTTATAACTGCTGGCAGTTCGACTTCAACCAGCTCCTCACAGTCTTCTAATGAACGAACTACCTGAGCGATATTGCCCTTAATCTCGATTTTTTTAGCAAAGCCAACTTCCGGCCAGCCCAGGATTTCCGCCACCCGTGGTCCCACCTGTCCAGAATAATTGTCGGCACTGCCTTCACCAAAAAGTGCCAGACCAACATCATCAATATTTTTCATTGCTGCCGCCAAAACTTTGGCAATTACCTCGCTGGAGGCGTTGTTTAATTTATTATCAAGAACCAGATAAGCTTCGTCACCATCAGCAGCGAGACCTTCTTTAACGGTATCCTCCAGGTCATCATTACCAGCCGAGAGAATTATCACTTTCCCGCCCAATGTTTCCTTAAGATCTACCCCGGCCTGCAGAGCATTCTTGTCAATATTACCCAGAGTTAATGGTACATCATCAAATACTGGTTCCCGTCCCCGAATACGTACCTGCTGCAGATCAGGAACCTGCTTCATCGCTACTACAATGTTCACTACTAAATGCCTCCCTTACGTAATTGCGGTTTAACCGAACCGGAATTGCACTCCACAGCCGCCGGTGGGGTAATGCCAATCCAACACCTCAGGTCCACAGGCGATACGGCAGGTACCACATTCCAAACACCCATCGATAGTAAGTTCTACTTCTCCATCTGCATTCATGCTGTAAAGGCCAGCCGGGCATACCAGGATAGCCCGCTGTAACCGAGGGTCTTTTTCCATTCCGGGTCGAATATTTATATGGCGCTCCTTGTCATGTTTAAATACATTAAGTCCTAGTTTGGCCTTGAGTCCCATGTTTTCTGCAGCGTCGCTCATATTTTTCTCACACTCCTAAAGTCCTTGAACATCGGCCACAACTCGCTGAACTTTAGATAT
>JBLNAA010000162.1:0-14408 GCA_050259135.1 Methylocystaceae bacterium | reverse complement strand
GCAGTCATTCTCTGCCGGGAGCAAACCATTGTACCCGATCTATTGCCAGTTGAGGTATTAACTGCGGGTGAGATGAAATCGGCGAAGAACGGTTCTGCTGTAGGAAATACCGATTTCAGGCTCCCTGATGAGGGCATTGACTTGGAACGCTTAGAAAAAGAATTAATCTTTCAGGCCCTGGAAAAGGCAGGAGGAAATCAGACCCAGGCTGCCAAACTGCTTGGCATTTCACGTTATACCCTGATATATCGCATGGAAAAGTACGGTTTCAAAGGAGTAGAGGCGTAGATCGCAGTATTAAATGTAACCGGTAATGATTAGCATTGCTTTTAATACCCCCCTATGGTATATCTGAATTACAATAGGGGGATTTTGTATTTATTAAAATGATGGGGCATATAACACAGCTTATGGGTTGTATGACCCACACAAGATTTGCAGATAAACCCAAAAGTAAAGAAAAATAGCTGTAAATCCATTGTTTAAGGCCCAATAAGGTATTCTGGCACATTTATTGCTAGATACTAAGTTAACAGACATAGAGAGAGTCGGTGATGCTGGATGGATAAAATTACGCTTAAGGTAAGTGGAATGAGCTGCGCTGCCTGCTCAGCCCGGGTGGAAAGGGGCCTCAACTCATTGGCAGGGATTGATGAAGCCAATGTCAATTTGGCCACTGAGCAGGCGACAGTAAAATATGACCCACAGGAACTGAATGTTTCGGCGATAGTTAAAAAAATAGAGGATACCGGCTACAGTGTGCCCGAAGAAAAAATTGAACTTAAGATATCAGGGATGAGCTGTGCAGCCTGTGTGACCCGGGTGGAAAAGGGCCTTGGAAAAATGGCCGGGGTCAAGGAAGCCAGCGTTAATCTGGCCACCGAGACCGCACAGGTGATTTACTGGCCGGGACAGCTGACTGAGCAGGACTTGATCGCCGAAGTCAGGCATACCGGTTATGACGCCAGTGTAATAACCTCAGCGGAAGACGTTCTGGGGGAAGAGGTCAATACTGAGCTGATACGGCGGCAAAGAATGCTCTGGTTCTCTGCCCTGCTTTCCATTCCTTTTTTAATAATTATGATCGGCCACATGAGCAAAGTAAGCCTGCCTGCCTGGTTAGTCTCGCCGATTACCCAGCTGATCCTGGCTTCACTGGTCCAATTTATTGCCGGAGCTCCCTTCTACAGCGGAGCCTACCATGCCCTGATTAATAAGAGCGCGAATATGGATGTTTTGGTCGCTCTGGGGACCAGTGCTGCTTATTTTTACAGTTTGGGATCGGTTTTATCGATGTCACATCCTCATTTGTATTTCGAGGTTAGTGCCATTCTGATTACATTAATTCTGTTGGGTAAATATTTGGAGGCCAGAGCCAAGGGACGTACTTCTGATGCTATACGTAAGCTGATAGGCCTGCAGCCGAAAACTGCCCGGGTTATTCGTGGTGATAAAGAAACTGAAATCCCGGTAGCGGAGCTGATTGTTGGTGATGTGGTGATCATCCGGCCGGGAGAACGAATCCCGGTCGATGGAGTAGTGGTTGAAGGCTATTCGGCAGTTGACGAGTCGATGCTGACCGGAGAAAGCGTTCCGGTAGATAAAAACGTTGATGATGAGGTAACTGGGGCCACAATAAATAAGTTCGGCCTGCTCAAGGTAAGGGCTACCAGGATTGGCAAGGATTCGGTGCTGGCACAGATTGTCAGAGTGGTGCAGGAAGCACAGGGATCGAAGGCACCCATTCAGAGACTGGCGGATATAGTTGCCGGCTACTTTGTTCCGGTAGTAGTGACTATCGCTGCTGCCGCTTTTGCCTACTGGTATCTGGCAGGAGCTCCCGGTAATTTTTCCCGGGCACTATTAAACGCTACCGCCGTCCTGGTAATCGCCTGCCCCTGTGCGATGGGACTCGCCACTCCTACTTCTATTATGGTGGGGACGGGACGGGGTGCGGAAAAGGGTATACTTATCCGCGGCGGTGAACACCTGGAGCGCACCCATAAAATTAATACTGTAATTCTGGACAAGACTGGAACCATTACCCGGGGCGAGCCGGAGCTTACCGATATTATTCCGGTGGGTGCCTATATAAATCGAGAACTGGAACTAATGGGTATAGTGGTTGGAGTAGAAAAACTGTCCGAACATCCAGTGGCCGAAGCGATCGTTCGAGGTGGAGAGAACCGTACTGATATTACCCCGGTAGAGCCCAGAGACTTCCAAGCAATTGCCGGAAAAGGAATCGCCTGTCAGGTACATGAACAGCCGGTATTGGTTGGCAGCCGCCACCTGCTAGAGGAAAATGGCATCAGTACCGTTTCGGTGCAGGCGGATTTGGAACGATTGCAGGAAGAAGGCAAGACCACCATTCTGGCAGCGATCGGGGAGCAGGTGGCTGGCCTGTTTGGAGTGGCTGATACAGTTAAGGAGAATTCTGCGGAAGCGATTAAACGCCTGCAGGATATGCGGATTGAGGTCTGGATGATTACCGGGGATAATCAGCGTACGGCGTCGGCGATTGGGAAACAGGTAGGGATCAGTAATATACTGGCTGAGGTTCTTCCGGAAGACAAGGCACGCCAGGTTCAGAAGCTGCGTGATACTGGCAAGGTTGTAGCTATGGTTGGCGACGGTATCAATGATGCTCCGGCACTGGCTACGGCTGATATCGGTATTGCCATGGGAACCGGAACTGATATCGCCATGGAGGCGGCGGATATTACGCTGATGAGCGGTGATTTAAGAAACATTGCTACCGCCATAAGTTTGAGCAAGGCCACCATGCGCAATATCAAACAGAACCTGTTTTGGGCTTTCATCTATAACGTTATTGGTATTCCAGTAGCGGTAATGGGTCTCTTAAATCCGGTATTCGCCGGAGCTGCTATGGCTTTCAGCTCGGTATCAGTGGTCACTAATGCCCTTCGTCTGAGGAAGATAAAAATCATATAAGGCCGGGAGGAGAAAAGTTCATGAAGAAAACCAGGATTACTTTAGATATTAATGGTATGACCTGTCATAACTGTGAAAAGAGAATTGCCGGGAGCCTGCAAAAGACACCCGGGGTAATGGGTGCTCAGGCCAGCTACAGCCGGTCACAGGCAGTGGTTGAATATAATTCAGAAGTGGTTACTGAGAATGATATAAGAAAGGTAATTGAAGCTGCCGGTTATCAGGTCGCCAGCAAAAAAGGGTCAGGATTATCAGGTATCATCATTGCTGTAATTGCTCTGTATCTGCTTTTCAGCAAAACCAATGTGTATAACTTCCTGCCGCAGGTAGACCAATCAATGACACTGGGCATAATCTTTATCGTTGGCCTGTTGACCTCCATCCACTGCCTGGCTATGTGCGGCGGAATATTGATTACTCAGACCACACGTGAAGGCTGCGGTATGGAACAAGTCCGGGTTAAGGATCGGCTGCTGCCTAGCATTTTGTATAATGCTGGCCGTATTATATCTTACACTGTTATCGGTGGCCTGGTTGGACTGCTGGGTGCGAGTCTTAGTTTTTCGCCAACCGCCAAAGGGATGATTGTAGCTATATCCGGTGTATTGATGTTGATAATCGGTATAAATATGTTAGGGCTGATTCCCTGGCTGCGCCGGCTGCCGGTCCATCTGCCTTCATTTTGTGAAACTTCACGTCTGGCCAAAGGGAGAGCCAGCGGCCGGCCATTTATTATCGGGCTGTTAAATGGACTTATGCCCTGCGGGCCACTGCAGGCAATGCAGCTGTATGCCCTGGGGACCGGAAGTTTAATCGGCGGGGCTTCCGCTATGTTTATCTTTGCCCTGGGAACTGTTCCCTTGATGTTCGCCTTTGGCGCCTTAAACTCTTTCCTGACCGGTCGTTTTTCCCGAACTATGATTAAAGTCAGCTCCGTAATTGTAGTCGCTCTGGGGTTAGTAATGGTTACCCGGGGGTTCGCAATTTCCGGTTTTTCAATTATTCCTGCCCCGGTGGTGGCTGAAGCCAGTACCCCCCAAGTCGCGGCTGTTGAAAACGGTGTTCAAATCGTACACACCATTGTTGATGAAAAAGGTTACACCACTGATGCCCCGGTAATACAAAAAGGAGTCCCCGTAAAGTGGATCATTGAGGGTAAATCATTAAACGGGTGCAATAACCCCATTACGCTGCCCCAAATGGGTATCGAAAAACCATTGGCTAACGGTGAAAACATTGTTGAATTTACTCCAGATAAGGATGGAGTTCTTCGGTACTCCTGCTGGATGGGCATGGTAACCGGCAGCTTTAAAGTGGTTGAGGATACTGCGGCTGTTACCGACCAGGAATTAAAGGACTTCGCGGTGACCAATCCGTCACAGAACAGAGGCAGCTGCTGCACCCCACAGTAGTTTCATATCCCGAAATATGTTTCAACACCTGGCTTAAGCAGCCAGGTGTTTTTTTATAGGGCTTGTACTATGCTCTGGAAATACCGGTTTTATATGTTAAGCTGATTACAAAAGAGGTGATTATTATGTCGGATAAAGAACAGAAAATTATCAGTGGCAGAAAGTGCTATGGTCACCTGGGCGGAACCCTGGGAGAAAGGCTGTTCCAAAGGTTAATTGAACTTGAATGGTTCACTCCAGAAGGAGAAAAAACTACCGTATACCAAATTACTGATAAAGGTAAGGTAGAGCTGGAAAAGCTGGGAGTTGATATCTACAGCCGACGGTAGAGGGAGTCATCAATTCAATAGAGCTTCTGGTGCTCTCTTGGGCTACACCCCAGAGTCCTTAAATGCTTTTAGTATATTAGGATCGGGAGTGATTCATTTTGAACGATTTGGCTATTCAAATTTGTCATCTTAATAAAAGCTATGGCCATCTGAAAGCAGTAGATGACCTGGATTTCCAGGTTAAAAAAGCTGAGTGCTTTGGCCTTTTAGGCCCCAATGGAGCGGGCAAAAGCACAACCATGAAAATCATTTATGGCAAGGCAAATCCTGATCCTGACCCTGCCACGGTTATTGATATTTTTGGCTGCCATCCTGGCCGCAGCGCATTGAAAATAAAATCGTTTGCCGGAATTGTTCCGCAGCAGGACAATTTAGATTCTGAGCTGAGTGTAAGTGATAACTTGTATGTTTACAGCCGTTTCTATGGTATTGAGCGCAAGGAAGCCAGAGCCCGCATTAATGAATTGCTGGAATTTATGGAGCTGCAGGAAAAAGCACGAGCCAGGATTGGTGAACTGTCCGGAGGGATGCAAAGAAGGCTTATTATAGCTCGCGCCTTACTTAACCGGCCTCAGCTTCTAATTCTGGATGAGCCGACCACCGGGTTGGACCCGCAAGTGCGCCACCTGATTTGGAATAAACTGCGGGAGTTAAAAGAAAGCGGGGTGACCATACTTTTATCCACTCACTACATGGATGAAGCCTTTCAGATCTGTGACAATATTATCATTATGGACAAAGGACGAAAGATTTTGCAGGGGAATCCCCGGGAGCTGCTGCCAGATCATCTGGAAAACTTCGTTATGGAAGTGTATGGTTTGAGCCGAGAGGCATGGGTTAGTTCCGGTACATCAACGGATCATATAAGATACGAGTATTATCAGGATACCCTGTTTGTTTATAGTCAGGATAGTGACCGATTGTCTGAGTTAGCTGAAGGTATGAACATTAATGACTATCATATTCGTCAGGCCAATCTGGAGGACCTGTTCCTCAAAGTTACTGGGAGGGGTTTAAATGAGCTCCAATAATTATCATAAACCAGCATCCTGGGGATACCGAGTATTTAGTGTCTGGTATCGTCATGAAAGGGTATACGATTCAAACTTTTGGAGTAACGCCTTTCCGCCTTTCCTCGAGCCCTTAATTATGCTGGGCGGTTTGGGGATTGGATTTGGAGCTTACATAACTACCATGGGCAATATGAGCTACATTCTGTTTCTGGCCAGCGGCATTATTGTAACCAGTTCTATGTATACAGCTGCCTATGAATGTACCTACGGTACCTTTGTTCGGCTCGAATTTGACAAGGTTTATGATGGTATGCTGGGGGCACCGCTCTCTCCGGCTGATCTGGTAATCGGAGAAATAATCTTTGCCGGAACCAAGGGCGCAATTTTTGCTGGTGCTGTGCTTATAGTAACCTGGGTGGCAGGAATTATTAGTTATCCGTTAAGTGTCCTGACCATATTGGTTGGTTTTCTCAGCGGTATTATGTTTGGTACTGTCTCATTGTGGATAACTTCTTTTGTCCATAATATTAACCATTTTAACTTCTACTTTACCGGGATCTTATCGCCGATGTTTTTTTTCTCCGGAGCGGTATTTCCGATAGAAAATCTGCCAGGTTCGGTACAGTGGATCGGGGAGGTTATTCCGCTCACCCATGTTGTAGCCCTGGCCCGGGCTTTTAGTGTGCCCGGCCTTTTAAAAACCGATCTGCTCTGGAATCTGGCTTACTGCTTAACCTTTATTCTGATCACCGGCTGGCTGGCCATGCGGGGTATTAGACGCCGATTGATTGATTAAAGGTATTAAAAGCTATAGCTGTATAACTTAAAAAGCTTGAAATCAGATAGCCGGGTATTTGATCTAGTAAATTGATCAGGTACCCGGCTATTTATTAACGAAGTCTACTAGGAGACTAGGATTAAAACGTTGATAAAATCCTACAAAAATACTTGACATAATTGATGATGAAATATTAGTATAATGGTATGAATTATGGCTGGGCCTAGCCGAGGTGCTATGCGAGGATTTGATCTTTAAGGCAGGTACCTAAAGTGTTATATGCAAGTCTTTTTGAAGCAGTTCCTGGATGTGACCGAAATCTAATGACGGCAGGTACCAAGGTGCTGCGTTCATCAAGTCCCCCTGCAGGTCGGGTAAATCAGGAAAAGAACAGAGCGGCTATTAGAGAAGCTGCTCCGTCTGGGAGGTAAGCGACGGGGGATAAAGAAAGCCCTTTCTACCCGGCATAAAACTCAATAATTACTCATCAAGAGCGGTGGAGGGACTGGCCCAATGAAACCCGGCAAACGACCCTGAATGGTACGGTGCCAACTCCAGCGGCAGATATTCCGAAAGATGAGGTCTCTAAAAGCCCTCTTTCACGGAAGAGGGCTTAATTTATTCAACTATACAAGGAGGGTATCAATTGCGGCAGTTAAATACCAAAGCGGTAATTGCCACTCCCGCTAAGGCCGTTACTAATTTTAAGAATGGACTTTATTGCAGTGAAGCCATTTTAAAAGCCTTTAATGATGACTACCACTTAGGTTTAAATGATCAGGTTTTAGCCATAGCTACTGGATTCGGTGCTGGTCTTGGTGGGGCAAAGTGCTGTTGCGGCAGTATTACCGGCGGCGCTTTGGTATTAAGTTTAACCACTGGAAGAGTAAGCGCTGAGCAATCAGAACAGGTTTGTTTCCAAATAGTAAAAAGTTTGCATGACCAGTTCCGGTCTCGTTTTGGCAAAACATGCTGCCGGGCTCTTACAAAAAGTGTGGAGTGGGGGTCGGATGAACATCACCAATACTGTGAGCGCTATGTGGAGGCGGCAGCCCAGATAACTGAGGATTTGCTCCAAAAATATCTCAACGGGTAGTTGAATTCTTATTAAATTAAGGAAAAGGAGAGTGACCCTAAGTAATGAGTAAAAAAGTTGTTGCAGCCTTTATTGCCGTTGCCTTGATTTTATCGATTGTAGGAACTGCCTACTGGGCCAACAATCGAGACGCAAAAGAAAATACCGGTTCTTCGGCAGCATCAAATACCAAAATCAAGTTTGCATATTATGGTGGAACCTGTGAAGCCCCCGCCTATATTGCTTATGAGCAGGGCTTTTTTAAGAAATATGGTTTAGATGCCGAAATGGTCAAAGTGAACTTTGACACTCTTAAAGAGGGAATTGCCACCGGTAAATTCGACGCGGTTCAAGTTTCTGCTGGCGAGTTTAAACCTATCGAACAGGGATTGGATATTAAAATAACTAATGGTGTACACACTGGGTGTATTCAGGGTGTTGTTCCGACAAATTCCAAGATTCATTCGGTAAAGGACCTTCAAGGGAAGAATATTGGGGTAGAAGCCAATGGTGGCGTACCCATGACATTGCTATCCATGGAACTGAGTAGGAATGGAATTGATCCCCGGCAGGGGGTTAACTGGAAGGTGTACCCTTCTCCCCAACTCAGTCAGGCTTTGGATAAAGGTGAAATTGATGCCTTTATCACCTGGGATCCCTTTGGTCAGTTAGCAGTTAAAAGCGGTAAGGCCAGAGTATTCTTCAGCAATACCAAATCAGATCCTTATGCTGATTTATACTGCTGCTATATCGGGGTTAACGGTAAGCTGGCCAAGGAGCATCCGGAAACTGCCAAAGCTATAACTCAAGCGATGCAGGATGCCACCCGCTGGGTACAGGAGAATCCGGATGAAGCAGCACGGATATCAATTGAGAAGAAGTATTCTGGCGGAGATATAGCAACCACCGCCCAATTACTCAAGCAATATCATTTTAACCCGGATATAGACAAGGCGGAGGAAAGTCTGCACTTTTATTACCGTGGCTTAAAAGAACAGAGTATTTTTGAAGCCTCTACTGACACGGATCAATTATTTAAAAATACGTTTGTAAAATTTTGAACTTAATTATTCTCCATCCTGCTGCAGCACGGGAGTCACCCCCTGGGGTAAACCTGTGCTGCAAGTTATATAACCAGGAGTTGTTACAATGATTTTTGATTCGATTAATGAAAACCTAAACCTAATAGATGCAAAATCTAGCACAACAATTAATTGGCCTTGGGCACAGGGGACGTTAGTCCCAGTTCTCTTGATCGGAGTAGGATTAATAACCCTTTTGACACTGCCCCGCCATCAGGCTGTAGGACAGGGGATTACTTATTACACCTATTTCTTACTGGTAATACTTGCCTTGTATTTGCTGCTATGGCTATTAAATTTGGCTGGTCTGCCGCTGGGAGCTAATATTCGTGAACGAACTCCCCTGCTGTCAGCGGTCTTAACCATTTTGGTGATCTGGCAATTGATAACCCTAAATTGGGATCTGCTTCCCCTGCCTTATTTTCCTTCACCGGCTAAAATTCTGGAGGCATTGGTGGGTGACAGTAAGCTGCTTTTGATCAGTACCGGGTACTCCCTGCGATTGCTAGCGGTTGGATACTTCGTTGGTGCTGGTTTGGGTTTAATTACTGGAACTGCTATGGGCTGGTATAGCCAGTTCCGATACTGGATAAATCCTCTGGTTCGTATTATCGGCCCTATTCCTTCATCGGCCTGGATACCACTCGCCATGGTGATATTCCCCAACAGTTTCAGTGCCAGTGTTTACCTGATTTCACTGGCTACCTGGTTCCCGGTAACGGTTATGACCTGGTCAGGAATCAGCAATATTAATCAATCCTTTTTTGAAGCCGCCCGTACCCTGGGTGCAGATGAAAAATATTTGATTACCAGGGTTGCTATTCCGGGTGCCTTGCCCATGGTGTTTATCGGTTTGTTTATGGGCCTGGGGGTTTCCTTTGTAACCTTAATTGTAGCGGAAATGTTGGGAGTTAAGGCTGGCCTGGGCTGGTATATTCAATGGGCCCAGGGATGGGGTGAGTACTACAAGGTTTACGCCGGGTTAATAATTATGGCTGCCATCTGTTCCTTTTTAATGAGCCTGTTATTCATAATAAGAGATCATCTGTTAGTCTGGCAAAGGGGGTTAATCAAGTGGTAGAACTCATACCGTCGGCAGATATCGAACTTCAGGAGATTGGCATGACTTTTTACAGTTCACCTGATAACTCGATCCAGGCTTTAAACAATATTAACCTTAAGATTGATCCGGGAGAATTTATTTGCTTAATCGGACCGAGCGGATGCGGAAAGTCAACCTTATTGCGTTTGATTGCCGGGCTTGATGTACCTACAACCGGCAAGATATTCATTGATGATCAGCCGGTTAAGGGCCCGCACTATTCAAGAGGATTTGTTTTTCAAGATCCAACTTTGTTCCCCTGGCGCAATATAAGGGCTAATGTAGCCGTCGGGCTGGAAGCCAGAGGTGTACTAAAACAAAGAAATGATGAAGTGGATGAATATCTCAAACTGGTCGGCTTAAAGGAGTTTGGCAACCTTTACCCCCACCAGCTATCCGGGGGTATGGCCCAGCGAGTTGCTCTTGCCAGGTCACTGGTAAACCACCCTCGGGTCTTACTAATGGATGAACCGCTGGGAGCTTTGGACGCATTTACCCGCATGCATATGCAGGACGAAATACTGCGCATCTGGGAGGAACGTAAAACTACCATGGTATTTGTTACCCACGATATTGATGAAGCCATCTATCTGGGAGATCGGGTAGTTATTATGACTCCGGGGCCTGGGGAAATTAAAAAGGTGCTGGACATATCTCTGGGAAGGCCACGTTCCCGTGGCAGTTCCGATTTTTACTATTACCGGACTTTAATACTGGAGACTTTTAATTTAAACCTGCATTTGGATCCGGGATACTTGATTTAAACAGTTAGAGTAGGAATGATGGAGAAAAGGGGAACCATTTATCCATCATTCTTTTATTAGATCCTTGACTACCTCCCCGGCAATAATTAAGCCGGCTACCGAGGGAACAAAGGATACACTCCCCGGTATCTGCCGTCTGACCGTGCATTTACGGGTGGTGCCTTTGGGGCAGATACAGCTGGTGCTGCAGCTGTTATCATCGGTTTCCAGAGGGGTAAGCGGTTCTTCCCGGGAATAAACCACTTTCAGTGACGGTATACCGCGGGAGCGCAGTTCCCGCCGCATGACCCGTGCCAGGGGGCAGACGGAAGTTTCATAAATATCAGCTACCTCCAACTGGGTGGGATCTAACTTATTACCGGCTCCCATGCAACTGATAATCGGTATCTCATGCTCGGCGGCTTTTACCACCAGATCAAGTTTAGCGGTAACCGTATCTATAGCATCAACAATATAGCTGTAATCATCTCGAATCAGTTCATCCGCGCTGCCAGGCATGTAAAACTGCTGATAAGTCTCTACCTGAGCCCGCGGGTTAATCTCCAGGATGCGGTCCCGCATCACCTCCACCTTGGGTTTGCCAACCGTCTTGCGGGTGGCATGCAGCTGCCGGTTTAAGTTGGTCAGACAGACGCAATCATCATCGATCAATACCAGATGACCAACTCCGCAGCGCACCAACCCTTCCACGGTATAGCTGCCAACACCGCCGATGCCAAACACGGCCACCGTGCTGTTCTGCAGTCTTTTAAGCCCTTCTTTGCCGATGAGCAATTCGGTTCGAGAAAACTCGTGAAGCATATTAATCCTCATTTCCAATGGGTTTATGGCTATTATACCTTAGTATTCTCCCTTCAGACCTATCTCTCCCGCCACCTTCTGCATACCTTTGATGGTTTCTTCAATAATCTGATCAAGCTCCATTCCCAGCATTTCTACACCTCTGGCAATAACGTCGCGATTCACCCCGACGGCAAAACCATTCTGTTTCCATTTCTTTTTGACCGATTTAACCCCTAAATCCATGACACTCCGGCTAGGCCTTAATATAGCCGTCGCGTTGATCAAACCGGTTAATTCGTCGATGGTATATAATACCTTTTCCATCTGATGCTCAGGTTTGATATCCACAGTCAGTTCCCAGCCGTGGCTTTGAATCGCCCGAATATATTCCTCCGGCCAGCCCTCAGCAGTTAACAGGTCATGTACCTTGATACAATGCTGGTCGGGATAGAGCTCATAATCCAGATCATGGACCAGACCGATAATCGCCCACTTTTCCGGGTCGTTTTCCTGAAAATATTCTGCAAAATGTTTCATTACCGCTTCAACTGCCAGAGCATGATGAATCAGACTTTCGCTGCTGGTGTACTTGTGGAGCAGTTGGACAGCTTCGGCATGGTTAGGTGCTTTAGGCATTTCAATGAACCTTCTTTCTTGACTACGGTTAGGATCGCATAATTAAATGATCTGCCGACAATGATATTATTATAAACCCTACGGAAGTACTACACTATTGAAATATGCTTGGAGATATATGTATATAAAGTTGCTTCCAGAAGAATTATCGCCGATACCCTTGCTGGCCGATAAAGACTATGATGCTGTACAAAATTTTAATCAGGAACGTGCTTTTTTCAATTTAATTTATTGTTATTATTTTTCCCCAAAAGTACATTAACCCAGAGTTAATCTGCTTCAGGCGCAATCATAGGTCTGGCTTGATTTTTTTAATAGGGCTACCAGAACATTTAAAAAGTAGTTTTTTCTTAAGGGATTAAAAACATAGAAAAACGGTAGACAATAAAAGTGTAGTGATCTACAATATAATCAATCAGTTAAATTAACTAAAAGGAAGTGTATTTTTAATGAGCCGCATTGCTGAAAACGTGACGGAATTAATTGGGAGAACCCCGTTGCTTAAGTTTAACCGGGTGGCCGTTGAGGTTGGCGCTGAAGTTGTGGGTAAACTGGAGTTCTTCAATCCCGGCGGCAGCGTGAAGGACCGTATCGGCTTCAATATGATCAAGCAGGCCGAGCTGCAGGGTAAACTACAGCCTGATTCGGTTATTATTGAGCCCACCAGCGGGAACACAGGAATTGCACTGGCCATGGTGGCAGCTGCCAGAGGGTACCGTTTAATTCTGACCATGCCGGAAACCTTCAGTGTAGAGCGCCGCAATCTGCTTAAGGCCTTTGGGGCAGAACTCGTTTTGACTCCCGGACCACTGGGAATGAACGGTGCAGTTAACAAGGCGAAAGAACTGGCGGAAGAAATTCCAAATGCTATCGTTCTACAGCAATTTGAAAATCCGGCTAATCCGGAAATCCATCGTTTAACTACTGCCGAAGAGATTTGGGCAGATACTGATGGCAAAGTTGATATCGTAGTTGGCGGAGCTGGAACTGGCGGCACGATCACTGGTTTGGGCCAGGTACTAAAAGCCCGGAAACCAGACTTACAGGTGGTCGTGGTTGAACCGGAGGATTCTCCGGTATTGTCCGGAGGTAAACCCGGGCCGCATAAAATCCAGGGTATTGGCCCGGGTTTCGTCCCGAAGGTAATTGATCTTTCGGTTATCGATGAAATCTTTCGGGTAACCAATGATCAAGCTTTTGCCACCAGCCGTCGCCTGGCTCGCGAAGAAGGAGTCCTAGTCGGAATCTCTGCCGGTGCCGCCACCTTTGCTGCGCTGGAGGTTGCCAGGAGACCGGAGAATAAAGGTAAACTGATTGTTGTTATTATACCGGACACGGGAGAACGTTATTTGAGCACGCCCCTGTTCCAGGAGGGGTAATGGCATTGTTCTATAGTTATAAAGGTTAAAACTCATTGATGAAGGATGATTACTTTGAGTGAGCTGGGGAATTTTACGGTAAAGGCTGGCCTGGCGCAGATGTTAAAAGGCGGCGTCATCATGGATGTTACCACTCCGGAACAGGCTAAAATTGCTGAGGAAGCAGGTGCCTGCGCGGTAATGGCTCTGGAACGGGTACCGGCAGACATTCGGGCTGCTGGTGGTGTGGCCCGGATGGCCGACCCTACTATTATATTGCGGATTATGGATGTGGTTACTATCCCGGTTATGGCCAAATGCCGGATTGGACACCTGGTGGAGGCCAGTATATTAGAGGAACTGGGCGTTGATTATATTGACGAAAGTGAAGTTCTGACACCGGCTGATGATCGCTTTCATGTAGATAAAGGCCGCTATACCGTTCCCTTTGTCTGCGGCGCCAGAAATTTGGGGGAAGCCCTGCGCCGAATCGGTGAGGGTGCAGCTATGATCAGAACCAAAGGCGAACCCGGGACCGGCAATGTGGTCGAAGCAGTTCGGCATATGCGGCAGGTGATGGATGAGATCCGCCATTTAAAGAAACTGCCGGGCGAAGAGCTTATGACTGTGGCTAAAGAGCTTCAGGCGCCATATCACCTGGTGGTACAGACGGCAGAATTGGGACGGCTGCCGGTGGTGAACTTTGCCGCCGGGGGAATCGCTACCCCTGCCGATGCGGCTCTGATGATGCAGCTGGGCGCAGACGGTAACTTCGTTGGTTCAGGCATTTTTAAGTCCAGTGATCCGATGAAAAGAGCCAGGGCAATTGTTGCTACCACTACCTATTTTGATGATATAAAGGTTTTAGCCGAGGTGTCGCGTGATCTGGGTGAAGCCATGCCCGGATTGGAGATAGCCAATATCCGTCCCGAGGAGCGGATGCAGGAGCGAGGCTGGTAATAATTAAATTAATAGACATTATCGAGGTATCTGCAGCTTTGTTATTCTTATAGGCCCAGTAATTGTCTAGCAAACAATTAAACTGGGCTGCTGCATTATGGTTCCCGCTCCAAAACTGAATACATTAATAGAGCTCCGTTTATAAGCGGAGCTCTATTGAC
>JBLNAA010000161.1:0-6419 GCA_050259135.1 Methylocystaceae bacterium | reverse complement strand
AATCAATACCGCCAATTCCCATTACCCGGTTTTTAACCGTGATGTCGTTGCGTCGGCCAAAGAGCACGCTTTTCAGTTCGGAAGCTAAAATTCCGCCAGGGTGACCAAAGTTATAATTACGATCCAGTACCATCACCTGCGCATTTTGCGGCAGGGCGCTGATGATATCTTCGGCCGGGAAGGGCAGATACAGACGCGGTCTGAGCAGTCCAGCTTTAATGCCCTGTTCGCGCAGGATATCGATGGAGAGTCTCAATTCTGCCGCCATACTGTTGACAGCAAAGGCTACCACTTCAGCGTCTTCCATCCGATAGGTGTCAATGGTGTCACCATCCCACATGCCGGTGATATCTTTATATTCCTCAGCCGCCTGCTTTACCAGCGGAATAGACGCCATGATATCGTCAGACAACATCTGGCGGAAGGGTGCATATTCGGGTGCATTGGTCACATTGCTGAAGGAAGAGGGATGAGTCGGGTCGAGCCGCCATTCCGGTTCATACGGGGGCAGAAAACGGTCGATATCCTCCTGGGGCGGCAGGGTGAGAGGCATCAGACAATGGGAGATAGCGAAGCCGTCAAAGTTGACCATCACCGGGATATTGACCTGCTCGGCCACACGGAAAGCCTGCAAAATGGTGTTAAACACCTCCTGATTGGAGGAACAGTGATATTGGATCCAGCCAGTATCGCGTTGAGCAAATGAGTCCTGATGGTCAGCCCACAGAGTCCAGGGGGCAAAAATACCACGGTTAACATTGCACATTACAACCGGTAAACGTCCGCCGGAAGCCATATGTAAGACTTCGTGCATATATAAGAGACCGTTAGCCGAGGTGGCGGTGAAAACGCGGGCACCGGCAGCAGCAGCGGCTACAGCAGCAGCCATAGCGCTGTGTTCACCTTCCACCGGAATGAAGCGGGCGTTCAACTCGGCATTTTCAACCATGGCAGCCAATGCTTCCATAATGCTGGTCTGGGGGGTAATGGGGTAGCCGGGTACTACGTCCACCCGGGCGCTCTTTACGGCCAGCGCGGCAGCATGGGCACCGGTATCCATTATTACTTGCGCTGCTTTCATACGGCTACTCCTCCTGTTCCATGCTGATCGCGCCAGTGGGACATTCTTTGGCGCACACGCCGCAGCCCTTGCAGTAGCGGTAATCAATAGTAATTTCATAGCGGTCAATGACTGCTTCCGGGCAATATACCCAGCAAAATTGGCATTTGGTGCATTTCTGAGTATCAACGACTGGACGGTGCGTTCGCCAGGAACCGGTTTCACCGCCAGCTCCCTTCATCGGCCAGGAAATGGGTCGATAGGCTTTGGTAACTGATTGCATTTATTTCCATTCCTTTCGCTAATCCATAAATAAAACACGCTATGCGCTAACTTTGGTTACCGTGTTATAACCTTGACCAGCGGAGCCCAGATTGCGCTCGCCGTTACTGCCCGGCCATTTATTAAGAATGGTTTGTTCCATAATGTTTTGCGGGATGTTTAGCACCCGGCATACTGCGCCGAATAATGGAATATTAATCATGGGGCCATCGGCGGAAAGTAATCCAGCTTCGCGGGCGATAGCATCAGCGTCCACCTGCCAGGTAGGGTGCTTCTCCACGGCTGCAGCGTGAGGAGCATTAATGATCACGGTGCCGCTTTCAGTAATACCTTCACTGACCGCCGCTTTAGTAAGCTTTTCGCTCATTACTACCACATAATCCGGCAGCTCACATTGACTGTGGGCATGGATTGTGGTAGGGGACATGCGCACTGCCGCCCGTACCGGCGCTCCACGGCGTTCCACCCCGAAGAAAGGCAAGGCTTGTCCCTGCTGACCGTTTTCCAACGCTGCCTGCGCTAACAAGTGAGCCAGGGTAACGGAGCCCTGCCCACCAAATCCATTGATTCGTAGCTCTAACATATTGGTCCCCCATTCTTCCATGGTGCTGCCTTCAGGCACATATTATATGAAGCTTTTAATGAAACCAGATTTCCTGCCATGCTTCTGTCACCAAAAATTTTCTAATAAATATACATGATATCTATTGTAAATACAATACGCTAAAATGATACTTTTGCATATTTATTACATGGTAACGATTTATTAATTAATAAGACAAGCAGCAATTAAATACAGAAAAACTCTTTTAGTAACGTAACAGTGATTACTATGGAGGATGGCATGTTATAAATTAATTTTGATAATGGCGAGTTTCTGGAGGATAGTCTTTTGAAGAAGGCGATTTATTAATCGAAGACTTTCTCCCACCGCGGTGGGGGATAATTATCCTCAATAATTCGGCAGTTCTCTGTCAATTTACGTAGCTGCGGATTTAAGAGACATTTTAAAAGAGGAGCGGTATTTCAAATTATAATGTACCGCTCCTCTTTTAAACCGTTTCAGTTTTTCGCCGGGGACTGTGAATAGTTGACTTAAATTTTATTCGCACATATATCTGCGAGTGAGCGGCAGGTTATTGTTTACATCCTTGGTAAACAGGAATTGGTGAATATCAATGTTGCCGCAGTGGAATGAGGCCGCGCAGGAATTAAGATAAAGCCGCCACATTCGGATAAAGGTTTCGTCCTTCATTTTCTCAATAGTTGGGAGAGACTGCTCGAAGTTCCGGGCCCAGTGCTGCAGGGTTCGGGTGTAATGTTCACGCATGCTCTCCAGGTCAACCAGATAGAACTTATTGGTGGTGATCAGTGAGACAAGCTCATTAAGCTTTGGAATATACCCGCCCGGGAAGATATACTTGTCAATCCAGCTGTTGGTTCCCTCTCCCTCATAACCAGTTATACAATGTAAGAGTGATATACCGCCATCAATGAGCAGAGATTTCACTGTAGAAAAGTAAGTATTCAAATAGTCCTTACCCACGTGCTCAATCATCCCTACGCTTACAATCCGGTCGAACATCACGTTTTTGAGTTCCCGGTAATCAACTTGCTGGACATCGACGAGACCCTGCAATCCCTCATCCTTAATTCTCTGCTGTACATGGGCATATTGTTCGGAACTCAGAGTGATTCCCAACGCCTTAACACCATAAGTCTTCGCTGCGGTCAAAATTAGCTCGCCCCAGCCGCAGCCAATATCGAGAAGGGACTGTCCAGGACTGAGGTTAAGTTTGTGAAGGATATGATTGACCTTATTGTTTTGAGCTTGAAGCAAGCTGTCATCGGGGGATTCAAAGTAGGCGCAGGAGTAGGTCATAGTCGGGTCGAGCCACAAGCGGTAAAAATCATTACCGATGTCATAGTGATACTGTACATCTTCTTTACTCTTGTGAATACTGTTAGCCAGATTCCGGGCTAATCTAATGTAGGTTTTTTTTTGATCAAGAAAATCGTCCTGACTTTTGAAGATCGATTCCACGGCTGCTTGAAGATTTCCAATGACATCAACCTGTTTGTGCATATACGCTTCGCCAAAGGCCATTGATGGATCGCTGATAATCTGTGATTTTGGTAATGGTTCATTGAATTCGATCCGGAATTCGGGCTCTCCCTCGCCGTAACGTTTGACTTCACCGTCCCAATACTTTACTTCACAAGGATCATTAAAAAGTCTCTTAGCAAGATTGTGATAAAATGTCTTTTCAACATTCATTGCTACCGCCTCCATAAGTGATTATATACCTGTATGCCAAAAATGTTCGACTTTATTCGACATGTTGTGAATCATTAAGGGCGGGAAGGTCTGGGGGAAAGCCGGGGCTAAAACAGTATACTTCCTATCAATAGGGGGAACAGCCTCCTATTTTGGTTGAAAAGTTTATAGTTTGTGAATTAAGTGCAGCAGATAAATAATAATTTATAATTATCATTAAAAGATGAACAAAACTGAATTAGTTTATGAAGGAGAAAATATGAGGAATACACTTATCGGGTGCAGCCTTTCGATTACTGGCGCGTTAGGTTATTTAGCAGTCATGATTTTTGTTGGCAACAATTTGGTGTCAGGCTGGAGTACACCCCCAGGCAGATTTTTAACCACTGTAGCTGAAAGAGAAATGATTTTCCCGTTTATTGTTTCACTCTGCATTTTGGTAATCGGCTTAACAATTTTAGCAGTTGAGTTTTTTAAGAAAGAGAATTAACGTACTTATCGTGATATTACAAATCTATTTTATTGGAAGCAGTAAATACCACCCCGTCAGTTGTTAGTAACAACACCACAAATAAAACAAACAGCAGTTGGGGCAGGGGATATCAGGAAGCAAAATGTAGCTTTACCAGTTAAAATGTGAACAGGTGATCTTATATGCCAATACCAGAAACGGAACCCACTTCAAAATCAAAACCAATACTTAAAAACCGTTTTAATAAGCAGGAGTTTGCCGGAGCCTTTGGCGACCTGGGAACTCTGATCCCCTTTGTAGTGGGCTATATCACAATCACAAAAATGGATCCATTGGGTGTACTGTTTATGTTTGGTATCCTGCTAATCATTGGGGGAGCATATTACAAGACTCCGATGCCTATTCAACCTATGAAAGCTATCGGTGCTGCCGCCATTACCCAGACTGCAGCCATAACATCCGGTATGGTCTGGGGGGCAGGAATTTTTACCGGTTTAGTTTGGTTAACCCTGGGAATTACCGGAGCACTTGACTTTGTATCAAAAATTGTTACCAAACCGGTTGTCCGGGGTATTACTTTGGGACTGGGGCTTTCATTTATCATGGAAGGCATTAAGATGATGCGCTCTGACTTCGTAATAGCTGTTGTTATCCTGGTGATTACTTTTATACTGCTTACCAATAAACGCATTCCGGCCATGTTCGCCTTAATTATTATCGGAATAACAGCAGCCCTATTAAAAGACCCGGGCTTATACAAGGAATTGGCCAGTATTCATTTTGATTTTCGATTACCACAGTTCTCCCTGGGGCAGATAACCTGGTCTGATTTTATTAAAGGAACCATACTGCTGGGTATACCTCAGGTACCGCTTACATTAGGCAATGCAGTTATCGCCGTGGTGGCTGAAAATAACCGACTATTCCCCGATCACCCGGTAACAGAAAAAAAAGTTGCTATCTCCCAGGGGATTTTAAACCTAATTTCTCCTATCTTTGGCGGTATTCCAATGTGTCACGGGGCAGGTGGCATGGCGGGTCATGTCCGTTTTGGCGCTCGTACCGGCGGTGCTACCATTATTCTCGGTACAATCCTGCTGGTAGTTGGACTCTGTTTTAGCAATTCTGTAGCCTTGATATTTAAAATCTTCCCCACCAGCGTACTAGGGGTAATTCTATTCTTTGCCGGCCTGGAGCTGGCAGTTTCAGCCCGGGATGTTAAAGAGAAAAATGATTATTACGTATTACTGGTTACTGCCGGATTTGCTCTCTGGAATATGGGTGTCGGTTTTCTGGCCGGACTTATAATGCAAGAAGCAATAAAAAGAAAGATTTTTGTAGTATGACATTAGGACAATTCCTTGTCAATCACCATCCACATTGCATCCTACATTGAGCACGCAAACTTCATTCTCCACTTCTGTTTCTTTAATCCATTCCGTCATTTTATTCTGTAAGTAACGGTCGGTACGCAAGATGGGATATGTGTGTCAGCCTTAGTATAATAAGGTGGATTACCGCGGATGATAATTCCATTAGAAATGGCCGAAAAAATTGAAGTAAGGTGTTCCTTGATGCCAAACAGTAAAATGAATCCCAAGATTGATGAATATTTAAGCAAAGCCAAAAAGTGGCAGGAAGAAATGACAAAATTGAGAACGATCGTTCTTGACTGTGGGCTGACCGAAGAATTGAAGTGGAGGCAGCCTTGTTACACTTTCCAGAACAAAAATATAGTAATAATAGGTGGATTTAAAGAATACTGTGCGCTTCTGTTTGTCAAAGGGTCCTTGTTAAAAGATAGCAATGGTATTCTAATCCAACAAACGGAAAATGTGCAGGCTGGGCGTCAGATTCGCTTTACCAATGTACGAGAAATAATTGAGATGGAACCCATCTTGAAAGCCTACATTCATGAAGCCATTGAAGCGGAAAATGCCGGTTTAAAAGTGGAACATAAAAACACTTCAGAATTTGTCGTTCCTGAAGAGTTCCAAAATAAATTAGACGAAATCCCTGCCTTGAAAACTGCTTTTGATGCCTTGACGCCGGGACGGCAAAGAGCATACATTCTTTACTTTTCTGCACCCAAACAATCCAAAACCCGAGCATCAAGGGTTGAAAAATGGATGCCGCAAATTCTCAATGGCAAGGGACTAAATGATTAGGGGGACGGGGGACGGTTTTCGTGTCAATCATGAACATCTAATAGGGTTTAAGCCTATGGGCCACCACACTGGCCGCATTGCCCCTTTTCTGCAGTATCCCTTCTACCGCCAAAGGCCCGGTTTGCGGAGCAAAAATGTACTGCCCATATTTCTGATAGA
>JBLNAA010000160.1:0-55227 GCA_050259135.1 Methylocystaceae bacterium | reverse complement strand
GGTTATACTGATTGCCAGCGGTCTGACCGGAAGCCATGGTGCAGCCGATTAAAATCTAACTGCTGGTGGGATCGTGCTGGTTAGAAAAGTATGATCCCGCTGAAAGATTACATAATCACATTTACTAACCCACTAGCTTAATGGCTTTTAATCTTTCACCAAGTCTCTTCAAATGACCTTCCTCTTCGTAGGCAATTTGTTCCAGCATGATTCTGGTTTCCGGGTCGTCGGCATCTGCGGCCAGGCCCTTATAAAATTTAATGGCCTTGGCTTCGTCTTTAACGGCAATTTCTAATGCTTCTTTTAGATTCATTTCTCATTAACCTCCTATGTTAATTATCATTGTAAATTAAAACCGCTGATATTTGTATCAATCTGGAAATGGTGACTTAAGGGGTTACTGTATAAAAGTTTACACTATAATCTGCTTACATTGACTGTCAGAATGATAATCCATTCGCATAATAAAAAGATAATGATGGCAGCTCGTCAGCCCTTAACCGAGGTGAGCGGCGGGTCGTCTTTTTGTTTGGGAAAAATTAGTATTAAACCCCTGGAAGTGAACCATACAGTATTAACGTATGATGGGTCAGTTTACGCTAAAGTGCTGTCAAAGCCAAAAGATAGAAAGGTGGTTAGGGAATGAATAATGAGAGTTTAATAATCTCCGAACAGGACATTAAGGAACGGGTTGCCGTCATCCGGCAAAAGCTGGTTACCCATTTCTTCAAGAGAAATCAAGAAGCCGAGCGGATTATAGGTCAAACCAGGCTTCATGATTTTCTAAGATCCACGCCGATAAGCTTTGATGAAGACCCCCTGGCCCAGGCTGCTTCCTTGTTAATGGAGATTGGTGATTTTGATACAGTTAAAAGATATTATCAAAATCCTATAAGTGAGGAATTTGCTCAATTCCAATGCAGTATGAAAAGTGGGAAATGGTGGTACTTCTAATTGAGAAATGAAAAGGGAGCTTTAATTCTAAAGACAGATAGAAGCGAGCCTGCCTTCGTGATACAGTAAAAAGAAAAGTGGCTTTATTCCAGCGAGATAGTGGAGGAGTTTTTATGAATTATCAGCAGATTAAGTATGAAGTTGATGAAGATCACATATTAACCATTACCTTGAACCGGCCTGAACGGATGAACGCCTATACCGATGAGGTCATGTGCCCCGAAATGATCGATGCTTTGGATCGGGCTGATGCTGATGATAATGTCAGAGCCATAATTGTTACCGGGGCAGGCAGAGCCTTTTGTGCAGGAATGGATCTGGGCGGAAAGGCCTTTGATTACACAGCGATTGCTGAGGATGAACACCGTGATGGCGGTGGTTTGATAGCCCTGCGGATTTATCAGCTAAAGAAGCCGATTATCGCAGCTATTAATGGCGCGGCAGTCGGGATCGGGTTAACCATGACCCTACCCATGGATATCCGTATCGTCGCCGATAATGCCAAGCTGGGTATCGTGTTTGTCCGCCGCGGGGTTCTGCTTGATGCCTGCAGCTCCTGGATTTTGCCCCGGATAGTTGGTATCAGCCAGGCACTGGAATGGGCGATGACCGGCCGGGTATTTTCGGCGCAGGAAGCCTTTGATAAAGGCCTGGTGAGTAAAGTGGTGCCCCCGGAAGAGGTGCTGCCTGCCGCCCGGGCAATTGCTTTGGAAATTGCCCAGAACAGCGCTCCGGTATCGGTGGCACTTACCCGGCAGCTGCTGTGGACGATGCTGGGAGCTGATCATCCTATAGAAGCCCATCGTCTAGAATCAAAAGGTTTCCATTGGCTGGGCCAACGGGCGGACTCGAGGGAAGGTATTAATGCCTTCCTGGAAAAACGCAGGCCCAATTATACTATGAGCCCGCATACTGATATGCCTGACTTTTACCCCTGGCAGACAGAACCACCGTTTAAAGAAAAGTAGTTTGCCCTAAATGTTGGCAGGGTAGAGGTTAAACCGTGATTTTACCCAGCTGGTGTACTTGTCCGTTGGTTATTTGAACCTCCTGTACCGACTTGGATTTCCCGGTACCGACCTCTACCTGTACCCGACACTCCTTTTGCCGAAGCTGGCGAAGAGCCAGAACTGCTTCCCCGCGGCTATCACTGCAGCTCGCAACAACCGGCATCAGCAGGTCACCCCGGTTATGATCCATTGACAGCGGATTCTTCAGGGAGTAGACTCCTTCACCGGACCCCATCGAACTTATCTCACATATTTCTCCGTCTTTACTATCCAGAGAGCGGATTAACAAGAGGTCGCCGGGTGCCAGCCGCCCGGTTACATCGACCAGGGGCAGCTCGACAGTTCCGGATTTGGCCCCTTGACGGCCCAATCTGGCCCGAGCGCAGATATCGCTAATAATAGTAGCGGTAATAGCGGCAGCAAGAGGTTCATTTTGTCGTGTGACCAGTGAAGCCCTGATTAAGGTTGTACCAGGGTTAAATCGATAAGCGGGAGCGGGCTTCAAGGGTATATAGACGGTTGGGTCAGCACGATCCAGGCCGGAAGGCTTGACTACCAGATGTTCGGTCAAATAATACGGGGAGCTGACAGCAACCTGATATTGATCTTCTTCCAAGTCAGTAAATACCAGGTAACCTCCAGCTTTGCGCTGAAAATTAGCTGGTGCACCGTTCAAGAAAACAGCAACCTCTTCGTTGCATCCCAATGAACTAAATTGATCGATCAGCCAGAGCACGAATGACACCTTGTGCCCTAGTTTTATGGTGCTGGTCATATATTCCTGCATATTATCTCCTCACTCCCGGCTTACCGTACCCGGGGACCCGCGGCAAAACCACCATTATCAATAATGATAGGATAGACCATGATTGCAACTGAAGTGCGATAAGGTATGTTTGGGAATATCCAGATCTTTTGAATATCTTCCGGTGATACGTAGAAGAGATCGTTTCTGATATCCTCTCCATTGCTCCCCAATGAACCCTGCAGATAAGCACTGTTTATGGTTCCATTCTCATTCAGAGCCTGGATAGCTGCACCCAGAATATAGTCTTCATCATAGGCCCGCTGTTGGATATCGGCACTGGAGTAGGCGGTCAACAGGTAGTAGAGGGTTAAGACTATACCATCCATTCGGTACTCGCGGTTCTGCTTGACCGAGTACAGATATAATCCCAGCTGGAGATCACCGGTTTCGGCCGGTGAGCACAGGCCGATTAAGTCCGGAGAAGCAATTGGTTCCGGACACAAACTGTCTCGCAGTATCTCAATGATGGTGGCCCCGGCATCGGCAATTGCGGTATAAGCACCCAACTCAAAATCCCCCTGTCACTGATCTCCTGACCATTTTACGGCTATACTTCACCATAGTATTCACCCAGATCTTCGCGCAACAGAACCCGACCTATTTTCTGGTACTCATATTTGACAGCCCGTAAAAAGTGCTGCATGGTAACTTCTTCATCATTCTGGGCAGCCAGGAAGGCTGCTGCCAGGACGATATTTTTAATATTGCCGCCGGCAATTTCAAAGCGGCGGGCCAGGAAACCAAAGTCTACGTTCTCATGTACTGGCGTTTGCGGCGGGATCATGGAATGCCATATCCGCTGGCGGTAATCTGCATCAGGAAAAGGAAACTCCACTATAAAGGTAATGCGGCGGACAAAGGCATCATCCAGGTTCTTCGCCAGATTGGTGGCCAGGATGGAGATGCCGTCATATTCCTCAATCTTTTGGAGCAAGTAGGCTATTTCAATGTTGGAATAGCGATCGTGGGCATCTTTTACTTCGGACCGCTTGCCGAACAAGGCGTCGGCTTCATCAAAAAACAAAATGGAGTTGCTGGATTCAGCTTCTTTAAAAATACGGCTCAGGTTCTTCTCGGTTTCACCAATATACTTGCTGACCACCTGAGCCAGGTCAATCCGGTATAACTCCAGATTAAGCTCATGGGCTATTACCTGAGCCGCCATGGTTTTACCGGTACCGGGCAAGCCGGAAAATAACATGCTGAGACCTCGGCCATAGGCCAGGCGGTGTTCAAACCCCCATTGTCCGTAGACGATATAACGATTTTTCATCTGGTTACAGGCATTTTTAAGCATTTCCACCGTATCCCGCGGCAGGATAATATCATCCCAGGTATAGCGGGGATTAACTTTGGTGGCTATCCGGCCCAGATAATGCCGACCCTGACTAAAGCAGGCCTGGTACAGGTCCTCAATTGCCATCAAATTCCCCCGCCCATAAGAGGCCTCTCGGGCTTTAAGCAAGGCATTTTTAACCTGCCCCGGGGTAAAACGAAACTTGCTGGCTATTTCTCCCCAATTCGGAAGCTGTTTAAAAGCATAACTCTGAGAAAATGCTTCCCACAGCTCTTTGCGGATTAATTCACTCGGTACCTTAAGCTCAACTGCCAGAATCGTATATAACCGTTCCATTTCAGCCAACTGCCAGGACTTTTCCGTTTTCATGAATATCGGTCCGGGCAAATCCTCCAGAGCTTGCAGCAGCAGGTTCCAACGGGTTCGCTTCTCTTCCGGGTTTATATTTTCCAGGGTGCCGTTGTCAGGCAGGATATTTTCTAACCCCTGAAAGCAGGGAAGAGCGCTGAACAACAAAGCTTCCCGCACTACATCATGAAGAATTTTTTCAAATTGCAGTTCGTCGGCTGGCAGACGAGCCAGGTCGATAACAAAGAGTGAGGTGTCAAAAAATTGGCACAGGTGTCTGATCTGAAACCGTTTGCCGCTGCCGGTGGGGCCGGACAATATCACTAACGGTTTGCGAGTATTATTCTCGTCTTCAATCTGCATTTGCAGCCAGAGCCGCAGATGTTCCTGAATATCCTGATCGAGGCGCAGCGGTTCCAGCTCATCATAAGGGTTGTAGAAATCGATAAAGAAGGTTAGTTCAGGATCGACAGCGATTCGCTGACGAAATAGTTCTACTATACGCCGATTTAGCTTCAAGGGATGGGCGAGCCGCAGACCCCGGGCGGAATCATCTACTTCGATCAGATACTTAAACAATGGAGAATTCATAGTCAGGGAACGGTAAGCGGACTGACGCTCCTCTTCATCCTGGCAAAGCAACTGCAGGGCGAGATCAATTGTGGGATATTTGCAGTTTATATCATCTTGTAAGAAGCCAAACAACTTCTCATACTTACGTTCAATCTCATTGGCTAGAGCTAACACGACACATTCTTTTTCAAATGGGCTGAGGTCGAAGGCCCAGGTCAAGTATTCGAGCGGAAGATGAACACCGTGGTTTAAGCTAAGCTGGGTTCTGGCATGTAAATATTCCTGCATTCTCTCTATAGCTTGCAGCAGGTTTTGCATGCCGGGTTCACGCACCTCGTCCATAATCTGTTCCGACAGGAGAGCAGCCACTTCCTGTTCCGAAATTACCAGCCCCTTAAACTGGTTATTGCCGTCATGGCTCTGCCGCAGCCGCTGCTGTTCTAAGCGAAGCTTAATTCGTAAGTCCAGCAGCTGTAATTCATCGCTTAAATGCTCCCAACTGTTCGGGTAGATTGTTATATTTGCATTATGATAGCCAATTCTATTTTGCATGGGTGATCACCAGCCTGCAATTTCTAGGTCTCATACCACTGTTCTTCTTCTGATTTCAATAGTCTGCCGAGCAGGTTCTCTCTTTTGGGACCGGCAGCCTGTGGAGGACGGGCTGGTAGTGCAGGAGCCGCCGGTATTCTGGGATCCACCGCTGCTGGCCCTTTAGCTGCAGATTTTGCTGCCCGTTTAGCGGTCTCAGCCTGCTGATTTTCACCTTCGAGGGTCCAACCGGCATCAGCTCCCATGCGTTCTCTTTCCCGCAGCCGGGACTTCTCCTGGCGGCCTAACCTGGCTACTGCACTTGGTTTTAGGGTATGGTCACCCTGGGGTTCCTGTATTCGATTATTTGTATAAAGTTCATGCCCGACCGACATCTGACCGGGAGCCAGATGTTTGAGCATGGCCTGGGCAAAATCCGGGTCCTCAGCAGCCAGCTTACCTACGGCGCTTCCTTTGCCTTGATCGGATCTGGCACTGCTGGCTTCCATGCGGTACTGACGATCATCCATGGTGGCACCGGCAATCGTTTTACCAAGTTTCCAACCGGCTTTGGCGCCGTACATACCAGCCTTGATGACAGGTTTTACCGCTTCCTTGAACACGGCATTGGCACCTTCAGTTACTCCCAGTGAGGCGCCGCCTGATAGAACCGCACCGGTAATAGTTACCGCATCATTAACGGCACCGACCGCGGCATCAAAAGCCCGGTCAGCTTTCTTGTTGTAATGATCGGTAGCCAGCCCCTCCGACATGCTGGACAGGAAAGGCCTGTTCATGGTATCGGCTTGTGGGCTTTGATCAGCCGTATCACTTACTTTTTCCGCCGTCTTTTGGCGCTGCCCTTCTTTGACCGCAGCCGCGACATTCATACCAGTACCTAACAGGGGTATAGAACCGAGCAGTTTTTTACCACCCATGACAGCAGCTGTTTTTGCAATCCGTTTGGCCTTTTCGCCTTTGGTCTCCGACTGCTGGGCAAAGTCCTCGCCCGGGACTACGGAATGCTGTCCAGGCAGATAACTCTTGATTTCTTTGAATTTAGCACCGGCTACCTCTTTTCCCCGTTTCAGTTTACGGGCCAAAAAGTTACCGTGGTCAGAACCGCGGTCTACTTCATAACGGGCTTTAAAACGGGGATCTTCCACCATGCTCGCTACATCGCCGGCCTCATCCTGTGAATGTTCACCCCCGGGGCCAACGGCCGGGGCCAAGGCATTTAGCTCTTTGCGGCGTGCATTCTGCTGCTGCTGATCAAAGCTCGCCATTTGTTGATCAGACATATGCATAGCCGCGGGCATTTTTATTCCCAGCGCGCTTCTTTCTTTATCTGATAACAAACCGGGATGGGTTTGCAGCCATTTCATGTAAGAGGCCTGGCCCAGACCAATTGGAATCTGGCTGGGCGGTGCGGCCGGAGCCTTGGCTGCTGCCGCTCCGGCAGGAGGTGCTTCTTCTTTCTTTTTCTTGGACCAGGGCCAGCGCTGTATGGCTGACGGTGTCTGGGGTCCGGATGTTCCTCCCTGCTGGATGACATGGGTTAGCTCATGGGCCAGTAAGCGCTGCCCGGATGACGAGTGGGGGGAATAGCGTCCCTCAGCCATATATATATCATTACCATGGGTAAACGCCTCGGCTTCTAATTCCTGGTTGATACGGCCTGCTTCTGAATCAGTATGAATACGTACCTGACTTAAGTCGGCAGAAAATTGAGATTCCATCAAGGATTGTATTGCACTGGGAAGTGGCTGTCCCATACCCTGGCGGGCAGTTAGACGGCTTTCAATGACAGGTGAAGCAACAAATCCGCCATCTGTTTCAGTTAAAGGCTGAGATGCAGATGTATATCCCCCGGATGGCTGTGAGGACTGCGGCCGGCTTACTATTTGCTCCGCTACCCGGTCAGCTTCCTGTTCATAACGATCCTGAACCGGGCCTACGGTAAGTTTAGCTTGAATTAATCCGCTTACCGTCTGGTTCCCCAGTATGCCCTGCAATCTTTGTATATTGGCAGGGTCGGCAGCTAAAGGGTTGGTAATGGTACGATATAAGCTGGCCTGATCCATTGCCTGATGTTCTTCAGCCGGAAATAAAACTTTTCGTTTCATTATGGACTTGCTGACCGGTTGCTGTTTACTGCTGGATGGCAGGGTTTCTCTTTGCTGTTGAGTTGCAATACGATCTGACACAAACATCACCCCCAAGCTTTCCCCTAATACAAATGAGAAAGTACCTAAATTCCTATAATTGGAGCTATCAAGAACTATTTGATTTTAAATAGTTTAAGCAGCCTTTGGGATAAACCAGGTTTTTTATTAACCGGTGCCGGGTTAAGGTCAGCCCAGACTTTTTTGGCAATAGCTTCAGGTACCCACTGCCCCCACACGTCGGGGTTTTTCAATAACCATTCACGGGCAGCTTGTTCCCGGTTACCGTTGGCTTTATTTAAACAGAGGAGTATTTCCTCATTTTGATTCCGGGTCGTTTGGTAATTTTGCAGAAAATCTAAAACTTCCGGGGCTTTCTTATTCATGCCGGAGTTCGCTGCGATAACCACGTCGCAATCCGGGTAGGCGCACATTCGGTCAGCATTCCAGATTTCTTCATTATAAGGCTCCTCGCGGAGCATCAGCATTTTATGGCCGGCAGTTACCATACTGGGGTCACGAGCATAACCAAGCCAGGCATTTCCCCGGGCATAAGCCTTATCCAGGCTTGCGGCCAAGGCGGCTTCAGAATCACCGGGCAGCAGGGTAAATGATGTAAAGAGAAAATAATTATTAAACTTTTTCTTATTAGTTTCTTCAGCTGGCCAACCCCGAGGGGCGTTATAAATGATTCCCATGCTGCTGGATGCGGATAATTTGAAATACTTTTGATAAGCTGGCAGATCGAAAACGCTTTTAATATTAGGTATCTGCGGTTCGATTCCGCGTTCTTTATCTCCTTCTGCCAGGTAAGCAGGAATGTACCAGCCCTGAGTGCCGATATAATTAGTGGCCAAAGCCTTTACTTTACCGTCCTTCAATAATTGCTTCCATAATACTGGGTAATCCAGCGTCCAGACTTCCATCATAATATCAACATCACCCTGATTGAGGGCTTTAAAAAGCGGCAGGTTTTCTCCAGTTAAATACCTGGGAGTATAACCATAACCATGCTCAATGATATATCCAGCAATCCGACTATGCATCTTTATGCTTTCCCACTCGGCATCAGCAAAGACAATTGAGGTTGAAGGAATCATCACTTTAATATCTCTGTTGCTGCTTACGCGGTTTAAGCATCCTGACAGCGGAGCGTTAACCACAAGTACCAGTGCAGCCAGCAGAATCATATCTATCCATCTTATACGCATATGAACTCCTTTGAGAGCAAAGATAATCAGTTTAAGGCTGTATCTTCCGAGGTGAATATTTATTAATAACAATTTATGAATTACTGTGTTGATTCTAATACAAAATTAAAGAAGTAAATTTCTTTATAGGAGAATCTTCCATAGAAATACACGAATTTAGATATTCTTTAATATATTCAATCTAACAATATATGTGATAACATACAAGAAAAAGTGGTACAGATAATACCATTTATAAAAATTATAGGGTATTAAGATTAATTGATGAGTAACGGGCATATATTCTGCTGTAGAGGGCGGTAATAATCAATACTCCATATATATGGATGGAGGCGGGCCTTGATTTATGGAAAGGGCCATAATTTGCGATAAACTGTTTTACATGATTATCGACGACCTTTTGGTTAAAGTAATGTCTCATCATTCATTTAACTTAATAATTTAACTAATTGTTAACCGGAGTTATTAATATACATTTATATATATTTCGTAACTGGGGAGTAAAGCTTCTGAATTTGCCAGACCACCGGAGCAAGTAGATTTAAGGAGGTGAGTTGACAGCAGTTTTAGGACATGTTAACTCCGCTCTGATTATCTGCATACTCGCCGAGAGCAGTGATAAGCTGGATTCTTACAATAAGAAAATCAGTTAAGATTTCTGTTTTTGGTGAATGAGATTCGTATACCAGAACGGCTATTTAGAAGCTTAACTGATAGTATAGTCATTCTAATTTGGAAGGGAGGGGCCTGGTTTCTGGGTTATACAGGTGTAAGGACAACTGTGTAACAACTCAGCAACCGGAAATGAATGCCGGAGTATTTATCACCAGGGGTTTATGTTGAGGAGTTTGAAAGTGGTGGCAAACCAATGGAGGGCGTCAGCACCAGTACCGCCGGGTTCCTCGGTCTGGCAGAGAAGGGACCGGTTGAAGGGTTGCCCGAATTGGTTACCAATTTTGGCGATTTCTTAAGAATTTTTGGTAGTTATTTGTCTGAAAATGCTTTTGCTGATTACCGCTATCTGGCTTATGCAGTCGAACATTTCTTTATTAACGGCGGATCACGCTGCTATGTAATGCGGGTCATTCCACCCGATGCTAAAGCAGCCTGTAATTTTACTGAGGAAAACCAGGATGCACAGATTCTAAGGATTTGGGCCCGCAATCCAGGTATGTGGGGAGATAAAGTCAGGATATTATTTACTCCCGCCAGCAAAGCCAAAACTCCAATTTTGGAAGTGCTTGGAGAGAAAACTTATCGGGTTAAAAACAGCGCCGGGTTTAATGTCGGTGATGTAGTCGTATTTGACAATGGTAAGAGCAGATCTTATACCCATGTGGTTAAATCTCAGGATAATGTCATTGAGTTAGAAGATCCTCTGCAGGGAAATGTTGTTGATAAGCAACTGCTTCCCACCAAACTGCTTTATACCTCAGAATTCAGCATGCAGGTGTTTTATGGCAGTGATTCGGAAACTTATGAAAACCTGTCATTAAATGCCGCAGCAGCTAACTATATAGAGAAGAGATTAACCCGTTCAGCTCTGATCAAAGTGGAGCATAATCCGGCTGCACCAGTTGGGGTTCCTTTTGATATTATCGCTGGTGATAAAGCAGGTGAAGAAGAATTCTGGATGGCCCTTGTCGGCGGCAGCGATGGTTCTTTGGGCGCTCTTTCCGCCGCTGACTTTATGGGTGAAGATCGCGGTCCAGGCAAGCGCACTGGTATCAAGGCTTTTATCGATAATGATGAGGTCAGCATCATGGCGGTTCCCGGTGTGACCGATCCCAATGTCCAGTTAGCTCTGGTAGCTCACTGCGAAAACCTGACCAGCCGTTTTGCGGTTCTTGATATTCCCCGGGAATTAAAAAGTGTAGCTGATGTTCAGAAACACCGCAATATATTTGACTCTGATTATGCAGCCCTCTATCATCCCTGGCTGCAGGTATTCGATCCCCTGGATAAACGTAATATATTTATTCCGCCTTCCGGTTCCATCATTGGTATTTATGCACGTTCAGACAATACCCGCGGAGTATTTAAAGCACCAGCCAATGAAGTGGTTCGGGCATGCGTAGGACTCGATTGCCAGTACAATAAAGGGGAACAGGACATCTTAAATCCCAAGGGTGTTAACTTGATCCGCTCTTTTACTGGTCAGGGAATAAGGGTTTGGGGTGCCCGGACTTGCAGTTCCAATGCGATTTGGAAGTACATCAACGTGAGAAGGCTGTTCATCTTCCTGGAGCAGTCAATTAAGAACGGCAGTAACTGGGTTGTGTTTGAGCCAAATGATGAGAGACTATGGGCCAGGGTTCAGCGCACTATCTACAGCTTCCTGCTGGGTGTCTGGAGAGGTGGCGCACTCATGGGCGGTACCCCGGACGAAGCATTCTTTGTCAGGGTAGACCGTACCACCATGACCCAGGACGACATTGATAATGGCCGCCTGATATGTGTTATCGGTGTTGCCCCCGTCAAACCGGCCGAGTTTGTCATCTTCAGAATCACTCAAAAGACTGCTGATAGCGAATAGAGGTTGAAAGGAGAGTAAAAAATGGCTGATCGCGTTGATCCCTTTAGGAGTTATCGCTTTTCTATCGAAATAGATGGAATTACCGAAGCATATTTTACGGAGGTTGTAGGCATCGAAGCCTCCTACGATGTTATAGAATTCCGCAGCGGCGACATGAATGCGGGTTATTGGAAGCTTCCGGGTCTGCTGCACAATCCTACCGTTACACTGAAACAGGGTGTAACCGATAATATGGAACTTTACGAATGGTTTAAGGGTGAGCCAGGTAACACCGGAACGGTTGAACGCAAGGATGTAACCATAAAGGCGGTTGATGATCAGCAGGCTGAATTGGCGGTATGGACTTTCTATGATGCCTGGCCCTGCAAATACGTGTCTTCTAATTTCAATGCCAGTGAATCATCAGTTCTGATTGAAACTCTGGAATTGGCTTATGAAGGTTTCCTTAGATCTAAATAGCTAAAATATTACGGCGAGAAAGGTGGATATATATTTATATCCGCCTTTCCCTCCTAATCAGAAACGAGTTGTATTTAAATGGCAGCCAAAAAAGGTGTAAATCAAAAAGCCGCTGAAGAGGCGGCCCGAACGGGGGATAATACAGTGTCCTTTGAAACTGAATTTGAATTTGAATTACCCAAAGGTTATATCGACGAACAGGGTAACCTGCATCGTAAAGGGGTAATGCGTCTGGCTACAGCAGCTGATGAAGTATTACCTTTACGCGATCCCCGTGTTCAGCAAAATCCGGGTTATCTCTCGATTATAGTTTTATCGCGGGTGGTTACCAAATTGGGTGATCTCAGAGCTATAGATACTAAAACCATTGAAAAATTGTTTACCGCCGATATGGCTTATCTACAGGATTTCTACCAGCGCATTAATGAGATGGAAACCCCCAATATCAGGGTGGTTTGCCCCAAATGTGAGCATGAGTTCGAGGCGGAAGTAAATTTTATCAGATGACCAGTGGAATGAAACGCTATCCGGTAGAGCGTATTTGGCAGGAAGTTGCCTTTATAGCTTATTACTTTCACTGGCCCCATGACCAAATTATGAATATGGAGCACCGTGACCGCCGTCGCTGGTGTGAAGAGATTTCTCGTATTAATCGTCAGCTCAATGATGAACCAGAAAATATGTTTGATGTTTTTAACAAGAGGTGACCAATAAGGTGTCGAGATCTGGAAAAGACCCCGGGGTAGCATTTCGCTTTAAGGTTGAGCTTGATGGGCTTCTCGTTGCGGATTTTTCAGAAGTCTCAGGACTGGAAGCCGAGACGGAGTATCAGGTTATCCGCGAGGGCGGGGTCAATGATTACGAACACCACTTTGTGACGATACGTAAGTACCCACCTCTGGTTTTAAGACGTGGATTTACCAACGGTTCTGAGCTCTGGAACTGGTATGAAGCGACTATCAAGGGTAAGTTTCAGCGTAAAAACGGTTCCATTATCCTGCTTGATGCCAGTGGGAAAGAAAAGTACCGCTGGAATTTTTTGCAGTCTTATCCGGTTAAATGGGTGGGGCCACAGCTAAAAGCCGATGCCATTGAGGTGGCCATCGAATCCCTGGAAATTGTTCATCAGGGATTAACGGTTAAAAAATCATAATGGCGGCGGCTGAGACACTGGTTCAGATCATGGCTTCCTCTGGGGGAATCTAAGATGCTGTTGCCGCAAAAACAAAAAATAGTAAGGACCAATAATAGCAATCAGAAGCAGACATTTGCCGAACGGATCAAGAATAAATACCTGCAGACCGGGGTATATCCTTTTCGATCGGTTTCTTTTATCTGGCGGCAGGGAAGTAATGCTGATAAATATTCTGCGTCTGATTCGCTAATGGTTAACCTTAAACTGATACTGGAAAACAAGGGGGCTGACCACCAGAAAATCGGGGGGCGGCTTTTTCGTCATTCAGTATTCTTAACTGGCAGCCAGGGGGCACAGTTCTTCTCGTCCTCATTGGAGAAAGCACTGCGGCTGTTTTTGTTTGAACAACAATCAACAAATAAGAAAAACAAAATTAGTAATACCAAAGATTCATCGGTCAAATATTACTTAAACGAATCCACACGCCATAACGTTACCGGTAATAAGACTTTTTTATACACTGGGCATCGTTCCACCGAGCAGGTTTATTTACCGCCTGAAAACAGGATGATCCTGCTTACAGAACCGTGGATTTTAGATCGCTTACAGCAGAAAAATACCCGTAAGGTACCAGTGGTTAAATTACCAGGTGATGCTGATTCAACCCACATTATACCTGTAGATTTTGGACTAAGATCGGGACAACGCGAACCGAACGGGTACGGACTGGCACCTGCAGGTAATGGTATTTTGGGGATAATTTCTCGGCGGGCCCAGACTACAGGAATAATTGCCGCAACGGACGCGGAAAGGTATCATTCCAGTAAACCGGATTCAACCTTTACTTATAAGATAAATCACGGTATCACCATTAAGCCGGTTCCCCTACAACGGAAAAGATTGGCCATACCCGGTAAAGATACCGGTATAATAACACCCGAAAAAAGTAGTAGTTCCGATTATAACCAAGCAGTAGCAGAATATTATAAATTCAATAATTGGAATGTGCCTGATACCATCCTAAGAAATGTTCTGCCAGGAGCCAATGCTGGAAAACCTGTTTCGCCGTGGTCAGTAGCTGACCGTATATATGCAGCCGAACAATTAATAACCGGAAAGGCATCATCAATAATCAGGCATTCGGTAACTATACTGGATAAGCATATACCCCCTGCCGGGTTGTCGGTCAGCCGTGACCGAAATGATAGCATTCATCAATTACTTGCCGGTAAATTGCAGGGGGCGGATGTAATACCTGCCAATCTATACTATCGACAACCATCCTCGACTGAAATAAGAGCAGTAATTGGCGGCACTGGGTTTAACCGTAATAAAAACGGTGACCATCAGGGTGCGGCTACGGTGCCAACTGAATGGATCCGTCAATCAATAATCAGGAGGAATGGAAATACACTATCAGGCAACCTATCAGCCAGTCAGGGAAAAGAAAATTTGCTTTCAGGTTCGGCTGCAGCACCCTGGTTATATAATTTTACAGCTGGAATCCGGTGGCACGGACAAGGACTGGCTGGGGTTTTGACCAAGAAGCGGCGTACACCAGTATTCAAGGGTGCTGAACAGCCGGGTATCAATGTACAGCCTTCTTTCCGGCCAGTGGTTAAGAATATGACCATACACCCTGCCCCCAAGTATCCGAAGAATTTTATGTCAAATGTTTTTGCTGCTGATGTATTCCAATTTGAAGCCCAATCCCATAACCCATTATGGATACCATTAGCTATTGGTTCTATAGCTGATAGACATAAACTCATAAGAATTGGCTTATTTGCTAATACACAGGCGGTTAGCGCAGCAAATATATCCGAAGAACCCAAAGCAGTCCCTTATGATTTAAAGATGGCCAAAAAACCTTATTGGATAAAAAACCAGCCCTTAGGACAACCGGAAATAGAAATATATAATCAGCAAGAATATAAACCGATGGCGAAGGCTTATCCCCAACAGGATCTAACAAAACCGTCAGATGGTTATATTCAACAACAAAGTTTAGCTCCTGAATTAGGACATAAACGAAAACTAAACATAGATATACCACTGGCATCTGTTCAGAAACGGGGATTAGTTCAACGGGCAAGAGCTTCCTGGTATCAAAGGGGTGCACCCGGATCAAGAGTTTATCAAAGATCGGGTATAACCCTGTCGCCAAGAGCTTCAGCCAGTGTTAATCCGGCCAGGCTGACAGTACAATGGCCTAACAATGTTTGGTATTTCCGCAATAGAAATCATCCAAACCAGTTCAATCAGAGGGTGGTTCCGGTAAGAAACCCGCAGCCTGTATCGGGTTCTCAATCTACCGCAGCGGTGATTAGACGGAAGGAGAAAACTAAGGGCCAAAGTATTTCTCCATATTTGCCTGAGGGCAGATACAGTGCAGCCAGGCCATCGGTTGACAGGTGGCCGACACGCCCGCTGTCTGACTTGTGTGGAATAGTCAACAAGAAAACCTTTATGCTGGATCAGCGAACAGGTAAGAAGCTTGCCGGTTGGCTGCCGGATTTATCTGTAGGATTGCGTACTATGCCTGGTGATACAGGTAAGAGGGAAGCCCCATCGACGCTGAAGGGAATCCAGTATTCAGCAGATAATTTGATTTTAAGTCAAGCAGAACCTGTTCGGAAAGTCAGCAGTCTGACCAAACGTCTGCTGCACCCAAAAACAATCCCGGGCTTTAATTTGGGGATAACGGTTCTCACAACAATGATAGGTACTAAAAACCCTAAAGGAATGGTGGTCTCCGCTAACCATAGACAGTTGAAGCGAAATCATTCAGGGAGCTGGGGAATCAGGGATTTCAACTGTAATTTGGGTGTGGGCAGACCTATATTAACTACGTTAATACAGGAACCTGTTACATTAAGGTCTCAAACACCGGCAGAGTATAACCAGGATGAACCTTTTCCGGGTATCCGGGCAGGTATCGATCGGGTATTATTATCGGCCGGGCAGCTAATGTCAGATGTGCCAGCTGGTTTTAGCAGTCAGGTTAGTCCAGCAGCCGCCAATATAGTGGCTTCCCCGAGGATTGACCATGGTGCTTATGGTAATCGGTTTAACGAAAAGGTGTTACGCCGGACAAGCCTTAGAACCAGCCCAAATAGAGAGAGCGGGATAAACAGAAAACATAACGGGGTATTGACCTCCCAAACTGAGAGACAAAACCATGGTCGGCTTTTCCAAAATGCTGATCAAGATATCATAAGACATCGTGGTATCAAAGATATTGATAAAAGATCACTATCATACTCAACCCTGGGTACCGGGATTAGCTTTGATTACCGGCGGGAAAGGACAATCCCGGCAGAGGCTAAATCCAATGACAGGGACAGGCAAAATCCAGTGATAAATACCGAGTATATGATGCAGCTGCCCGAGGCGAGGAATGTTGAGTTTAGTTCTACCGAAATAAGAAAAATTGCTGATCGTGTTTACCGTGAAATTGAACAACGGATGAAAAGAGATCGGCAATGCCGGGGCTTCTAAGATAGTGGAAAAGGAGTGATTTCCCCTAATGCCGCTTAAGAAAGCCACCATATTAGTGGAAAGTACTAACGAATCAATCGAAGTGTTATTTAATCCGAACGAATACACGATAGCCAAAGAAAATAAATATGCGTTTCATACCATGCCAGGCTTATCCTCAACGGTTCCCCAATTTATCAGCGGTGATTCTGATACTCTGGCTATGGAATTATTTTTTGATACTTTTGAAAAACAGAGTGATGTGAGAAATTACACCAAAAAAGTATATGGATTACTTGAGGTTGACAGCGATAAGCATGTACCCCCCATATGCAGATTTATCTGGGGTTCAGTAGTTTTTCGAGGGGTTATGGAAAAAATCACTCAGAGATTTACTATGTTCTTAGATTCCGGAATCCCGGTAAGAGCAGTTTTAAATGTGCAGATGCGGGAATGGCAGAGTGTTAAGGAACAACTGCAGCAAACACCGCGGCAGTCATCCGACCGTACCAAACAGAAGGTTTTAAAACAGGGAGAACAGCTCTGGATGTTAGCGGCGCGAGAGTATGAAGATCCGGGACGATGGAGGGAAATTGCCAGGGCTAACGGCATCGCCAATCCCAGGCTGGTACAGGCTGGCAGTAAGATAATTATCCCTCCCTTGGAGTAGAATTATGTCCGATTTAACCATACTTGACAACAGAACTTATGCAGTTTCAGATTTGACCACCAAGTATAAAGAATTCGTGGCCCCTGCTTTTCAGATACTGATTGATGGCCAGGACCTTAAAGAATCTCATTTAATAATTCACAACCTGACCATAGAAAACAGTTTAGATAAAGCCGATTCGTTCAGCTTCAGGGTGGTCAATGCGTTTAGTCCGTTAATTAAACAATTTCAATTGGCTAATATCGCTATCGGCAAAGAAATAGAGATAAAACCCGGATATGTTGATGTTCTCGAAACGGTATTTAAGGGTTATATTACTTCATTACGCTATGAATTGACCCCGGAAGAGGAAACTACAGTAGTGGTTTCCGGGATGGACAAATCGTTTAAGTTGATGAAAGGGGTTAAATCACGGGTTTTCAAGGATGTAAAAGACAGTGATGTAGCCTCCCAATTAATAAGTGAAGGTGGACTTACCGCCAAAGTGGACAGCACCAGCATAGTCTACACCACACTCCAGCAGGTGGCGGTAAGTAATTATCAGTTTCTCCGCTGGCTGGCCGAGAGAAACGGTTATGAGTTCTTTGTCAGCGGCGATCAAGCACATTTTCGTAAACCTCCGAGTGCGGGCTCGTCATCCGTTACCCTGGTCTGGGGGCAGACCCTGCTGAGTTTGTACCTGGAAGATGACATCAGTGATCAAACCGGAACTGTGAAGGTGAGGAGCTGGGATCCCCAAACTAAAGCGGCTCTGTTAGGAGTTTCTGGATCAATCAGTAAGATTGGCTCAGGTGATGACGGGACTGCCCTGTTAAATAAGCTGCTGGGCAAGGTGGAAGATAACTATTTTTCGGAAGCCCGGACGCAAAATCAGTTGGAGATCGAGGCTAAAGCAATTAAGGACAGAAGTGCCATGAAATTGGTTAGCGGTGAAGCGACTTGTATTGGTATGCCCGAGATAAGGGCAGGCAAATTCATACAATTGTCGGGATTGGGCTCAGAGCTCAGTCAGCAGTATTATGTTTTGTCGGCCCGACATTGTATTGATGAATCCGGGTACACCACCACCATATCGATTGGAGGTAACGCCATTTGAATATTGTTTATTCACTGCCAACCCCCAGCGATCTTAATAGTGCTAAAGTTACCGGCGTAACCGTAGGAATTGTAACTAATATTAATGACCCGGATAAAAAGGGTCGGATAAAGGTGAAGTATGTGCTGTGGGATACTGCACAGGAGAGCGACTGGATTCGAGTTGCTACCCCCATGGCCGGCCCCGAACGGGGGATATTCTTTTTGCCCGAGGTTAATGATGAAGTATTACTGGCCTTTCAGCATGGTAATGTGGAGGAGCCTATCGTTATTGGAGCCTTGTGGAATGGTAAGGATAAGATTCCGGAGGCCAATGCCATTGCTGACGGTAAAGTAAACATCCGTAAATTTAAGACCCGAATAGGACATGAAGTGATCTTGAATGACACCCAGGGTAAAGAAAGTATCGAACTTCATACTCCCAAAGGTAAGAAGCTGGTATTGGATGATGCTAATAAAAAGATTGAAGTTAAGGACGACAATGCCCAAAATACGTTAACCATCGATAATGGGGCTAACAGTATTGAATTAAAGGCTGGCAGCAAGGTAACGCTTAAAGTGAATTCCTGCGTTATTGAGATAAATGGCAGTAATATATCGATCAATGCACCTGCCGGCAATCTAAAGATATCAGCCAACCAGATTGATATTCAGGCAACTACGGCTTTAAAGCTGAATGCCAATGCCACCTTGGATGTTAAGGCTGGGGGCATGGTGAATATCAAAGGTGCTATGGTCAAGATCAACTAGTGCCAGTGGCTTAGGGGGATAGGGATGAGTAACTTTTTAGGACGCGGCTGGAAGTTCCCGGTTCAGGTTGATCCGGTAACCGGGCGCATTAAGATGTCTGAAGGCGAAGATGATATTGCCGAAGCTATTCGGATTATCATTATGACCTACCGCGGAGAAAGAGTTATGCGGCCTGATTTCGGCAGTGGACTTAATGACTTCGTTTTTGGCCTGACCGACCCCACTACCCTGGGAGTAATTGAAGCTGACTTAAAAAATGCCATCCTGGCCTGGGAACCTCGAGTGACTAAGGTTGAGGTACAGGTTGAGGCTGACACCAACTCCGGACAGTTATGGATTAATATCAAATACGCCGTAAGATCAACCAATAACCTGTTTAATTTAGTTTATCCCTTCTACATCAACGAAGGTACCCGGTAAAAATTCCAGCCAGTATGGCTTTTTTGACGGAGGGAGAATATGCTTCCACCCCTGGATCAACGTGATAGCAGAGCAATTATACAGGAATTAAAGGCAATGCTGCCTTTTTATACTCCGGAGTGGCGCTTTTCTCCGGAAGATCCGGATGCGGGCACAGCCTTATTCCTCATATTCAGCCGGATGTTGGATGGGACAATTAAGCGGTTTAACCAGGTTCCTCGCCGGAATCTGGCCGCCTTTCTTAATATGATGGATATAAGTTTGCTTCCAGCCTGCCCGGCGGTTTCCTTCCTCACTTTTAGACTGAGTTCACAGGATGGCGAATCTGTTCTGGTACCAGCCGGAACCCAGGCACTGGCTAATACCAAAGCTGGGGAGCAGCTGGTATTCGAAACCCAAAGCAATCTGTTAGTGAGTCCAGCGGTACCCATCGCGATATTTAACAGCAGCGGTGAATATGATCGGGTAGTGGAACTGCCGGCAGCCAGCCTCATCGATAATCCGGATGCTTCTGGTCAGGAGTTTTCACTAATGGACAGCTTTAACGGAGCGAATCTTCAACAGCACAGTTTTTATTTGGGTGAAGCTGACTTACTTAATATTCGGGGGAGAGCCAGCCTGGAATTGGAAGTCATCAATTCCCGACAGCAATTCCAGGAACTAGAGAACAGTGAATTACTGGCAAATCCTGAGTATACTGAATGGTCATATTACAATGGCACAGGCTGGCAGCCTTTTACTGAAGCGGCGGTGAAGTCTAACCGAATTATTTTGCATAAGCATGAGCTCGGGCTTATTGATTTTACCAAGGTGAATGGTGTTAATAGTCGCTGGCTTTGCTGCCGGGTACAGCCAGGGAAAATCAAGGCCTTATCCAACATTGAGATTGATGCAGTTAACATTAAAGCGGCAACTCTGGCAGAAGATGATGAATCCAGCCTGGTTCCAGAGCTGATGTTTTACAATGATATACCCCTAAATGTGGAAGATTGTTATCCGATGGGTGAGTTTTTCGGCCTTTATGATACGTTTTACCTGGCCAGTGAGGAAGCGTTCTCTAAAAAGAAAGCCGACATAAGTATATCTTTCAAATTAACCCATGAGCCACACATGCTGAGTAATGGCAGTACTCCAGCTATTGAGTGGAAGATGATTATGAAAAGATCAGCCCTGGTAGAACCGGAAAAGCCGAACATTCGTATCCAGCGAGTAGTGTGGGAATATTGGAACGGCAATGGATGGATGCGCCTCTTTAAAGACTCTCAATATGAAGATATATTCCTGCAGCCTTCTGAACGGGGTAAGACCATCAGTTTTAGATGCCCCGAAGATATGCGGCTCGGTATGGTGAACGATCAGATGAACTATTGGATAAGAGCCCGGGTGTTAAGCATTTACAATCTTTATGCACCCAATGGGGTGTATCAGGTTCCCCGGATGGAAAAAGTGCAGATGAGTTACCGTTATACAAATGAGAGCATTAGACCAACCTCTTTTATAAGCTTAAACAATCTTGAGTACCATGATCTGTATCAGGAGCTTAAGGAAAATAAGGTTAATCCAGCTCAACCGTTAAAGGAACTTGATTTACCTTGTCCGGCAACCTATTTGGGGTTTGAACAGCCCCCGCTCAAAGGCCCGATAAGTATGTTTTTCTCCCTGCGGGAGCGATCTTATGATCCGGACGACAGCCCGGCCCTCGACTGGGAATATTCGAGTCAGAGTACCTTTACGGCTAAATGGTCAAAGCTCGAAGCCTTAGATAAAACTAACAACCTGAGCAGCAGCGGGCTTCTGGTTTTTGGCGGACCCCCTGACTTTACGCGAATGACTATTTTTGGCCGCAGCTTGTACTGGATGCGGGTAGTAAATTATGACAGCAAATTTGGCCGTGTGGAAAACCGGCCAGTCCTGCCGATGGTTAAAGGCTTATATATGAATACTACTCAGGTTGTCCAGCAGGAAAACGCGGCTAGTGTAATGTTGTCTAACCCGGGTGGTGAAGCTTATTTCGGCTTTGACCTGCCTCGTACACCAGTAGTTACAGAAGAGGTATGGGTGGAGGAAGCAAAATCCCTTGATGAATGGGAAAAACAAGCCCTCTTGTCTGATAAGAATTTAATAAAGCGAGAACTTCGTGACGATTGGGGCAATCTCCTGGAATTATGGGTTAAGTGGGAACGGGTGGAGGATCTTAGCCTTTCGGCAGTTGGTGCGCGTCATTATACCATGGATCGTTCTTCGGGGAGGATTAGTTTTGGTGATAACCAGCATGGCAAAATTCCACCTCGGGATAATAACAACAATATCGAGGTGAGGTACTGGGTCGGCGGTGGTAACCAGGGCAATATAGCCGCTCAGGAAATTAATCTGCTGCGTGACTCCCTTCCTTACATTGATGGGGTATTTAACCCCCAGGCAGCCTGCGGCGGAAGCGACCGAGAGAGTATAGATGAAGCCATGCGCCGTGGCCCCCAGACCTTGAAAAATTATGGCCGGGCGGTTACTGCTGAAGACTTTGAGATAATGGCTCGCGAGGTATCCAGAAACGTGGCCCGGGTTAAGTGTTTGCCCAACACTAATTGGCATGGGGAGAGAGAAAGCGGCTGTATTACCCTGGTAGTGCTGCCTCGTGGCGGTATTACAGCTTCATTGACTTTCCCTGCTCTCAAACAGGAGGTTGAGCGATATCTTTACCAGAGAACCAGCGGTAACCTTCTGCACCCTGGAAAATTTCAAGTTATTGAGCCGCTGTATCTTGAAATATCTGCAATTGCTGTATTAGTTACCAACAATATTGACAACATGGTTTCGGTGGAGACCAAAGCACTAACCAAGATACGCGAGTTCCTGCAGCCGCAATCCTCTGATCGAGGTTGGAATATAGGGGAATACCCACATATTTCGGTTATGTACACTTTATTAAAATCGATTAGTGAGGTTAATTATATCGAGAATATCTCAATGACGGTTCACAAGCTGGTTAACGGGGAACGTATTGAAATTGATCCCAATCAATTGAATTTTATTGCGCATGGTTATGTATTAAACGGCGAGCATCAGGTTAAGGTTAAAGTCCGGAGCTAAAGTGGTCAGGAGGTAAGCTTAATGTTGCCGCTGCCAGAACTGGATGATCTGTACTTCCAGGATATAGTTGAAGACGCCAGAAAAATGATTCCCCAGTTATTTTCTGGGTGGACTGACGAAAACTATCATGACCCGGGGATTACATTAATCGAAATGTTAGCCTGGCTTACGGAGATGCAGCAGTATTATCTCAATCAAATTACAGATCGGAATGAACTGAAGTTTCTTAAACTTTTAGGTATAAAGCCGGGTGGTACAGAATCAGCAAGAACCGATGTTACCTTCAGCGATGTACATAGAATGATGTCCTTGCCGACGGGTAGTCAATTAGCGGCTAGTGATCAGATATTTGAAACTACTGAGTCACTTACGCTGCTTCCTTATCATATAGATAGGGTTTTAGTATATTCCGAAAAGGACTACCGTGATTTTACCTCCTTCAACGAGACTGGCGGCTTATTTTATTATGCTTTTGGCCGTAATGCCCAAAAAGGCAACCGGCTGCTAATCGGGCTGGATCAGGCACTGCCGACCGGCCTTGAGTTATGCCTGGCGATTCATTTGTTTGAAAGCTATCCGATCAAACCAGGTCCGACGAAGGACCAGGAAAATGACTTTGTTCCCCCGGCTCGTATCAGTTGGAGCTATTATGGCTGGAATGGCTGGAAACCCCTGAATATTATGCTGGATGAAAGCCTGCACTTTAATCGCAGTGGGCGGATTAAATTTGTCATTCCTGATGCGATGGAGGCCGCCGCGATTGGTCCAGCAGCTGACCAGCAGCGGTTTTGGCTCAGCTGTTGTTTGGAAGATGATGTATTAGAATTGTCACCTCGGATTGAAGACATCTGCTTTAATACGGTTCCGGTCAAACAACAGGCTACATTAAGTGAGGTTAAGGAGTTTTCCAGCAGTGGTCTGATGAATATGCAGTTTAAGGCAGACAGCAGTTTGGCGGTTTATGGTAATAACGAGCTGCAGGTAAGGAATACCAGTGGAAATTGGGTTTTCTGGGATGAGGTCATTGATTTTTCACAAAGTAATGCTGATGATAGGGTATTTCTGCTTAAACCAAACGGTAATCAGGAGTTAATAATTCAATTCGGTGATAATCATAAAGGAATGATACCTCCGGCGGGGAGCAATAATATTCGTCTTATATCTTACCAGCCCGGGTTTAAAGAACAACGCTGGTTAGGGCAAAGTAATGGTCTGCCAGGGCAGTCTTTTGATTTACCTGGATCCCCCTTATTAGAGTCGGATTTGATTCTGCAAGTGGGCAAGAGGTCACCGGTTTGCGGAGAAATACTGTGGCAGGACTGGAAAGCTGTGGATGACTTCACAGCGTCAAGTTCATTTGATCGCCACTATATTGTAGATGCCGAACAGAGTCTGATTTGCTTTGGCAACAATGAGAATGGAATAATTCCGGACCGGGCCGACGAACCCAATCTTCTAGTATTGGGCTATAAAATTGGCGGAGGCCTCAGGGGCAATGTTAAAGAACACGAAATAAATAAGCTGATTAGCGACGAAGCTGAACTGGCTTCTCTTGGTGTGGGCAATCGCCGGCCAGCTTATGGAGGAACCGCCCGGGAAACTATAGCTGAGGCCAAGCAGCGGCTTAAAGCCGAACGGCAAAGCCCACATCGGGCAGTCACGGCTGATGATTTTGAAATACTGGCCTTGCAGACTCCTGGACTTAGGGTAGCACGGGTTAAAGCAGTTCCGCTTTATAAACCAGGTTTGAAAAATTACCCTGACCGGACCGCAGAAGCACAGGTAACAGTGGCCGTAATGCCATACAGTGAAAACCTGACGCCACTCCCCAGCACCGGGTTCCGGGAAACTGTTCTAAGGCATCTGAATCGCCATCGGCTTTTGACTACCGAAGTTCATGTTGTAGATCCCGACTATGTCCGGGTGAGTGTGTCTGCGGTAGTGGTGGTAGCCTCAGGAACCGTCAGGGGACAGAGAAAAATTGTTCAAGAACTTAACCGATTTTTACAGCCCCTGGATCGGGATGATTGGAGCCGAGGCTGGCCCTTTGGCCGCACTGTTTACCGGGGCGACATTTATGAAGTTATTAATAATATTCCGGGAGTGGAGTATGTAAAAGAGTTGTGGCTGATTGCCGAAGGCAGTGGGATACGTCGGGAACTCAGTGGAGATGTTGAACTTCCTCCCTGTGGATTAGTCTATCCGGGTGACCATGAAATCGAGATAATCAACCGCAAAGATCTCTAGGTAACTGTCCTTGAGAGGTGTGATTGACTTAGATGTACGGTAAATTTAGTTTTTTGGCGCTGAATAAAAAATCTGATTGGGATCGCGGCCATAATGACAACCTTATGCTCAGTGAGCAGGGGGTCAGTCTGATGACGGACCAAAAATACTGTTTATACCGTACTATTTTGCAGTCTGATTCGGGTATAACGGAACCGATTACCAGTCTGTGCAGCGGGCCATTCGGACTGTTGTTCCTGCTGGATCAGGCCACCAACCTATGGCTTTATGATTTTCTTAATCACCAAACCACCCTTTTATTAAAAGAAGGACATGGGTTATTCAGCTCCGATACGTGTATGCAATTTGCCGCTAATACACTATTTGTGTTGGATTACAGTCGGGCGGCAATTATTGCCATATCGGCATCTAATGGGCAGATTCTTTGGATTAACCGTGAATTCTATGGCGGTGACCCCCTGACCATGGCAGCGAATGAGACAGAACAGCTGTTTGTGATCACGGTGCCGGAATATTCACTGGTTAATTACAGGGAGCAATCTAATGTAACCGGTGAAATTCCGCTGGAAATACTTAAAGTTACCTTTGATGGGCAGGTACGCAGATTACCTGTACCGTCGGGCTTTCACCTGTCAAAGCCGATATCGCCGGTGAGGAGCGATCGGGTAGTGGCTTCCTCAGGCCGGGAAGGGAAGCTTTATGTTATGGACAGCTTAACCGGCCAACTATGGATTTTCACACCCGACGGCAATCTGATTGATGAAGACAGTCTTTCCCTGCCGTCTCAAGCTACTGGATTGGGTGTTGATAATGACGGCAATGTCTATACAGCTGTCAGTTATCATTCAGATACTGAAGACAGTAAGCGAGTTTTGAGGATTGGATTTACCAGACAGGAAACCGCGGCTCTAGCCGCTTACCACGGAAACATCGACCAACTATGGGTAGACCAAAATAACCAGATATATATCTGGGATCGCTACCGCTGCTTACTCAGTATTCTGGAGCGGCAGGAGGGAATTCGATTTGACCATACCGAGCGACCCCACGGAGTTTACGTTTTTCCGGTGATGGACAGCACCGTACCGGAAATGGAGTGGCATCGGATTAACCTGGATGCTGACATTCCGGATGATACCCAGATCAGGCTTAGTTATTTCAGCAATGATAACCAAGAAGTGGTCATCGATGACCAACTAATAAATATCGAAGCGTGTTTAGCAGATCAGAGTCTGCCGCTGCATGAAAAACTGGGATTATTGGAGCCTCTTTGGATCCAGGAACTGATTAATCCGCAGGACATGCTGTTACCGAGTGCCCGGGGACGCTATCTGTGGGTAAAGGTCGAACTGATTGGCAGTGAAAGCAGAACGCCTGTCTTAAAGAAGGTTAGAATATATTTCCCGCGTATGTCGCTGTTAAGTTATTTGCCGGCTGTTTATCAGGAGGATAAAACCAGCCGTGATTTCCTGGAACGCTTCTTATCATTATTTGATACTTTCCTGCAGGGGATGGAAGAACAGATAGATCAGGTAAGCAAAATATTTGACCCGGAAGCAGCTTCTGGACCCTTTTTAAACTGGTTGGCCAGCTGGCTGGATTTAAGGGTGGATGAGAACTGGAGTGAACAACAAATTCGTTGCTTGCTGATGGCGGCACCTTCGCTTTATAAAATGCGGGGTACCCGCCAAGGTATGGAAGAGATTATCGCTATCTATACCGGAGAGAGACCTTTTATCGTTGAGCATTTCCAGTACAAATATCTGCAGGAGATACAGGAAATTAAGGATATTATGTCCCAACTTTATGGTCAGAACCCTTATGGGTTTACCATATTAGTGAAACAGGATAAGGTACCAACTTCGGCTCAGTTAGCTACTTTGCAGAAAATTATTGATGAAGAAAAGCCGGCTTTTACGGAAGCTAATCTCGTAGTATTGCAGCCCTGGATGTACATGGATATGCATTCTTATTTAGGTATCAACACCTATCTGTCAGAGCTGTCACTATTGAGATTGGATAATAAATCTTCCATGCCGTTTAGTTCAGTTATTGTTGATCGGGGGCGGGACAACCGTTTTGATACGCACAGCCGTATGGAACTTGACGCTCATTTAAAATAGCTGTTTACAGGTTCTGCTTTAAAGGGGAGCAGAGGTTGGTGAATGATACAGGGAAAGTGGTAATCTGGCGCTTTAGGATACAGTTTCCGGGGACTCAATTATACGGGCGGCTTATCAGAAAGGAGGAGGGTGAAGTGAAAAACCCCAGGTATTATCCCCATGAAAGGAATCGTTATTTTTATGGTAAATTGCTCACGGTAAGAGACTTTGAATCCGAGCAAAAGTATTTTAATGATAAACGCCGGATGATAAATCGGTTGCTAAATGGTGCTGGTGTGGTATGCGGCTTGCGTGTTGTAGCAGTTGATGATAAGACCATCTCGGTTGAGACAGGTATGGCCCTTGACTACTTCGGCAGGGAAATTGTTGTGGCTTCACCGGTTACCCAGAAATTATCCATGATTGATGGCTTTGTCAGTAATGATTATGCCAAAAACATTTATCTGTGCATTGCCTATGACGAAAAAGGCAAGGAGCCCGTATATTCAGTAGCCGGGTCTTCCACCCGACCGGAGGAAGTCGGTGAATATAATCGTATTCAGGAAAGTTATCATCTTTTTATCCGCGAGGAGGCTCCTGATCCAGCAACCTTTGGTTTCTCACGTTTGCGGGAGGATACCAGTCTCCTGTACAGCGATGAACAGCTGCGTATCTGGCAGAAGTGCCCCCGCTATGTGAATCCGGGTGACATTTTTGAGGTTATCTTAATGGTGGAGAAGACGCTGCAGGTACCGCGGCTTAAAATTGAATACGAATTGAGCGGAGAGTTTATTTATGGTGCTGACGGTAAAGAAGGGGGCAAGATTACTTTCCTGGAACCGGAGCAGGAACAGGAATGTTCTTACCAGGTTAAATATTCATTCCGAGCTGGTACTACTGCCGGCTTGGTTGATAATGTGCAGGTTAAAAACCGCCAAATGCGCATTCAAATGGGCGAAAAGCTAGTCGAGCCGGAAGTTGATTGCAGCCAGGTGCTGCAAATAGTTGCTGAACCCGTTCGGGAAAGAATCCTTAATGATTACCTTAATTTGAGCCTGGATCAGTATCTGGACCAGGAAGATCAGGCTATATATCTCGCTCGTATCAGTCTAACCCAGATTGGACCCAGTTTTATGATTGAAAAGGTGGAACCGGTTCCTTTTAATGAATATGCCTATAATCAGTCTGATTTGTTTAACCTCGGCATTTTGGGGGCCGACAAATCACAGGGACCGTACCAGACTAAAGCTTCAGCTTACTTAATGGATGCTGAGGAAACACCACGTCTGGATGTCAGATATCATCCGGAAAATAATCAGCTTGATTTTAACCTGGGGATACCCAGGCCCCGCTTGGGAACCACCCTAATCAGTACCGGGGTGGTGGAAATTGATATGGAGGCCAATCCCAAAGCGGGTAAGAGCTATTTTTCCGAGGAGATTGAGCATGGACTCGGGAATGGACCCGTTTATATTGAAGCCGGAATAGAAGAGAAAAGTAAAGAGGAAGACCATCGGGTAACCGGGCACAGTGAACAGATCTTCTATGGAGCTTATGAGGTTTTCCAGAAGAGCAATTATGAATCACTGGTGCCGCGTATGGCGATTGGAAGCGTACTGTATCCGGATAGGGGCACTTTCCGTATCGGTATTCGCTGTCAAACTACTACAGCCGCCAAGGCCCGGATACGCTGGTGGGCCTACAAGAAAGCCTGAACCGGAGGGAGATCATGAAAAGATTATTGAGAATAGGTGCCTGCTTAATTCTCGCATTATCCATATTAGTGATACCCCAACCACTGGTAGCCGTCAATGGGGTTTCCAACCAAGAAAGTGAACTGGCGCATAAATATCGGATCGCTTATTGTGAGACGGAACCCTGGATTAATTACTCGGGAACTCTTTATGGTTTGATTCAAGGACTGCAAAAAGCAGGATGGATTACCAGTACCCAGGGTTTACCGTACCAGGAAGGGCAGTTGGATACCACCGCCATGTGGGAATGGCTTTCAACCAGGGATATCTCACCATATCTTGAGTTTGTTAAAGACGGTCATTACACCCTGAGTGAGATGAGTGAACCCGAGAAACAGGGCATAATAACCCGCCTGGCCCAGCAAAGGGATATTGACCTGGTTATATGCATGGGAACTTCAGCGGGAAAGCTGTTAGCTAATGACCAGCACACCGTGCCGGTAATGGTATTTTCAACCAGTAATGCAGTTCGCTCCGGCATCATACAATCAGAAAATGATTCCGGCAGTGATCATATCTGGGCGCACATGGATGCCCGAGTATATAAACGCCAAATGACGGTTTTCTATGACCTCTTTCATTTTAAACGGATGGGAATGGTTTATGCCAATTCACCTCTGGGCCGAGTATATGCCGCGGTTGATGATGCCGAGGAGTTGGCCAAGGAACAGGGATTTGAGGTGAAGTCGATGCAGATTGTGGAACCGGTAAACAAAGCGGATGAGGAAAGATATTATCGTGATCTGCTGGCACTTCATCGTCAATTGGCACAAGAGGTGGACGCCATGTATTTGACCATGGCCCCCATCGACCCGGCTCGGTTACCTGAATTGTTGCAGCCATTTTATGAAAAGAAGATTCCGGTTTTTTCTCAGTTGGGAACCGAAGAGGTTACCGCCGGTGCCTTGATGAGCGTAGCCCGGGCTGACTTCAGTGGGGTAGGAGAGTTCGGGGCTAATAATATGATTAAAATTCTAAAAGGAACCTCATCTCGAAAACTTCTGCAGGTGTATGAAAATGTACCTCATATTGCCTTAAACCTGGAAGTTGCCAGGAAAATAGATTATAAACCTCCGTTTGAGATTCTCCTGGTGGCAGATGAGATATATCAGTCAATCAAGTAAGTGATTTCCTGAGAGCTCTCAGGTTAGAGTCAGAGAAATTTAGGATCCGGGGGAGAAGAGCAATGTCATTTAAAAAGGGTGCACTGCTGCTCGGGGTAGTTATGATGCTGCTGATTCTGGTTTTGGGATTTACCGGGGCACTTAACATATCTGCGTTTAGGAGCAGTTATACGGATTCATTGGTATCCAGTTATGCTGTGGTCGGCGGTGATGGGGTTAGAAACATTGAATACGCTTTAAAGTATGGTAAACCACTGGATAATTTTAACGGCATGGAGAAGATTCTGTCTGACATCAAAGACAATTCAGCAGGTATTGATAAGGTTAGAGTTATCGCTACAAATGGGCAAGTTCTCTATGATCAGCAGGGCAAGGCTAAGGATGAGAATCTGCCGCCGGAACTGCTTGAGAAGCTGAATATGAAAAGTCTGGCCAAGAGCGAATATCAGGCCGTTGCCTTCGAGGGAAATTATCATACCTTTTTACCACTGTTAAACCGTGAACATAATTTAGCAGGTTGCATTGATTTGGTATTTAATCAGAAGGTAATTGAGTCTCAGGTTGCACTGCCCAAGGCCAAAAGCCTTCAGTATTTGGATATAATTGCTGCATTAGCAGCCTTAATCCTGTTTTTATGTTTCACCCGTATCGACTTCCTGGATAATTCAGGCGAACTTAAAAAGAAGACCTTTCTGGTGGTTGTATTATCCATATTAACTCTGGCCCAAATAACTTATGCCGGACTAAACTACTTCATGTACCGAAATGTATATTATGAAATGGCCCGTGAGAATACAGCGGTTACCGCTAATATAATCCAACGTGATATTAACTCCGTGGTCTCCAGGGGGGTTGCCTATAATGAACTATATGGAATCGAAGAATGGATGCAGACTGTTATCAAATCGGTTCCGCAAATAGACAGTATTACTATTACTGATCATCAGGGGAAAGCACTTTATAGCACCAATCATCAGGATAACGGCAAAAACCTGACTCGGGACTCCGCTTACTATTATAGTATTCCCTTGAGCAGTCAGGCAGCGAGCCAGATAAAAGGCAGCCAGGCTGCCAGCATTAACATCAGTTTGTCCCAGAATTATATCAAAGAGAAATCACTGGCTATTGCTCTGGACGCGTTAACCGTTCTGATTATTGCTTTTTTCTTTATGGTTGAAATAACCCTCTTCCTGCTGCTTTATATCAAACAGGAAGTTAAACGGATGGCCGATCAGGTTAAATCGGCAGTCCAACGGTTAAACAATCGATCAATGGATATAGAAATGATACGTCCTTTGGCCTTTTTCTATTTCATAGCCTCCAGTATGGCCGCATCGTATATACCTTTGATTATGAAGGACCTGCACCAGCCATTATGGGGGCTGCCCCAGCAAGTGGTTTTGGGATTACCGATTTCAGCCGAGCTGCTTTGTGTAGGCTTAGCCATAATTGTGACCGGTTACATAATTGACCGGCGCGGCTGGCGCTTCCCATTCTATACCGGATTGGTTTTTATGGGCATAGGGCTTTTGCTTTCAGGTTTAGCCTGGGATGGACTGGCATTTGTTCTGGCTCGGGCAATTACTGGTATCGGTTACGGATTTTCCTGGATGGCAATGCGCTGGTTAAGTACCTCATCCAGCAACCAGGAAGAGAAAACCCAGGGCTTATCTGGCTATAATGCCGGTATCTATGCGGGGTTTAACTGTGGTATTGCTATAGGGGCCATGTTGGCTGACCGTATTGGTTATTCACGCGTGTTCTTTATTGCCTTGATTGGGCTCTTGATAGTCGTCTTCTTTGTTTTCCGTTTTGTGGGGAAAGGGGTAAACGAGCCAGGATTAACCACCTCCGAATCCCGGGAAGGAAAGACATCCACCTTCCTCTTAAATCCAAGTGTTATCTGCTTCTTCCTTCTGATTACCATCCCCCTGGCGGTGTGCAGTATGTTTATGGACTACTTCTTCCCCTTGTATGGCGCCAGTGTCGGGCTTTCAACTTCAGATATCGGGCGAGGATTTTTAATCTACGGTCTATGTATCGTTTACCTGGGACCCTGGTTAGGTGGTTTCGTTCAGCACAGAATGAACGATTGGGCTGCATCTCTGCTGGCAGCCTTATTAACCGTGGCAGCCATGGGGATGTTTGCCTGGCAGGGAGGGGTACTGATGGCCATAATGGTAATCCTTATTATGGGCCTGGCGGACAGCTTTGGTATTGTGGCTCAGAATAACTACTTCTTATCTTTATCTGCGAGCAGAATGGTCGGTGAAAGTAAAGCTTTGAGTTATTACAGCACCGTACGCCGCCTGGGACAGGTTCTAGGGCCATTTGTTTTCGGAGCCCTGGCGGTTTTTGGTGACTTACGCAGCGTGGGCTTGATAGCTGCAGCCGGCCTGAGCTTACTGCTGATATTTGCAGTGCTTTCTCATCGGGCAGCCGGAAGTAGTACGGGGGTTAACCTTCCTGGTTAGGCCTGACATGATTACAGAACCGACCTGGATCGCAGATCTAACCCGTCCTGATGGCAGGATGAGAAGGCTTAACAGCTTGGATATTGATAAGATTATAAGCTTGCAGGATTTGGTAGTAACCGGGATCAATGACCGCGATAGTTTTTATCCCCTTGACCGGGATGAAGTTAACGGGCTGCTGGATCAACGGGGTATTAGTCTGGGGGCATTTAATTCTGAGAATGAGCTGATCGGTTATGCTGCTGCATGTTATCCCGGTAAGTCAGCGGCCAATCTGGGACTGGATTCAGGAATATCAGCAGCGGATCTGCACCGGGTTGCCCATCTGGAAGTAGGCATAGTTCACCCTGACTTTAGAGGCCAGGGATGGCAAAGCAGCCTGTATCAGGAATTAATTAAACTGACCCTTAAACAAGGTGGTTACCGCTATATATTGTCTACTGTTGCCCCCGACAATTACCCGGCCTTGTGTAACAGTCTACGGCTGAAGCTGTATATAAGCCGGATCCTGGTTAAGTATGGGGGTAAACTTCGCTTTATCCTCCTGCGTGACTTGGAGGAGACCGTCAACATTGACCTAGATACAGTGGTAAAGTGTCAGCCAACAAATATTGAACTGCAGCAGTACTTACTGGCAAAGGGATACTGTGGATTTGATATCGAGCGAGGGATTGAGCAGACACTTATTAGTTACGGGTTAAAGAAAAGACTTACATAAAAGGTAAAAGAATTATGACTTATCGGAAACGGAGTAATCTTAGCTGGGTAGAAATAGACCTGGCTGCCTTGCATCATAATCTGGAGATGGTACGCGGGCAACTGAAAAACAAAACCAAAATCATTGCTGTGGTTAAAGCTGATGCTTATGGTCACGGAGCGGTAGAAATCAGCCGAGTTCTAATTGAATATGGGATTGATGCCCTGGCGGTTGCTACTGTAGGTGAAGCCTTGGAATTAAGGCACAATGGTATAGGAGTACCCATCCTGATACTGGGCTCGGTTGCTGAGTCGGAATTTGATTATCTGTTCGAACAAAATCTAACCCCTACCCTGAACAGTGTTGAAATGACATTAGCCTTAAACAACCGAGCCTGTGTTCGAATGCAAAAGTTAAAGGTACACCTGAGAATTGACATTGGAATGGGAAGCTACGGAGTAACAACGGGCGAAGGGCTTTACCTTATCGATGAAATTATGAAAATGAGTAACCTCGAACTGCAGGGTATATATACTCATATCAACACGATGTATGGTGGTAATTTGAATGATGCCAGAGGTCAAGTACGGGTTTTTAATGAGTTTCTAATCCAGCTCAAGCAAAAGGGTGTCTATCTTCCCTTGATCCATGCCAGCAGCAGTCCGGCAGTAATTCGTCTGCCCGATGCTGAATATGATATGGTGCGGCTGGGTATAGTACTCTATGGTCTTCCCTGTGGTAATGAGTTTATCGATGATCAAATCCAGGCTGTAATGCAGATCAAGACCAAAGTGGTAGCTATTAAAACGGTTGGTATTGATTCCGGGTTAGGGTATGGATGGACTTTCAAAACCATGTATCCGTCTCGGATTGCTACCGTACCTTTGGGATATGCGGATGCCAGCTTTTTGCACCACCTCAAGGCAGGTGAAGTAATAATACGGGAGCAAAGGGCACCAATAATTGGTAAGCCATGTATGGATCATTTTTTAATTGATATCAGCAGTGTTGAAGGAGCAGCAGTCGGGGATGAAGTAGTAATATTGGGCAAGCAGGGAAATCAAGCCATATATGCTGAGGAAATAGCCTGCCGATCTGGTATTGATCCAAACAATATCGACCTGGTTGGCTTGCTTGGCTCACGGATACCCCGGGTATACCGCAAGTAGTATTATAATGATCTAGCCGACATGTCAGGGCGGACATACTTTAACTGGCGGAGCGGATTTCCAGATAATCGACTAGATTATTATTGAAGAAGAATCGATAGACGGAGCCGTCTCGCTGATACTCCCAAATATCATATATCCTCTGACCTTTGGTAACGGTCTCCCGTTTAGCAGGAGCTCCCAGTGATTTTTGTATCTGTACGGTGTTCATATCCAACCGGATACCCAAAATCTGCTGCTTGCCAGTGAGGGTAATCACACTAACGGTTGGATTTTCCTTGGGACCGCGCACTGACAATTCAAAACTCATAGCCATGTCTTTATAAGTTATTAAACGACTGGTGCCAGCATCACTTTTCGCCTCAGATGCTCCCAGGAGCTCATCGATCTTTTTCTCCGACAGGGTGAGAAAGCCGGCATAATGAGGCTGGTTATTCTTAAAATATCCTTTGTATATTACTTCCTCATTGCTGTTGTAGAGGGTGCCCAAGCCATTAAAACTTCCGCCGCTGAAATTGCCTTCGTATGTGAGCTTGCCGTCTTCCGTGAATAATTGACCGGATCCCTCATAGGCTCCGGCTAAAAAAGTGCCGGTATATTTGGCCTTGCCATTGGGATAAAATTCGCTGCCGGCTCCGGAATAAAGGCCGGCTTTAAACTCCCCTTTATATATCAGGGCGCCTTCGTCGTTATACGCTTCTCCCGGGCCTTCGGGAAGGTCATTAACTAATGCTCCTTTATAAATAACAGCCCCTGTTTCTGATACCAATTCACCTTCACCGGCCTGAGCCCCATTAATAAATTCACCCTTATAAACTACACTGCCATTTTCATCATACAGTTCACCCTTACCATTGGGCATCCCGGCTTTAAACTCCCCTTGATATTCCAATTTCCCCTGCTCGGTAAACAGTTTCCCCTGTCCTTCATAATTACCGCCGACAAAGGCACCCTCGTATTTTATTTCCTGGTTAGGCCAGTATTCTACCCCCTGGCCGGAGTATATACCGCTGGTGAATTGACCCGAGTAAATTAGCTTTTCATCTTCACTGTAAAGTTTACCTTGTCCTTCATATTGGTTATTTAAGAAGTTGCCTTCATATTTGATACCTTTGTTAATATAGTACTCTCGTCCCTGGCCGGAATAGCAGCCGCTGACAAACTGCCCAACATAAATATACTTGCCTTTCATATTAAATAGTTTTCCCAGTCCATCGTAGACTCCATTAATGATACTGCCCTCATATTTCTTTTTGCCATTTTCATAGTATATGGTACCGTTTCCATTCATGACGCCGTTTTTAAACTGGCCTTCATAGGTCAGACGGCTTTGACTCTCGTAGAGCTTGCCATAACCGGAATATACACCGCTTACCATATCACCTTCGTAGATTAATTTATTTTGCTCGTTATATATCTTGACCTTGCCGGTATAAGTAATGGTTTGGTTTCCGATCAGGTGGATAATCTTGTATCCCATTATTTTGGTACTTACTATTGGGGTAAATTTATAAATCCCGAAAGTTAGAACCAGAACTATCAGCAGTATGATAACCAGCAGCTTTTTAGCAACCAGACGGTTGCCGAAACTGATGTAGTCATCAATAGAAGGCTCTTTCTTAGCCCAGATATCCCGGACAACCTGGGTAAGCTTCTGGATAATGGTCATAGGGAGCTTTTTTAGTTGTTTAATCCGGTTTCTGATTTCAGAGATAATGGGCTTTATTATCGGACCAAATATTTTAAGAAGTAATTTCTCCATCAACTGGTCAGCTCCTTATTTCTACCGGCTTATAATAACTATTATACAAGGTAAGTGGTAAATAATAGATGTATCAGCTTAATTATTGATAATAAACGTATAAACAGGTAAAAAGGCATAAATAGTGGGAAAACAGGATATGTTTTAGGTAATCTGATAAAATGTATTATATACAGTCTTACAGGGCAAAAGACCAATCTTTGATACACGAGAGAGAATTCCAAACATTGAGGTGGAATTGATGAATAGGAAACTGGTATTACCTTTAGTTTTACTGGGAACCTTAGTCGTGTTATTCTGCTTGCTGCTGGCAAATAAAGACTTACTGTCTCAGTCACCTCTAAATAAAGGACTGCCAGTTCAAAATCTCTCATCTATTACATCTGATGCTGACGGTAATCTTTATATGATTGTGGAAGCACGCAGAAAGATTATAAAAGTTAACAATCGGGGTGAATGCCGATACCTGATCGAGCCCACCGGCAGTAATAAAAATAAAATGTATTTATATAGTGAGCTGGCGGCTGACCGCAAGGGCAATCTTTATGTGTGCCGTACAGATCTGGATAGTAAAGGAATATATGTAGTAGGAGAAAATATTCTTCGTTTTTCCGCTGATGGCAATCAGTCCAGGGTTCTGCACCAGATAAAATATAGCGGTAATCAACGTCCTTTAAGGGCAGGCAATATAAAATCCCTGGAAGTCAGGAACGATTCCCTGTACTTTAACTATCTGCAGCCCAGCCGGATTTATTTATATTCAATTAACCTCCAGGATTATTCACGCCATCAATATATTATTGCTTATCTTGCTTCCGATGCTTATATAGCAGATATTACTGGGACAACGCCAGGAGAAATCTACTACTGCACCCAACGCGGACAAATATTCAATATTAATGCTAACGGAGAATCAAAGCTGCTTTACCCACGGCCTGCTGATTTTGGCTTAATGGGGCTTAGCTGGGCCAGCCAAACCCCGGATCGGACTTTTCCAACCCAGTTAAAGCTTAAACAGGGTAAGCTGTACTTTATCGATACTTTTGCCAATGAAATTCGCTGTCTGAGTATCAGTGGGCTGAGTTCCGGAAAAACCATTTTTTCTCAGGCTAACCTGGGGAAGGATGAAGTGCTATCGGTAATAAAAGACATGGTAATCGGGGCAGATGGCAGCCTGTCAGTGGCACTTCGTGATCGAATATATGAGATAGATACCAGTGGTCAATTGACTGATACGATAAATACGGTCACCCAGCCTTCCAAATCTACGCAGAAGCGCTTATTCTTTTGGTGCCTGCCTTGGGCCATTCTAGGGCTATTTATATATCTGCTGCGCTACTTGTATATAGAAATAATGCAGCGCCGGGTATCTCTAATTGTCAAACAGATTGTAGTATTTACTCCGGTTATCATAGTGGGCATGGTATTTCTGTCCTGGTTTACCTATCTGCAGTTTGCCGATCGCGAGGAAAAAGAGGTTTATCGACAGCTGGTGGTGCTTACGCGTACCGGATTAAACCGGCTGGATCCGATACGCCTGCAGAATATAAGCAGCCCGCAGGATTATATGAATGCCGACTATAGTTTTCTGCGGAACCTGACGATTGAAGCGCAAATCCATCGAGGCAGCTATGGTGACGACAAACTGGATGAGGCCGGACTTTACACTGCTATATACAAGCTTGAAAATGACCGGCTTTATGCCATTGTTGATTATGATAACAGTGTTAATATGTACCGCCCGATTACGATTGCCGGCGAGTTTCAACGGGTTTTGGATACGAAAAAGATGGTGACTGATAAAGCCAACGATGAAAATGGAAGTTGGATGTTTGCGATGGCCCCCATTTTTGATGCCCAGGGCAAGATTATCGGTATTTATGAATCGGGTGTGGATCGCAGCGGATTTAATCAGGAAAGGATGGCATTATTCAAAAATATAGCTAAAAAGATAAGTCTGATCACCCTGGCCATAATCGCCATTTTCCTGTTAATCACCTATTACCAGCTGCTTTCAATCCGCCAGTTGAGAAACAGTGTAGCCGAAATAGCTCAGGGTAACTGGGATATTGCGGTTACGCTTGACACGGGAGATGAAGTAGCTGACCTGGGAGCAAGTGTTAATGATATGGCGGATCATATCAGAAGTTATATTCAAGAAATTACTGACCTGAGTGAAGCCTACTACCGTTTTGTACCTCAACAAGTTCTTAATTTATTAGGAAAGAGCAGTATTATCGATGTCCAGCTGGGGGATCAGGTAAGAGAGGACATGAGTATATTTTCCCTTAATATCCATTCGTTTTATCAGCTTTCCGGTACTATGAGTCCAGAGGATAATTTTAATTTTATTAAGTCCTACCTGAGTTGGATGGGACCGGTCATTAGTTCCAATGATGGATTAATTGATAAATATACTGGTTCCGGCTTCCTGGCCCTTTTCCCTGACCATGCTGACCAGGCTCTGCAGGCAGCGATTGAACTACGCAAACGATTGGTAGATTATAATGCAGGCCGGAAACGAGCTGGTTATGTACCGATTGACATCGGCGTTGGTATTCACAAGGGACCGTTGATGTTGGGAATTATCGGTGAAGAAAAGCGAATGGCCGGGACGGTGATTTCAGATCATGTCAATGTGGCTGCGTTCCTGCAATCACTGACCAATAAGCTGGCCTGTTCGATCATAGTTACAGAAGACTTCCTTAAAGCGATGGAAAATTCTCATCGTTATGAATATCGCAGTCTCGGCAGAATACAAGCCGAGGGACGTGATGAACCTTTACTTTTGTATGATATATTTGCAGGTGAAAGTGAAGAAATACGGGATCTGAAGTTAGAAAGCAGGGAATTATTCGAGGAAGGTATACAGTTATTCCAGAATGGGTACTTCTACGACGCCCGCAGCAAGTTTATCGATGTTATCAAACATAATCGTGCCGATGAAATAGCCCGTATCTATTTCTATCGCTGTGAAGAGTTTGAAAGAGATGGTTCCCCTGAGAAATGGAATGGGGTCTTATTAGTATAGCTTAAGAAGCTGGGCAATTCGAGGAAAAGGAGGTCCATGGGGATGGGTTTTTTAGTTTGCAATGGAGCGGCCATGCAGTGCAGCTTTGGTTTAGCCCCCAGCACATTGGTAGTATTGCCAGCCGATCGGGTAAATGCTACTATGCCGGCAGCCACTATTATGGATAACAAATCCTTTTTAAATATACCGCCGTTTGGAATGTGCAGTTCCATGGCTAATCCAGCGGTTGCTTCCGCAACAGCAGCAGCCCTGGGGGTACTTACACCGATGCCATGTACACCAATGACAGCGGCACCGTGGGCTCCAGGTTGTCCAACCATCTTGATTGCGAACAAACCAGCCCTTAATAATAGCTCTAAACTGATCTGCAGTTATGGTGGTGTAATCCAAATTGTTTTCAGCGGGCAGGTTCAAACTCAGATACCTTAATAGGAGCAACTGGATTTTTATAAAACAAGATATAAACGATGGCTTTGACATCTCCGATGGGGAAAATGAGCCATCATTTTTTTGAGTATTAATGCATGACCATCTTGTATTTACGAAGATAAAAAATTATTATATAAATAATTAACATATAATCTAAAGCGAGGTTTCTTAAAATGAATCAGTTCAGTAATTTTGTCTGTTTTCGGCTGGGAACGTTGTCACGACGTATTGCACGCTACTATAACAATCGTTTTGCCGAGTTGGGAATCACTCTGGGCCAGTCTTTTGTCCTGTTCAGTCTGCTGGAACACGATGGCAGCAATGTTAAAGAGATTGCGAACGCGGTTCAACTGGACAGTCCGGCAGTGACCGGATTGGTTGACCGCCTGATCAAGGAGGGACTGGTTGAACGGAGGGAAGATCCCGGTGATCGCCGCAGTATTCAGGTCTATTTAACCGGTAATGGGAGGCAGATAGCTAATAAAGCCATGGTTATCGCCCAGGAGTTTAATCTGCATATGACAGAAGATCAGGATCAGGAGTTCATGGCCGCCTGGGAAAAAAGGCTGGAGGAATTAGAACGCATACATGCCAAGGATTAGTTTAAACAAAACCATGAATCAGGGTTAGGTATTGGCCGGGTCTATGGCAGAAGCCCAGGAAAGGAGCTGACGGGGATGGGAGAATGGAAAAAGAGCGGGTGTGTTTTGTGCGCGCAGAATTGCGGCCTGGAGATGTGGGTGGAGGAAAACAAAATTGTCAAGGTGCGCGGGGACAAGGAAAACCCACGCAGCAAAGGCTATTGCTGCCGCAAGGGCTTAAGTGTTGCCCATTATCAGCATAATGCCGACCGCCTCAAGTATCCTCTGAAAAAAGTGGACGGAAAACATGTACGCATTTCCTGGGAGCAGGCCATCGCTGAGATCGCAGAAAAAGCACTGGCCATTCGTGCTGAGTACGGGCCCCGCAGCTTCGCCTACATGGGCGGCGGCGGGTTAGGCGGACATTTTGAGGCAGTTTACGGGGTGCGGCTGATGCGGGCCCTGGGCTCACAATACCTTTATTCGGCCATTACCCAGGAGTTTTCCAATACCTTTTGGGTAGAGGGCCGCCTGGTAGGAAGACAGGCCATAATTTCGACACCGGATATGGAAAGAGCGGAAACGGTATTGGCCTGGGGTTGGAATGGCTGGCTGAGCCACCAGGAGCCACGCACCCGTATCCAGCTGCAGGAGATCAGCAAGGATGAAAGTCGCATGCTGGTTGTTATTGATCCCCGCCGATCAGAAACTGCGGATAAGGCTGACCTGCACCTGCCCATCTGTCCCGGAACTGACAGCACTCTGCTGAAAGCTATGATCAGTATTATTATCAGTGAGGGCTGGGAAAACACCGAATGGATGATAGAACATGTAAATGGCTGGGAAGCAGTGCGCCCCTGGTTCGAGGATTTCGATGCCCGCCGCGGCATCGAAGAGGTGTGTCAGCTAAATTACGACGAGGTTTATACCCTGTGCCAACGCTGGGTAAGTACGCGCTCCGTAATCCACCAGGATCTGGGCATATATATGAACCGCCATTCGACGATCAACACCTATATGATTCACATATTAAGGTTGCTGGGCGGCCATTTCTGCGTACCTGGCGGACAGGTTTTCCCGGCGGTACTGATGCCCATGGGATCGCACAGTGATGAGCGCCAGGAGCGTACCTGGCGCACCGTGATTACTGATATGTATCCGGTTTTAGGCAACTACCCGCCGGCTGTCTTTCCTGAAGAGATATTGGGTGACCATCCAGAGCGGCTGCGCATGGCTTTGATCAGCGCCACCAACCCGGTCAGGTCTTTTCCTGATACCAAAGCCTATGAAGCAGCCCTGGAAAGGCTTGACCTTTCGGTATGTATTGATACCGCTTACAGTGAAACTGCCCGCTGCTGTCAGTATGTGCTGCCAGCCTGCAGCTACTATGAGTCATATGATGCTACTTTTTTCAATTTTAACTGGCCGGAACTCTATTTCCAGCTGCGCACCCCAATCCTGGCAATGGAACCGGATGATGAAAGTCACGAAAAGTGCTCGATTTTCCTTGATCTGGCCCGGGCCATGGGCCTGGTGCCGGAATGTCCGCCCGAATTGTATGCTGCAGCTGAAAAAGGACTGGACACCTATAGTGCGGCTCTGTTTGCTTTTCTGAGCAGTTCCCCTGCCAACATGAAGAATATTCCCCTTATTGTGGGCGAAACCCTGGGTAAGGCGCTGGGTTCGGTTAACCACGCCACCCTGTTTACCATGCTGCTGGGCAAGGCCTCCAGTTCCAAGTTCCGGGCGGGTGCGGCAGCGGCGGGATTTCCCGATGACGGGACTCAGACAGTTCAGATGTTTAATGCTATAACCAAGAATCATCAGGGGACGATCATTGCCCGGATGCCGGGGGATAACATTGATATGCTGCGGACGGAGGATAAGAAATTTGCTGTCCATATTGAGGAGCTGCGTGAGCCTCTGGCGCAGGTTACCGTTGAAAACGAACTGAAGGCTCTGGCCATGCCCAAGGATTTCCCGATGATTCTGCATTCCGGGCTGCATGTGGACACTAACGCCAATTCGGTTATGCGCAATCCCGTATGGAATAACAAGCATCGCTGGGGCACTATGCTGATAAATGCTGCCGATGCTGAGCGTTTGGGGATCATTGACGGAGAAAAAGCCCGGGTTATTACCAAAGCCTCCAGTGTGGAAATCGAGGCCGAGGTGAGTGAACGTGCTGCTGTCGGCTGCGTCTATATTCCGCATGGTTTTGGCATCATCTACGATGGTAAAAAGTATGGCGTTAACGTCAATGAACTGGTTAAAACCACCGACCGCGATGAAATGTGTACCCCGCTGCATCGAAGGATACCCTGCCGGGTGGAGAAGGTTTAGTTAGCGGTACATTGGAATAAATGTCCCTATACGATTCCCGGTAACCCCAGGGGGTTTAGGTGGGATGCGCATAGGGACAAATTTTAGGTTATAGATAAATGGCCAAACCTATAGATTCTTATATACCCGGCGCGAGGGGATATGTACCCTTGGTACGCCTCGGCATTAAAGGTTAGATGCTGGGTTGAAACCATTTAGATTACTGATTATTGGCGGGAGAAGGAGAGCCGAATATGCAGACCATCAGAGTAGAAGACGCGGTAGGAACTGTTCTATGCCATGATATAACTAAAATCGTACCCGGTGAATTCAAAGGTGCAGCTTTTCCCAAGGGTCATGTGATAACCCGTGAAGATATTCCCAAGCTGTTGAAGCTGGGCAAAGAGCACGTCTATGTTTGGAAGCTGGAACCGGGAATGGTGCATGAAAATGATGCCGCCATCAGAATCGCCGGGGCAGTCGCCGGTAGCGGATTGGTTACCACCGAACCCCGGGAAGGTAAAGTCAGCCTGCTGGCTGCTGTTGACGGTCTCTGTGTAGTTAATGAAGATTTACTGCTCAGGGTTAATATGATCGACCAGGTGGTTGTGGCGACCAGAAACAACCGAAAGCCAGTTAAGGCCGGTGATGCGGTAGCCGGGATAAGGGTAGTTCCCCTGGTTATTGATGAGCAGACGGTTGAAGCTGTTGAAGCTCTGGGCAGCGCGCCAGGGATTATCCAGGTCAAATCTCTTTCTTCCCGGCGGGTAGGGGTTGTGATTGTCGGCAATGAAATATTTCGGGGCCGTATTGAGGATCAGTTTGGCCCGGTAATCAAAGCTAAGGCCGAAAGTTATGGCTGCCAGGTGATTCAGCAGATAATTGTACCCGATGATATTAATCAAATTAAGCAGGCGATTCAAACCCTGACAGCTGCGGGGGCAGATATGGTGCTGGCCACGGGAGGAATGTCAGTTGATCCCGATGATGTTACCCCCCAGGCTTTGAGGGAGACGGGTGCTCGAGTTGTCACCTACGGAGCTCCGGTCCTGCCCGGGGCTATGCTGATGGTGGCTTATCTGGGAGAGGTGCCAGTTCTGGGTTTGCCCGGATGTGTGATGTACAGCCAGATAACAGCTTTTGATCTGGTTTTGCCCATCATCTTATCTGGTACCATGATCGATCGAGCCATGATTGCCAGGCTGGGGATGGGCGGGCTTTGTCTTAACTGCCCGGTTTGTCATTACCCTGCCTGTAGTTTCGGTACTGGGGCTTAGGAGGATAATAAATTGCATACCGATATTTCACTGGAGGAAGCACAGAATCTGCTGCTTGAGGCTGTAAGTCCGGTCAGCCCAACCATGGTACCGCTGTGGTATGCTGCTCAGCGCATATTAAGTGAGGATATAGCTGCTCGATACTGCATACCGCCGAACAATAGGTCAGCCATGGATGGTTATGCCATTATTGCAGATGATACGAAAGCTGCCAATTCTGATTATCCCATTATCCTGAAGGCAGTGGAGGCAGGTAATAATCCGGTAAAGAGGGCGGTATACCGAGGTGCTTGCTGCCGAGTGATGACTGGTGATCAGATGCCAGCGGGATCAGATGCGGTGATTAAACTAGAAAATGCAGCCGGCAAAAACGGGATGATTCAAATATCATGCCCGGTGGGTGCGGGAGAGAATGTAGTTGTATGCGGTGAGGATTTCATGAAGGGTGACCTGGTGGCTGGCAGAGGAAGCATTATAACCCCGGGTATAGCAGCGGCTTTGGCGGGGCAGGGGTGGGGAGAAGTACCAATCTTTCGTACGGTTAAAATAGGGATTCTCAGCACCGGAGATGAACTGCTGTACCCGACCCAGCGGTTGGAAACTGGCAAAATATATAACATGACTTTATATGGCCTTAATGCCCGCTGCCGGAACCTGGGTGCTGAGGTGATTGATTTGGGCCCCGTCCCGGATTATCCAGCAGCTATTGCTGCACGTATAGACGAAGGCCTGGCCAGAACTGACCTGGTGGTGATTACCGGCGGGGTATCGGTTGGTGAATCCGACTTAGTTGAAACATCACTGCGGCAGCTGGGTGCTGACCTCCTGTTTCACGGGGTGGCGATGAAGCCGGGCTCACCTGCGCTGGCGGCCAGCACGAATAATAAAGTTGTGGTTGGACTTTCCGGGAATCCGGCGGCGGCTCTGGTTGGTTTTGAGCTGCTGGTCATACCTTTAATCAGTAGATTGCAGGGTAGGGGTACCGTACTTCCACCCCGCATCAAAGCGGTTATGGCTGACCGCTTTGACAAACCCAGTCCCCAGAGGAGGTTTCTTCGCGGTCAGCTGCTGCCGCCAGCTGATGTAAACATGGTTAGACTGACCGGGACCCAGGGCAACTCGGTGGTAAAATCGATGATTGGCTGTAATGTGCTGGTCGATGTCCCGGCCGGGAGCGGGCCAATAACCTACGGGCAAATGGTAGAGGGCTTTTTAATCGGCGGAGAATAAATCAAGCAGTAAAACATTTATGCTGAAAAGTAATTCGGCTGGCAGCTGCCCGTTGATCCTTTAGGTGATCAGTCATCCTTCAATACTTTCTTCAGCGGCTTGCCGACCTTGCTTTCCGGCAGGGCATCCTTGAGTTCAATTACCGTAGGCCATTTCTTTGGCCAACTGGTCCCTGCAGAATTCCATACGTTCCAGCAGGGCATCCAGACAAATCAGTACCTTGGAACCGGAGTCAGTAAACTGGTACTGCAGTTCACTGTCCGAGTAAACCGGATTGTTCATAACCGCGATGGCACCAAGTTCCAGAATGGCATAATATGAAACCACTGCTTGAATACAGTTGAGGAGAACTACCGCCACCCGGTCGCCGGTTTCCACCCCCAAACCCTTAAGACAGGTGGCGAACCGATAAACCATTTCGATTAATTCCTGATAGCTGACCTGATAGTCCTGGCATATTACTGCGGTATGGTTGGGAAGATCATGGGCAGACCTTTCCAACATTTCGTAAATACAGATTTCTTCATAAACCATTTGATCGGAGACCTGGAGTGCAAAATTTTTTAATCATGGCTTTTGGTGTACTGTACTTTACTACTCACGTCTCATACCTCCCCAACAAAATGTATAAAATTGCATAACTATGGTTTAATTGTAAACTTAAAGAAATTGATTTTGGAAATCAAAAATTAGCCAATGGTGAATTGTCTGATTTGATTGAACTCAGGCAAGCAAACAATAATTAATGTGATTCCCGGCAATTACAGATAAATAACAAACCAAATGCGATTCGTCTATAGGGTAAAAAATATCCAGATTATGCTCAGCAGGAATAAAGACAAATTTGCAGAATTTGACGAATGTATAAACAAGTTCATATTGAGGTTTAATTTAAATAACAGCACGCTTGAATTTGGATACTAAGGCCGTTTTTCATACCGCGTTATTGACTTGTCATAGTTAGATTTAATCCCGCTTTACCCACTAATACAGCCACTACTTTAATCTGTAAGACAAAATTCTAAATGCAGGAATATGATTGGAGGATGCCTTATGCAAACGGCAACGATCAGGTTCTTGGATGTTAATTTAACTGGCTTCGTAATGGTGCAAACTGGGTCCATGTTGACATCAGTGTTTGAATTCTTGTGCGATAATGATGCCCAGTGTGTATTGGTAGAAGATGAAGTCGGAGAAATTATTGGTTTAGTGGACCAGGGGATATTGCTGAAAGCATTGAAACGTGGGTTGACCAAGGATTTCATTATTGACGAAGTTATGGATAAGAAATTATTTGTAGCTCATGTCGGGGAGGCCGTAGATGAGTTTATCCATAGCTCCAAAAATTACGGACTGGTTTATAATGGCCGGGAGTTTTTAGGAGTGGTCAACAAGCTTAAGCTTACCGAGCAGTTTTACCACTGGGTAGCTGAATTAGAAGCGACTATCGAAGCCTCCTTTGACAGTTACTTTGTCTGTGATGCCAAAGGAATTGTGCTGCGGCTCAATCAAGCATACACTCGAATGACTGGTATTAAGTCCGAAGAAATTGTAGGCCGGCCCATGTCAGAATTGGTCAGCGAAGGGTTCTATGACCGTTCAGCAACTTTGGAAGTGATCAAGACCAAAAAGTCGATGACTTTTACTCAAAGAACCAGAGACGGGAAATGTATTCTGGTTACTGGCAACCCGATATTTGATAGTAATGGTGAATTAGTCCAAATACTTACCAATGGCCGCGATATAACAGAATTAGACCGCTTAAAGCAAGAAGTGGATCATGCTATGGAATTAACTCAGCACTATCAGCGGGAATTAAAAAAGATCCAGGGCGAGACTTCAGGACAAATGGTTATTGCTTCCGAAAAGATGAAAAATATAATGAGTTTGGTAGCTCATCTGGGCAGTGTTGATTCTACCGTATTGATTCTGGGTGAATCAGGAGTGGGTAAGGAAATTATTGCCCAGGAACTGCACAATCAAAGCGGTCGTAAAGATAAGCCTTATATAAGAATTAATTGTGCTGCTATCCCCGATAACCTGCTTGAGTCCGAACTGTTTGGCTACGAGCCCGGGGCTTTCACCGGGGCCAATCGTAAAGGCAAGCGGGGCATTTTCGAATTAGCTTCCGGGGGGACTCTGTTTCTGGATGAGATCGGTGACTTGTCATTCAACTTGCAAGGAAAGCTGCTCAGGGTGCTGCAGGAAAATGAGATCGTCCGTGTTGGCGGAACCACGCCGATAAAGATTGATGTCCGCATTATCACAGCTACTAACAAGGATTTATGGGACATGAGCCGTAATAAGGGCTTCCGCGAGGATTTGCTCTATCGACTGAATGTAGTACCGCTTAGAATCCCTCCTTTGCGTGAACGCAAGGAGGAGATTCCGGTATTAGTTGAGTATTTTGTCAATCAAATTAATGAAAAATATGGCCTGAGAAAAAGGATATCGCCTTCTTTGATGAACCAGTTGATGCTGCTCGACTGGCCCGGAAATATTCGGGAGTTAAAGAATGTGATAGAGAATGCAATGGTTACTGCACCCGGGGATATGATCTATCAGCTTAATAATCAATCGGGAGAAGCACCAGGAGCTGAAGCTACCCATCCCGAAGAAATCGATTTTCGAACCGCCGTGGAGAATTTCGAAAGTGACATATTAAGAAGCTATATTAAAAAATATGGGTGCTCTCGTAAAGTTGCCAGTGCACTAAATGTAAGTCAAACCACGGTGGTTAGAAAAGCAGCACGTTATGGCCTTAGTTTTATCCATTAAATTTTTAAAATATTTTAAATTTAAATGCATCACCGAACCGAAACAGGTTCGGTGATGCATTTACGTTTCACTGAATAAATTAGCCATGATTTTGCCCCGCGGCGTTTCCCACCATTCACCTAATTGAACCGAAAGTGCATCACTTTTCACCATGGCAAGGGCATTAATAAATAGTGAAATACCATGATTTCGGGCATTAACCCTCTTCCCTGCGCACTGGCATAAAAGGTGCAACATATTCAACGTAACAGCAATTAATTGAACCATCACTGACAGAAAAATTAATTTGGGAAAGGGTGTTGGCTGGCTGTGGGATGGTACGAGTATTATACGCATAGAATCGTATCCGCAGAAGAAGCGGTGAAATGTATTAAGTCGGGTAATCGAGTAATATTAGGTCATGCTTGCAGCGAGCCCCAGGCGTTAGTCGAGGCTATGGTTGCCAGAGCTGATGCTCTGAGAAATGTTGAGATTGTACATCGGGTGGCCAAGGGGAAAGCTCTCTATGTTCAGCCAGGAATGGAAAAATCTTTTCGCCATAATGGATTCTTCCTGGGACCCAATACCCGCCAGGCCTTCTATGAAGATCGCGCGGACTTTACTCCTGCCTTTATTTCAGAAACCCCTGGCTTGTTTACCAATCGGGTATTACCGGTTGATGTTGCTCTGGTTACGGTAAGCCCTCCTGATGCCCATGGATATGTAAGTCTGGGTATTAATGTAGATTATACTCTGGCGGCGGTAAAGGCAGCAAACCTGGTCCTGGCAGAAGTTAATCCTAATATGCCTCGAACCTATGGGAGGTCATTTATCAAAGTTGATGAAATAGATTATTTTATCCCTAGTGACCGCCCCCTTATAACTAATGACCCCTTGCCGATTGGTGAAACAGAAAAGCAAATTGGCCGATTCGTGGCATCGCTTATCCCTAACGGCGCTACCATGCAAATGGGGATAGGCGGCATACCAGATGCGGTACTGACCTTTTTGGAAGACAAGGTTGACCTTGGTATTCATACGGAGATGTTTTCCGACGGGGTTATTCCTCTGGTTGAGAATGGGGTTATTAACTGCAAACGTAAGACGATCCACCCGGATAAAATAGTTGCCACCTTCGTAATGGGCACTCCCAAGCTATATAAATGGGTCCACGAAAATCCCATCATTGAAATGCACCCCGAAGAATATGCCAACGATCCCTATGTAATCATGCGCCATGACAACATGATATCAATAAATTCTGCCTTAGAAGTGGATGTACTGGGGCAGGTAGCAGCTGATACCCTTGGCCCCCGGCAGTTCAGCGGAGTTGGGGGGCAGGTCGACTTTATCCGCGGTGCTGCTCGCTCGCGGGGGGGGAAGTCAATTATTGCCATGCCCTCGACTGCTGCCCACGGTAAGGTCAGCCGTATTGTAGCCGGGTTAAAACCGGGTACCGCAATAACTACCTCGCGCCATGATGTTGAATATGTAGTTACCGAATATGGAATCGCCCACCTTAAAGGGATGACCGTAAAAGCGCGTATGGAAGCACTCATTAGTATAGCTCATCCGGATTTTCGCCAGGAGATCCGGGATCAAGCCAGATCACTATATTATGTCTAGGCTGCTGTATTTAGTAATCTGGTGCCGGCAGGCATGACAATATTGGGGGGAAGGTGGTATTTAGCTAGTAACTTGAGGCCGTTATTTTTCAAAGGAGACAAAATGGAATTTAAGGAGGTCGCGTTTGTGAAAAGAAAAAGCCTGGTATTGTTGCTGGTCCTTGCCCTGGTAGCTTCCTTTGTAGTGGGATGTGGGGGAAGCAAGAGTAGTTCTGGTGATAAAAAAACAGAAGAAATTAAGATCGGTACCATACTGCCGTTATCCGGGTCGGCTGCTCCTCTGGGCAAGATTGGGCAGCAGGCGCGCGACATGGCTATTGAAGAGATTAATGCCGGTGGCGGTATCAAGGCTATGGGCGGTGCCACCATCAAGATGATTTATGCCGATAGTAAGGGTGACCCGGCAACCGGTGTCTCCGAAGCCGAGCGTTTGATCACCCAGGAAGAAGTTAAGATGTTAACCGGCTGCTATCAGAGCGGTGTAGCGGTTCCTTCGACCGAAGTTGCCGAAAGATATGGAATTCCCTACTTTGTAGATGTACCATCCGAAGACACCATCACTGAGCGCGGATTTAAAAACGTATTCCGTCTGGCTGAAAAGACCACCTGGAGAAATCGTGACCAGGTTAAATTCATAGTTGATATGGCTCAAAAGAATAACACCCCGGTAAAAACCGTGGGCCTTATCTATGAAAACACGGCCTGGGGTCAGGGCGCTGCCCGCGGCTGGGAGAAATATCTGCCTGAAGCCGGTCTGCAGATCGTAATGAAAGAGCCGTATCCTTCGAACTCTTCTGACTTAACCCCGGTAGTCCTGAAAGCCAAGAAGGCCAACCCGGATATTATTATGATGGTTTCCTATGTATCTGATGCCGCCCTTTTAACCAATACCTTTGCCGAGCACAAAGTGCAGCCCAAGGCTTTCATCGGCACCAGCGGCGGATTTGCGGATCCCAAGTACTTTGAGCTGACCGGTGACAATTGCTTAAACTTCTATGACATCTCCACCTGGGAACCGGATGTCAACCGTCCAATGTCCAAAGAGACTAACGAGAAGTTTACCAAGAAATATGGCTATGGCATGAATGCTGAAGCAGTTAAAGCTTACACCGCCATGTACATTATCAAAGACGCTCTGGAAAGAGCCGGTTCCACTGAACCTGACAAACTGCGTGCTGCTCTGGCCGCGACGGACCTTAGTGACGGTGTGACCCAGATGTATGCAACTCCGATTAAATTCGATCAAACCGGACAACAGATCAATGAACCGCTGATTATCAGCCAGTTCCAGAAGGTTGACGGCAAAATGCAGCGGGTTACCGTATGGCCGGAAAAAGAAGCCCGTCCTGGCTTTAAGCCGGTATGGCCGTTCCCCGGCTTCGGTAAATAGTACTAAATGTCAGTACCGGGGTTCATCCGCTATCAGCGGATGGCCCCCGGGAATTGATAAAAGGGGTGTAACAAATTGGATTTACTCTCCGCAGTAGCAAACGGCATCAGTATGGGAGGCGTTTATGGTCTTATTGCTCTGGGCTTGACCCTTCTATTTGGAACCATGAAAATTATCAACTTTGGTCATGGTGCTTTACTGATGCTCTCCATGCTGGTCGGATATTGGTTTTGGTCTTTCACCCATATTAACCCATATTTATTGATTCTCGCGGTGGGACCGGTAATGTTCATTGTGGGTTATGCAGTCCAGCGGGTGATGATCAAGCCGGTGCTGGATAACGAAAAAGATGTTCGCGAACCGACCAGTATACTGCTCTTGACAGCAGCTTTTGCAGTAGTTTTAGAGAACCTGTCTCTGATGATCTTTGGTGCTGACTACAAGATGGCGGAAACCACCTTTTCCTCAGTGACAATTAGCCTGGCCGGTGTAACCGTCAGCGCATCACGTTTCTATGCGTTGCTGATAACCCTGGTGGTGGCGGGTATATTCTATATGATCATGCAGTATACCGAACTTGGACGCTCGCTGCGGGCAATCGGACAGGACCGTAATACCGCATCACTGATGGGGATCAATGTACCCCATTATTTTGCTCTGGCTTTTGGTATCGGAACCGCCCTGTTAGCGGTAGCCGGGTTAGCGCTGCTTCCTTTTTACTATGTTCATCCTACGGTAGGGCAGGTCTTTATGACCAAGGCGTTTATCGTAGTTGTTCTGGGCGGGTTGGGCAGTATACCGGGTGCGATTGTCGGCGGTATCATTATCGGCCTTATTGAATCGCTGGGAGCCCAATTCATGACCGCAACCTTGACCCTGATGTGCATATATCTGGTATTCCTGATAATCCTTTTCGTCAAACCCTCAGGATTATTCGGCTCAGCAGACGAATGGTAGGTGAGAAACAATGAAGAAAGTTAATAACGGCACAGTATTATTGATAGCTGTTCTGGCGATTGCCTTTTTAATACCGCTGGCAGTGCATAAACCCTATTATCTTCATGTGCTTACCATATGCCTGTTCTGGGCTTACATGGCTGCATCCTGGAATATAGTCGGGGGTTTTGTAGGCCAGCTTTCGTTAGGTCATGGTATTTATACAGCGATAGGTGCCTATGGCACAGTTATACTCTTTAATAATTTTCATATCTCTCCCTGGATCGGAATGATATTGGCCGGTATAGTGGCTACGGGAATAGCAGTCCTCATTGGATTGCCTACATTTAAATTACGCGGAGCCTATTTTGCCCTTTCCACCGTGGCTTTATCGGCAGGCCTGGTTGTATTAATTGAGAATACGGAAAAAATAGGGAACATCTTAATCGGGGGCGCAGAAGGTCTCAGTGTCAATATGGCGGGCAGTTCTTTCTTAAACTTTCAATTCATGTCCAAAGTTCCCTATTACTATATAGCATTAGTAATGCTTATCCTGGTGGTCCTGTTTTCCAGACAACTGATGAGATCCAAATTAGGGTATTACATGGTTGCGGTGCGTGAGGATGAAGATGCGGCCCGGGCTCTGGGTATCAATGTCAGGACCATTAAATTAAAGTCTATCGCTCTCAGTGCCTTTGCCACCGCTCTGGGCGGAGCCTTTTATGCCATGCTGATCCGTTATCTACTGCCGACCGCGATTGCCGGCGCCGAAATGTCGAATCAGATGGTATTTTTAACCATCGTAGGTGGCTCCGGCAGTGTACTGGGACCGGTAGTCGGCGGTATATCATTATCCTTAATCAGCGAAGTGGTTCGCTTCTTCCTGGGTGATAAGATAATGGGTCTGCACCTGCTGATTTACGGATTGGTTGTAGTCTTGATAATCATGTATAGACCCCGGGGTATCATAGAAGTTCTGGAAAAATGGTATACCCGTTGGTTTAAGCGAACTCCCGAACAAGAGGAGGTGTAACCTGATGTCGACAAAGCTGCTGGAGATTCAGGGATTAACCAAGAAGTTTGGTGGGCTGACTGCGGTAAACAAGGTTGATATTCAGGTTAGCCAGGGTGAAGCCATAGGTGTTATCGGCCCTAATGGTGCCGGAAAAACCACAGTGTTTAATGTGGTCGCCGGGGTATACGCACCGACGGAAGGCAATATCGTGTTAAATGGGCAGAGTATTACCGGTATGCCTCCTTATGAAGTCTGCAAACTGGGAGTGGGCAGAACCTTTCAGGTTGTAAAGCCCTTCGGCAAAATGACGGTTCTGGATAATATCATGGTAGGTTCATTCGTTCATACCACTAAAAGATCAGAGTCCGAAGCCATAGCGATCGATGTTCTTGAAATGGTGGGGATGAGCCGCAAGAAGAATACTCTGGCCAAGAGCCTGACCCTGGCTGAGCGCAAAAGACTGGAGATAGCTAAAGCGTTAGCTACTGGGCCGAAAATTCTTCTATTGGATGAAGTTTTAGCCGGGCTAAACCCTACGGAGATTGAAGAAGCAGTTAAGCTTATTAAAAAAATTCATACCAGCGGCATCACCATTCTGATGATTGAACATGTGCTCCAGGCAACCATGGCTATATGTGAACGGATTGTGGTACTGGATCAGGGTAGAAAAATTGCTGAAGGGACACCTCAAGAAGTTACATCCAACGCTGAGGTGATTAAAGCATATTTAGGTGATGAGTATGAAGCAGTTAACAATTAAAGGGCTATATGCCGGTTATGGAGACATCAGTGTATTAAGAGATATCTCCCTGGAAGTAGAAAAAGGGGAAATATTGAGTATTGTAGGTGCCAATGGCGCTGGCAAAACCACTTTGATTAATACCGTGTCCGGGATTATAAATCCCACCGCCGGTGAGATTTGGTTTGATGACCAAAGGATAGACAACCTGGCCCCGCACGTGATTGCTGAATTAGGCATAATTCAGGTCCCGGAGGGCCGTAAGCTTTTCCCGGCAATGACCGTACATGAAAATCTGTTGGTGGGTTCGGTAATGCCGCGTACACGCAAACAGAGAGCGGCTAATCTGGATTATGTATTCAGTTTGCTGCCCAAGCTGGCTGAACGGAAAAGCCAAATTAGCCGCACCTTAAGCGGTGGTGAACAGCAGATGCTGGCAATCGGGCGTGCCTTGATGTCAATGCCCAAAGTACTGATGTTTGACGAACCATCGTTGGGTTTATCCCCCTTATTGGTCAGCACTATGTTTGAAATTGTTAAGCAGATTAATGCCAGCGGTACTACGGTTATGTTGGTAGAGCAGAATGTCAAACAAGCCTTAAAGATAAGTAAACGCGGTTATGTCTTGGAGAATGGAGCGGTAGCACTGGAAGGGCACTCCCATGATTTGCTGGATAATCCGCACGTTAAGAAGGCTTATCTGGGACTATAATGCTCTCTCCCTTTCGGTATTGTTTTGAGCGAGCGAAGGATTTCGGTTTCGAGATGCCTCGCTCCACTCAGCATGACCTAGTCAGGTGGCAGTAGATAAAGAATTGGCAAAGGAGATGGACAAATAGTGGATTTTAGACTGAGCGACGAACATGAAATGATCAGAAGTACGGTACGGGATTTTGCTGAAACCGTACTGGCAGCCGGAGTAGTTGACCGTGATGAAAAGGAATACTACGACAAAAATGTGTTTTATAAAATGGGAGAACTCGGTCTGACCGGCATTCCTTTTCCCGAAGATTGTGGCGGAGCCGGTATGGATTACCTGGCTTATGCGATCGCGGTTGAGGAAATTGCCAGGGTAGATGCCTCCAGTGGAGACACCCTTTCTTCCCATCTAAGTCTGGGGGCCTGGCCGATTTATGCCTATGGCAATCAGGAACAAAAACAAAAGTATTTGGTACCGTTGGCTGAGGGAACAAAACAGGGGGCTTTTGGTCTTACTGAGTCTAATGCCGGCAGTGATGCGATGGGCATGACCTGCAAGGCAGATCTTGATGGCGATGAATACGTCCTTAACGGACGCAAGATTTTTATCACCAATGCTGAGGCTGCCGATACCTACGTGGTATTTGCCCGGACTGGAGCAAAAGAATTACGGAGTAAAGCCTTCTCGGCATTTATTGTGGAAAAAGACACCCCGGGCTTTTCCTTTGGTAAATTTGAAAAGAAGATGGGGCTCAAAGGCACCCAAAACTGTGATTTGGTTTTCGAGAATTGCCGTATCCCCAGAGCTAATCTGCTGGGTAAAGAAGGCGATGGATTTAAGATTGCAATGAGTACCCTGGATGGCGGGAGAATTGGTATTGCTGCCCAGTCAGTTGGTTTAGCCCAAGGCGCTTATGAAGCGGCTCTGGCTTACGCCAAGGAGCGGGTTCAGTTTGGCAAGCCGATTGCAGCATTACAGGCTATTCAGTTCAAGCTTGCTGACATGGCAACAGAGATAAAAGCATCCCGGATGCTGACTTACCATGCAGCATGGCTGAAAAGCCAGGGTGAAGATTTTGGAGTAGCAGCAGCTATGGCAAAACTCAAGGCATCAGAAACGGCTAACCGGGTTGCCAGTCAGGCGGTTCAGATTTTTGGGGGTTATGGTTATACCCGTGAGTTTCCGGTTGAACGCATGATGAGAGATGCCAAGATTACTGAAATCTATGAAGGGACCAGTGAGGTTCAGAGGGTAGTTATATCTAACAATATTCTCCGGTAGTTGGTAATAGACAACATAGTGTTAATTAGGGTATCAGGAGATGTACAATACGACCG
>JBLNAA010000159.1:0-22432 GCA_050259135.1 Methylocystaceae bacterium | reverse complement strand
AGGTAATAGCCCGGGCCAAAACTGGTCCACCTCGATAGTTGATGCCACCTTAGCCGCCGCATTGATGTTGTCTCCCGTCAGCATCCAACTGGTGAGGCCCATCCGATGCATCTTTTCAATTGCAGTACCGGTGTTGGATCTAACTTGATCAGCAACGGTAATTACTCCCCATAACTCCTGGTTACTGCCCAGGGCAATTATTGTTTGTCCATCATTTTCTTTTTCTGCGAACAGATCCTCCAGAGCCCCAGCTTTGACCCCTTTCTCTTCCAGTAATCGGCGGCCGCCGATAAAGTATCGTTTTCCATCTATAGTCCCTTCAGCACCCATACCGGGTAAAGCCTGATAATCAAACGTAGGCTCATAGACAATGGAGTTTTCATCAGCCCAGCGCAGTATCGACTGTCCCAGCAAATGCTCTGAACGTGCCTCCAACCCGGCAGCTATACGCATAAACTCCCTTTGGTCGATCTCCGGTCTGGGATAGATACCGGTAACCTGAAAATGGCCAGTAGTCAGAGTTCCGGTTTTATCGAAAGCTACGGTGTTACAGGAAGCGAGAGCTTCCAGGCTGGCTCCGTTTTTGATCAAAACACCATGCCTGGCCGCACTGCCGATAGCTGCCACAATTGATACCGGGGTTGATATTACCAGTGCACAGGGACAGCCGACCAGCAGCAAAGCCAGTCCCTGATAGATCCAATGATGCCACCCGCCTCCCAGCAATGGAGGCACCACTGCAACCAGGGCAGCTAAACTGATTACTATCGGTGTATAATAGCGCGCAAATCGATCTATCATTTGTTCGAAGGGGGCTTTCTGTGCCTGCGCCTCTTCTACCAGGGCCACTAAACGTGCAATTTTTCGCTCGGCAGCGGGGACAGTTACCTTGATTTCCAAAGTACCGTTGCCATTGATGCAGCCTGCATAGATATGGTCACCCACACCTTTATAAACCGGCTCTGACTCTCCGGTCAGCGGAGCCTGGTTAACTTCAGATGAACCATTTATCACTTCACCATCCATGGGCAGCTTTTCACCTGGCTTAACTATTACCAGACTGCCGACCTTAATCAGCTCTACGGGAAGCAGTTCTTCGGACTGACCTTCGCGTACCAGAGCCTGCTCCGGTGTCTGATCCAGCAAAGCTTTTAGGTTGCCCATGGTTCGTGAATTAGTAAATACCTGCAATCCATTGCCTAGTGCAAATAGAAAAACTACAGTGGCTGCTTCACTAAGCTCACCAATGACAGCAGCTCCGATTACGGCTACCATCATCAATACATTCATATCCACCTGTCGTAAAGAGAAAAGGGAATTTAGTCCAGAGCGGGCTGAAAGATAGCCCCCGGCTATAACCGCAGCTATCAGTATGCCATCTACAAATACCGGAGATAGATGGGATGCCTTTCCGGCGAAAGCGGCCAGCAGCAGTATTCCGCTGATGACTGCCGGCTTAAGATAAGGATTGGCTGCCTCAGGGGCCGTCTCACCCTGTTTGATACTGCGGATACTGTAACCTAACTTCTCGGTGGCAGTTATAACTGCCGAACTGTCAAATGATTCCCCGGACTTAATTTTTAGGCTCCCAGAATTATACAGTATAGCTACGTCCCTAACTCCCGGCAACTGCCGGATGGCCTTCTCTATCTTGGCCGCACAAGAAGGTCAATCCATGCCGCTGATCTGATATAGATACTCGGAATTCATGATTTCTTAATCCTCCCACAACTGCTATTCCAATACGTGTTCTAAACCCTGCTCTAATAACCCCGCCACATGCTGATCAGCCAGGCTGTAGTACAAAACCTTGCCCTCACGCCGATAGCGAACCAGATTTTGTGTCCGTAAAAGCCGCAGGTGATGCGATACTGAAGATTCACTGCTGCCGGTTACGGCTGCTAAATCACAGACGCATAATTCCTGACTCTTTAAGGCATACAGCATTTTGGCTCGGGTTGCATCCCCCAGCACCCGAAATAATTCGCTCAGTGAGCAGGCTACCTCTTCGGCAAACATCTGCTGCCGGGCTTCCTTGACCCGGTCCTGGTGGATACAATTAATCTCACAATGATCTAAATTAAATTTATCCATTCGGCACTCTCCTTGTGACAATATATGAACATATATTCATATGTATAATTATATAATAAGCCGGCGCCGTCCTGATGTCAACGCCAGCTTTGGTTTAACATAATCGGTCTTTGAGGTTGTATTATCAAGAAAGACAGTGATTGTTAACGACGCACCTGTTTTATGGTACCGCCGCCAATTACCAGATCGCCTTGATAGAAGACAATAGCCTGTCCCGGAGTAATTGCCCGTACCGGGTTTACAAATTTAACTTCCACCCCATCTGCCGTCGGAGTAATTACGGCCGGAGCCGGAGGGGCAGTATATCGTATCTTGGCTTCCACTTCCAGTGCTGACTGCAGCTCGGGAATGGTAATCCAATTCATATCTTCCGCCAGGCAGTATCCGGCAAATACCTCCTGGTTATCCCCCACTATAACCGCTCGTCTGTCAGCATCGATCGCCACCACATAAAGCGGCCTGCCGGCTGCTAGTCCTAACCCTTTCCGCTGACCGATGGTGAAATTGGCAATCCCCTGATGGTACCCCAGAATATTACCATTAGTTTCTTCAATGGTACCCGGCTGCAGTGCATCAGGGCGACGATTTTTTACAAAAGCCCCGTAATCATTATCCGGAATAAAACATATTTCCTGACTTTCCGGTTTATCGGCCACTGCCAGGCCAATCTCATGGGCAATTTCACGAATCTGCGGTTTGGAATAATCCCCCAAAGGCAAAAGCAGGTGCTTAAGCTGCTCCTGTTCCAGGTTATAAAGCACATAACTCTGGTCTTTTCGCTTATCCAGCCCCTGATATAACAGATACCGTCTCCGGGCATCATCTTGCTTGATTCGGGCATAATGACCGGTAGCTAAAAAATCCATGTCAATCGCCCGGGCCTGATCCAGCATGCCGCCAAACTTGATGTGACGGTTGCAGGCTATACAGGGGTTGGGGGTACGGCCCTTCAGATATTCGGCACAGAAAAAATCAATAACTTTTTCGGCAAACTCCTGCCGGTAATTAAGGACATAATGTGGTATCCCCAGTTTCCTTGCTACCTCACGGGCATCATCAACAGCTTCATTGCCGCAGCAGCTGCCGCACTGCTTCTGTTCCAGCTGCCATATCTGCAAGGTAGCCCCGCACACCTCATAGCCCGCCTTCAAAAGCAGGTAAGCGGCTACTGAACTGTCCACACCGCCGCTCATGGCTACCATAACTCGCTGTTTGCTCATCTAATCATCATCCTGTCTCTTGATTTAGGATACCCGCTCATGAAAGAGCAGGGTAATAAAATAGCCTATCGCCAGGAGCAATACTATGGTAGCTCCGGTGGCTGTATCCCAGTAGTAAGAGAGAATTAAGCCAGCTACTCCGGCAGTCAGGGCTAAAAGGAATGAATACCGGTGATAAGACCGGGTATTATTAGCCAGATTACGAGCTGCCGCTGCCGGCAAAACCAGCAGAGCATTAATAATAAGTATACCCACCCATTGGATGGAAACAGTTACTACAACTGCTAATACCAGCGCAAATATGGTCTCGATAAGCCTTACCTTGATGCCGCGGCTCAAGGCCAGCGAAGAGTTAAGGCCGCTGAGCAGCATTGGATTGTAAACCAGGATCCAAAAAAGTAAAACCCCTGCGGTTATGGCCGCCAATAAAGCTATTTGTCCCGGACCAATACTCAGCAGATCTCCAACTAAATATCCGGAATAACGAGCAAAACCGCCGCCCCGAGAAAGAACCACGACCCCCAGAGCCACGGCACTGGCAGAAAAAACCCCGATAACGGTGTCGGCGGAGGCAGCGGTAGACCAGCGAACTGCGGAAATTGACAGGGCTAAAAATATGGAGAATACCAACATCGCCAAGAGAGGTTGGTTCATCCCTAAGAGTACGCCTATTGCTATACCAGTCAGGGCTGCGTGTCCTATCGAATCAGAAAAGAATGCCATGCGATTGCTGACCACCATGGTACCCAGTAAACCAAAAAGTGGTGAAACCAGCAGCACAGCCGCCAGAGCATTCTTCATAAAATCATATTGAACCCAATCAAAGGGCAGCAGGCTGTCTATCAGCCAATACCAGAACTGCATACTATTGTTCCTCCCTGTAATTACAGGTATAAACTGCTTTTTGCTCCCTGCTCAATCCGGGACGGGATAAGATTTCCTCCGGACTTCCGGTTTTAACTACCGTCCGGTTCAAATATATAATGCGATTCGCATATTGACTGACTAAATCCAGGTCATGGGAAACTAAAATTATCGAAAGGTCATACTCTTCCCGCAGCCCGGATACTAAATCATAGAACATGAGCAAACCGGTTTCATCCATACCCGCTCCGGGTTCATCGAGCAACAGCAGGTCAGGAACCGGCTCCAGAGCCAGTGCTAACAATACCCGCTGTAATTCACCCCCCGATAAATTCCCCAATCGTCGGTTCACCAGGTAGCCGGCCCGCACCCTTTCCAGAGCTTTAACTGTTTGCTGCCGCAGACTGTCTCCCACCCGCAGCCATACTGGTATCCGACTTAAACTGGCAGCGAACAGGTCAATTACCGTAACCGGACTGCTGCGGTCAAAATCCAATCGCTGCGGAACATAACCGATAACCGGTTGATTACTGGCATTTCCGTGGGCATTCAAATAGCGAAGGGTACCGGTATGCGGAACTTCCCCCAGAATAGCTTTTAGCAGCGTAGTTTTACCGGCCCCGTTCGGTCCGATAACAGCCGTTAACTCACCGCAATGGATATGCAGATTTATGTTTTCCAATAAGGTTTGTCTGCCCCGCTGAACTCCGAAATTTTCAATGGTAGTGCAGCACAGGCCGCACGACGAACCATGTTGCTCCACTAGCGCAAAGCCTCCTTAAGTACCTTTAAATTCTTATCCATTATTCGCAGATAGGCATCCGGATTATCATCACCAGTGACGCCAGGATCAAGCATATAAACCTTAGTTCCGGTCTCCCGGGCTATTAACTGTGCTGTTTGTGATGGATATTGGGGTTCGGCAAACAAGGCCTTAACTTGGCTTTTCTTCACCTGCTCAATGGTAGCTGCCAATTCAGCAGCACTCGGTTTTGAACCGGGTTCTCTTTCCACTACCGAAACAACATTCAGGTTAAACTCCCGGGCAAAATAGCCGAAAGCTTCATGAAAGGTTACTATGTCCCGGTTCTTTGCTCCTGCTAATTCTTTCTGCATCCGCGCCTGCTGCTCTTTGAGCTTACTAATATATTGCGCCGCATTTTTATGATATAGATTGGCGTGAACTGGATCAACCTTGGCCAGCCCATCACCAATTCTGTCAACTTCGTAAATTGCCCCCGATATGCTTACCCAGAGATGAGGGTTTAAAACGCCGGTTTTCTGATCTTTAATCAAATCTGCCCCCTCGCTGGCGACTATAACCGGGAGGTCAGGATACTGCTGGCGTACTCGGTCCAGAAAGGACTCCATATCTGCCCCATTAATAACCAGAGCCTTAGCCCGAGCCAGATTCTTAATATCGGAAGGCTTCATCTGATAATCGTGCAAACACCCGGTCTGCGGTGAAGTAAGGTTTACCACCTTGATTCCCGGCACTCCGGCCGCAACATTCATGGTCATAATATAAATTGGGTAAAAAGAAGTCATAATTATCTTTTCGCTGCCCTTACTGCTGTCAAGCTGGCGATTGGCGGGCGAGGTACAGCCGGCAATGACCAAAGCAAAGGCTAACAATAACGCTATAAGTCCCCTATTCATGCTTGTCCTCCTGGTGTTCACAATGGTCACAATAGCCGAAAACCTCAAATTGATGGCTTACCACCTTGCGTTTTTTCCCTACTTCCTGGTATACCTGCTCCAGCCCATCCGCGGCAATCTTCTCAGTCCCGCCGCAGGTCAAGCAGACGAAATGGTGATGATGATCCTTGTTTAGTTCAAACCTGGCTTTCCCGTCGCGAAAATAGAGTTCGTTCACCATCCCGGACTCCACCAGTTGCTTAAGGTTACGATAAACAGTAGCCCTTGAAATATTGGGTTCACTAGCAAAAACAGCTTTCCATATATCTTCGGCCCCCGGATGACTTTCGTCACCTAATTCGTCCAGAACCTTTATAATCAGCAGCCTTTGCGGAGTTATTTTTAGTCCGCTGCTTTTTAACCAATCTGACCATGGCTCCATATATAATCCGCCGCCTTTCATTGTATAAGGCTGATACAAATTCTAACCAAACACCGCTCTATTATACACCATGTCTTATCTGATACAAAGTATCACTAACGAAAAAGAAAGGCGAAGCTGTACTCCGCCTTTCGGATTTAGTTCTATTGCCAATGACTAATGTCAATTTTAATTGCTAAACGTTCTTGACTGGTCTATCAAGCCCAAATATAGGTTAACAGGGCAGCTACGACCGTCATACACAGAGCCAGAACAAAGGTTACCTTGATGACCTCCGATTCGCTGCCCAAACTGTCGATAGTTGCAGCCGCATTCTGTAGTTTGGCTGGGGATATAACACTGGCCAGACCGCCGGCTATAGCCGTACCCGCAGTAACTACCAGGGGGTTAGCTTTAAGCAGTTGTGAGGTTAATATATTATATTTGGTGAAAAGTGCAATCGTGGAAGCTTCACTGCCGCTGATAAAACCTCCTAATAGCCCCAGCAGAGTAGCTGCTACCGGATATAAACCACGGAATAAATCTGCCGAACCGGTCGCCAGGATGTAAATCATATTTTGGGTGGGATCAGCCAGTTTCCAGGCGCCTGCTTCCGGCAGAAAACCGGAATAGGTCATAACATAGGCTATGGCAAAAAAGATGGCGGCACTGAAAGCAGGACGTGGAGCCCGTTTAGCCCATTTGCTCATTATATCCCGCCACTGATCCCGGGTCGGCTTAATAAAGGGTACCGCGATCAGAGTACTGATAATCACCCAGGTGTAAGCATTCCATAGCATTCGGGTCATAATCGGTTTTCCGCCCGGGATAAGCTGAAGCGGCATGGCCAGGTCCTTAAACAGCCAATTAAACAGCGGAGGATAAAAATTGATGAACAAACAAGCAGCGATCAGGATCAGCCAGGGGCTAAAGGCCCGGGATAAGCTCATTGAGCTTTCCACAATCTGATCCTCAGAACTTACGCTGGAACGGTCAATAATCGCTTTTCCGGTGATTTTCAGATATAGCAGAATTACTATGATTGTCATCATACCGCCTAAAACTCCGGTCAATACAATACCGGTTCCCAGGTGGGCAACCGCAACTGCCGTAAATCCCATGGTCAGCCCGGCTAATAAACAGGGAACGATACCTTCTTTAATCGCCTTGAAACCACCTACCAGCCACAGCATACCTAATCCAATTACGGTTGAAATAATCGGCATGAATTTGGAAAAAACCAGGGCCGATTCGGTTAGCGGGGTACCGGTCAGGTCAGCAAATACCACCAGGGGGGCACCTAAAAGCGCATAGGTACAAAGGGAATCAAATCCCAAAGCCGGCAGTGCTATAGCCACAAAGGTTGAATAACCGAGAGCCAGCATGATCGGCGGCAATATGGACACCGGGGTTGCCCCCACCGCTACTAATAAAGTGCCAATACCCATATTGATAATCATTATCTGGGCAGCACGATCTGTTTTGGCCAGTGTTTTTACAAAGACCACTATTCGTTTCAGAGCTCCTGTGGATTCTAGAAAGGTAATCTGGAATATTGAGGTCACAACCATTAAGGATACCGGGAATGAAGCAATAATACCAGCCAGACTTCCAGTGAGGCTTACCTGTAATGAGGTGTGAAAAAACAACAAGCTGATTGCAGTTACCAGGACCCAACCGATTAATCCACTTAAATCGGCTGGCCATTTCACCACAGTCAGTAGTAACAGCACCACAATAATGGGTGCCAGCGTAAGCAGGACATCCACGACTACCATCCTCCCGTTCTACAAAATTAAGTTGTGAGGTGCAAACTACTAAATAAACTGTAAAACCGCACCTGCCATACTACATTAATTAGCGTAAAGCATAACCAGGGTACAAGGCAAGAAAAAATTTACTGAGTAGGAGTACTACTCTCCTCTAATGTAATGAGCGGCAAAAGTGGTACAACCTCCCTAGATGTCCTCAGATGCTCGGCGCAGTGAGCATTTGCAGTAAAGGCATTGCTTTATTTGCGGACGCCATTAGCATCCCGCTAGCGACTTCACCAGGTAGGCAGCTACCTTAGAGCACAGCATGGAGCAAAGGGATGATAATGGGTCAGTCCCCTTTTTATAGGTTTAAAACACAAAAAAGGACGGCTGAATTTTTTTCAGCCGTCCCTCTGGCTTTTAAGCTTAAATCTTAACCAAGAGCTCCCTCAACCATATCAACAGCGGTATGGTCGCCAGCTTTCAAAGTCTTCTCAATAGCGAAAATGCTGGGCACTTCATTCATGACATAGAACTTGGCACTGGCAATCTTGCCTTTGTAGAAGTTGGCATCAAAGTGGTCGTCACCTACTTCGGCCAGCTTGCGGGCCGCCAGCATACCCTGATCCATCATCAGCATACCGCAGTATACCATGGACATGGCCTGCAGGATACGGGTAGCATACAGCGGCATGTAGGTAATTTTGCCTTCCTTCAGATAAGTCTGGAAGGTACCCAGGATACTGCCGAAAGAACCAAAGGCCTCACCCAACATGGCCATTTCAGTGGTAAAACCTTCGACATTCTTGTTAGCTTCGATAAAGGCGCTCAATTCACCCAGCCACTTCATAAAGGGTTTGCCTTTGCCCATCATAAACTTACGGCCAACCAGGTCCATGGACTGAATGTAAGTAGTACCTTCCCAGATGGAGTAGATTTTGCAGTCACGGGCCAGCTGAGCTACCGGATATTCTTCCATGAAGCCATATCCGCCGTAACACTGGATAGCTTCACCGATGAGCGGCCAGGCCATTTCGGTTGGGTAAGCCTTACACATCGGGTTGTTGATCATGAACATGTTTTCACAGAATTCTTTTTCTTCCGGATCTTCACTGTCAGCTGACATATCAAAATACCAGTAAGTCTTGGTGATAAGTGCGCGGCAGGCTTCAGTGCAGGCCTTCTGATGGAGCAGCATGCGGCGAACATCTTCGTGCTCAATGATGCGTACTCTGGGGCCTTTGGGATCCAGCAGCTTGGTACCTTGAATACGGGTTTTGCAGTATTCACGGGCATTCACAAAAGCTTCGCCGGCACAGGACAGAGCCAGCAGACCAGTACCTAACCGGGCTTCGTTCATCATTTCAAACATCTGGCGCATGCCTTCGGCTTTGCCGTTCTCGTCGGGCGCTTTACCGACCAGCCAGCCATAGCAGTTGTTATTTTCACCAAAGTTTAAGGTACAGGTAGCCGAACCCTTGATACCCATCTTGTGTTCAATGCCAGCAGTGATGACATCGTTGGATTCGCCGATACTGCCATCGTCATTGATTCTGAATTTAGGAACTACAAACAGTGAAATACCGGCAGTGCCAGCTTTAGCACCTTCGACACGGGCCAGAACCAGGTGGATATGATTTTCCGACATCGGATGGTCGCCACCGGTGATAAATGATTTTTGCCCCTTGATTTTGTAATAACCCGGGGTGTCAGTAGGCCAGGCTTTGGTAATGGCAGCACCGACATCGGAACCGGCACCGGGCTCGGTCAAGTTCATAGTTCCCGCCCATTCGCCGGTGAACATTTTGGGCAGAACCTTGGCCTTTACTTCTTCGCTGGCATTGTGCTGGATAACCTCGGCTGCCGCACCGGTTAGTCCCCAGTAAGGAGTCATACAGGCATTGGCTGCGGTCAGCATTTCGGTCAAAACGCTGGCAAAAGTACGGGGCAGCCGGCCTTCGGCTTCACGGTCATTGAACTGCGCTCCCAGTTCGGCTTCGCATACGGTTTTGTAAGCATTGATGACCTCATCCGGAAGAATAACCTGTCCATTTTCGAACTTGGCTCCTACCGTGTCACAAAGTTCATTGGCCGGTGCCAGTACGTCGCGGCCGATCTTGAAGGCTACATCGATGAAGGCATCAATGTCATCTTTGGTCCAATAGTCACGATAAGTGGGTGTGCTGAGCAGCTTGTCCATATCCAGCCACTCTTTGATGATGAACTTGGTCTCCCGGGTATCAAATAGGTAATTAGTCGCCGCCATTAAACTTCCCCTCCTCAAATTTTTGTAACCCAATACTCCCCCAAATATCAGCGTCAATCCACTTCTAAACCGACAAGCCAATCTACGCCAATATTATTACACTTTTATACTATAACTGTTAGGTCGGGAAGTCAATTTATGTAACAGCTTGTACTAACTTGTACTAAGTTTTTCTTTAAATATTTCAATTAGAGATGATAATGCTGTATGATACGCCAACGCCGTAACCGCTTCTTCTTGCTGCGCTTAAACAACCATCTTCGCTGCGGTTCAGCTGTATTTGTATTAGAAACCGATGCATCTTCGCTGTTATTGTTTGTATTACTGTCAGCCAGGGTTGGGGTGTTTTGTATCAGGACCAGGTCAATGGCAAACTGACCAACGATACAATACATGGCCAAACTTACATTAGTAATCTGGTTACCCAGTACATTATAGATTTCTGCAAGTTCTCTCGTTGAGCGATCAACATTTTCCCTGCTTACCAATTGAGCCGCAAGCTGAGACAGATAACCGCCTACCAGGGCAATATAATTGGCCGCTTGTGTCAATATCGCAATAGCCAGTTCGAGATTCATACCGTATCCTCTATGGCATGATCAATCTGCACCGGATATACTCTGATAATTTCCCGGTCGCTGATATTTTTCCAGCGTTTGCTTTGACCCTGCCGTATGAGCTTGGCCCGGGTAACACTTTCGGGCACCGCCAGCAGCAGCTGTGAGGTCTTATTGGAAGCCAATACCTGACTTATATCCTGGCTGTTAGTTGACATACTGGTCGTCACGGCTGTATCACTCGTATCGTCCTCAGCGGCTGCAGTTTGGATATTTCTGAGGTATATCTGTAATACCCGAAGCATGGCGGCTACACTGTAATCAAAGTTGGCCGAAACCCGGTAAATATACTGCAGGTCAAGCAGATAGGGGTCACGCCCTGGTATAGCTTCAATATATATGGCGATGAAAAACTTATACTGTCCGCAAAACGTGTATATGGCAGCAAACAATTCCAGATTGTCAACCAAAAACTCCATACCTGCTGCCTCCTACCTTTATCAAAACCTGATTTAAATCAGCATTTCATAGATACCTACCAGAATAAGTATCACTCCGGCTACAGGGGTCGCATAGTTACCCAGAAAACTGGCTCCATAGCGGTGACCCAAAAATAGTCCCAGAGCAATTGCCAGCAGACTGGACAGGGTTACGGCTAAGGTGACTCCGGCCAGACTTAATCCGGTTATCCCTACCCCCACCCCCATAGTCAAACAATTCACTGCTAAAGCCAGACCCAACCCGAATGCCTCCTGCCAGGAAATATCACCTGAAGCATCCAGGTCAGCCTTTTCCGGGTATTTAAATATCGCCGTCATTCCCTCATCATCGGGTTCATCACATTGAAACGGGAATATCCTGTACTTTTCTTGATCCCGGAGGTAAACCCATAATACCCATACTCCCATCAAAGCCACAATTATTCCGCCTAATATATTGGCCATTCTCCCCGGAATAACCTGGGTCAACAGCTGGCCGCACCACCCGGAGATATAGATAGCCAACCCCGATAATAAAGCCATAACTAAATTAGAGGGAAAAGGCAATCTGATCCCCCGGAGACCATAGACCATGCCAATGGCTAAATTGTCCAGGTTAGCCGCTATGCCCAACAGAACCACTGATAGATAATGCATGGCGCTGATTACCCCCATTTCTATTCGTAATGTCATCATATTGTGAACACTTCTAACCGGTGCATGTCCGCGGTTTGCCAACAGATCTTATCAGTCCCGCATAAGCAGTCCGGCAGCAGAATATATTTAAGAGAGATGGGAGAAGGTGGAGGATATGCCTTTGTTGTCACCAAGTCTGGAAGATTATCTGGAAGAGATATATCGGCTGTCAATAGATCAGCGGGTGGTTAGGGCCAGTGACGTAGCCACCAAGCTTAAAGTCACTATGCCATCAGTTAATAACGCCCTGCGTCGTTTGGGCCAGGATGCCTACGTGATATACGTAAAGTATCGGGATATTGTGCTTACCGACAAGGGGGTCAGACTGGGGCAGTATCTGGTGGATCGCAATTTGATCCTGCAGAAGTTTTTTTCCACCATCAACCCCCATAGTGATGCTCCAGCTGAAGCGGAGGCTATGGAGCATTATCTGAGTTACAGCAGTATTCGGGCGATAGAAGATCTGCTTGACTATTGGCAGACCTACCCCGGCGCTCTGGAACGATTTCGTAATCATGCCTACAATCGCCAGGAAAAAAATCTGGGAGTCTTGGACGGTTATCGTGAATAAAAGGGGTGCCTTTTACAGGCACCCCTTAACTTCTAGGCTGCATCTTCCAGTTGTAATGGCCGGTTTACACGCGACCGGTGCTTTATATAATCCCAAACCAGCCGTGAGATAATAACCACCCCAATTATGATGAACAAAACCCCGGTAAAGCGATTGATGGTACCGATACCAATATGTTGCGCCAGCCAGCGGCCGGCAGATACTTCAACCAGCACACAACTGCAGAGTGCCAGGCCTGCGGAGGAAAATATCAGCCACCGTTTTGCCGGATTGTTACTGGCCAACATCAAGGTAGCCAATTGGGTTTTATCCCCTAACTCCGCAAGAATAATTAGAACATAGGTGCTTAGAGTGATTAAAAGTCCGCCCATCAGGCATCCTCCCTGCTTTGACTATCCGGCCCCCATAACACCAAGCAGCAGCAATGTACCCAGTATTACAAATGCTGTCCCGGATAGAAGCTTAATTATTTGAGGTTTTAAGAAACGTCCTACGATATTGGCCCCAATTAGTATTTCAACCAAGGAGGTACATACCAGGGCCGCTGCCGAGCCGAGAGCAACCTGCCAGACGTATAAGGGATTGGCTCCAGCCAGCAAAACTGTAGTAACTTGTGTCTTATCACCCATTTCTGAAATAAAGACGGTAAAGAAAGCCGCTAAAAACAACTTCCATATTGATTTCATGGCAGCCTCCGTGAATTACTTCTTGTGCTCTAAGTAAGTTAGAACCATCTAACCATCTAACCTAAAATATGAAATTTGTTACTAATTGGTTCCATATAAAAAGAGGGCATTTCATTATCTGAAATGCCCTCTTAATTATCCGGTGGAATTCTATCTGACTATTGCCACCGCCAAAACCACCGCCCCTAGAATGAAACGATACCAGGCAAATGGCAAAAAGTTTCGCGTCTGCAGGAATTTGAGCAGGAAGCCGATACTAAGCAATCCAGCTATGGCAGACACCACGATGCCAATCATAAAATGAGTCGTAATTAATTCGGGATGGCTGACCACATCGGGCACTTTCATTATGCCAGCACCAAATATAATCGGAGTCGACAACAAGAAAGAAAACCGGGCTGCTTCCTCCCTTTTCAATCCTAATAACAAAGCAGCGGTCATTGTAACACCTGAACGGGAAACCCCGGGAATAATAGCCAGCGCCTGCGACAATCCGATAGTAAGCGCGGTACCCAGTTTGATATGCTCCAACTCTACCTCTTTTTTGCCCCGGCGGTCGGCCCAGTAGAGTATTAATCCCATTATTATCAACATAATCGCTATTAATTCTGGAGTACGGAAAACCGTTTCCGCCTTACTTTCTAAGGCAAAACCCACAGCCGCGCCGGGAATTGTAGCCAGCACCAAAAACCAAAATAAGCGTCCTTCGGTGGTACGCATACCGCTGAAGGCGCCCTTTAATAGCTTTATCCAATCCTTCCAGAAAAACGCCAGTACGGCAATCAAGGTCCCGATATGAAGCCCGACATCAAATGTAAGGCCGGGGTCCGGCCATTTAAAAAGCCACGGTACTAAAACCAAATGTGCAGAACTGGAAATCGGCAGGAACTCACCTATTCCCTGAACCAGCCCCATGATAATTGCTTCTATAATTGACAACCGCTGTTACCCCCTTGTTTGGCATTTAAAAGTATTTTATGTACTTAAAACAGTACTGCTAATATGACGAAAGTAAACCAGATTACCCTTCATCTCCAGGGACCCTAATCAGGCAGATTTTATTACTGCAGCCGCCTTATTATTTGTTGATCTGATTTTGATAGATATTTAAGTTGGCATACACTGTTGACAAAAGCGGATAATCATAGATGAGGTCAGCTCCGGCCTTGCTGGCCAGATGCAGCAAGTAACCGTGAAGGTGATCCGCTTCTACCGGCAGCCCTTTTTCCATATCGCGCTGCATGGAAGATTTGAGTCCGGGATGGTTAGTGCGGACCAGGTTCAGCAGTTTGGCTTTACAGTCTTCGTCAGCCGGGAATCCCGCCTTTGATGCGATATCTATAACTTCATTAACCAACTGCTGATAGACCTTCCACCCCCATTTGTCTTCTCTAATCATACCTAACGGTGCTTGCATCAGCGAAGTCATACCGGAAAGGCAGGTAATATAAGTATACTTAATCCAAATTTCCCGCATGATCTCATTACTCAGATTTAGCTCAAAATTAGCCCCCTTCAAGTGGTCAGCTATCTGCTCCTCCAGTTCATTATTGCCGGTAAACGAACCAAAGGTAATCCGGTGCTGGGGGCTGGTCTGCAAAATCTCTCCCCCGGGTCCTAAAGTACTTTCGATAAAACATAACCCACCGAGTATTTTATCTTTACCAAACTTACCCGCCAGCAATTCATAATGCGCATAGCCATTTAGGAGCGGCAGAATTTTTGATGCCGGGCCAACATAAGCGGTTATATCATCTACAATTCCATTCAACTGATAGGCCTTGGAACTAACAATTATCAGGTCAAATGGTACCCGGGCATCATTACGATTGATGGTATTAACCGGGATTTGAATATCCCCGTGTGCACTTTTAATGGTTAATCCCTGAGCATTAATTAAGCTCTGGCGTACCGGGCGGAGGAGAAATGTTACATCCTCACCTTTTTCCGCCAACCGGCCGCCAAAATACCCGCCGACCGCACCTGCTCCTGCTACCAAAATACGCAAGGCAATGTCCTCCTTGTGATGTACTGTTATAACCGCCTTTATTAAGATACCTGAATACTCTTAACCTGGAATTACAAAAATGCTTTTCTCGCTGACCCCGGGGTGATATTGTTAAAAATATGTACTTATATAATTAGTAATCAAGCATTATGGAGGCTACCGTGGGCAGTAAACAGACAGCGATGATTGCCGGCATTACCGCCGCTATAATTTGGGGTCTTTCCTTTATATTTACCAAACAGGTCCTGTCTTACATTACCCCATTTGAGTTAGGAGGGCTGCGTTACCTGCTGGCAGCTTTATCAATAACTCTGCTCTGGGCTCTGCGCTTTATCCGGTTAACTATTGACCGGGAAGGTATACGCGATCTGCTGATCATTGCCCTCTTTCAGCCAGTCATTTATTTTATAGCGGAAACCTATGGGGTCAAGTTTACCACAGCCGCTGAAGCTGGGGTAATGATTTCTTTAATCCCGATAATTGTGCCGGTTCTTTCTGTCTTCATGCTGAAAGAAAAAGTCAGCCTGGGACAGGTACTGTTTACCGTTCTCGCCATAATTGGGGTAATCGTAATCGTGGCTGTAGGATCGGGGGATGGTAAAGCAGCCGGCAACAATCATGCTCTGGGCATAGCCTTACTGCTGCTGGCTGTACTATCCGGCAGTCTGTATAATATCGCTTCACGCAGTGCGTCGGCCCGATACTCCCCCATCGATATTACTTTTGTAATGATGTGGGCTGGAGCGATTTTCTTTAATGGGCTGGCTATAACGGAAGGAACAATTAACGGTTCTCCTTTCGGGTATTTCAGCAACCTGGGACTAACTCCCGTACTGCTCAGCACCATGTATCTGGGAGTAATTTCTTCCCTGGGTGCATTTTTCGCTTTAAACTATGCTTTAAATAAACTGCCCGCCTCCCAGGTGGCGATCTTTCTGAACCTGATACCCCTGGTCACTTTACTGGCTTCAGTTGTTTTTTATCACAAAATACTGGGTACCTGGCAGTTAATTGGCAGTATAGCAATCCTGATTGGAGTATGGGGGGCAAGTATTGCCCAGTTAAAATCTATTTCACCCGTCAGTAAAAATTCGGCTGCCGCATAAACTCGATACAGCCCCCCATTTTATTTTTGGGGGGCTGTTATATTCATATCAACTTTCCTTGGGTTTTCACCGTTGAATCGTTTTAAATCTATCATTCCTGATGACTAATGGTTTGATGAAGATGAATTTTGGTATTTAATCATTTCACTGACGGTAAGAAACCGATAACCTTCATCTTGTGCTGTTTTTATAAAATTGGCTACCGCTCTAACTGTTTCTTTTCTTCTGCCGCCGCCATCATGAAAAAGAATAATCTGCCCCGGGCCTAGATGACGCCTGACCTGGCGTTCCATAACATAAGCAGCCGGCCTTTGCCAATCCAACGAATTGATACTCCAGCAAACCACCTGCAGCTGCTGCTCTTTGGCGATTTCCACCGTTTTATCATTATATCTGCCAAAAGGAGGCCGCAGCAGGCAGGGACGTACCCCGGTTATTTTCGTTAATAATTCGTTGGTTCTTTGCATGTCGCCTGCCACATAACCCGGGGATTTAATCGAATAGTTCTTGTGGTAGTAGCTGTGATTGCCAATTTCGTGGCCTTCTTTGTTTATGCGTTTAACCAGTTCCGGATACCATTCAGAGTGCAAGCCAATCAGAAAAAAGGTGGCCTTAACCTGGTTTTCTTCCAATAAGTCCAACATCATCGGCGTATAAACCGGATCTGGCCCATCATCAAAAGTAATTGCCACACAGCGATCGGTAATGGCAACCTCCGATATTATATTGACGACCGGTTGATCTGGTGGTGTGAGTAAAATATAGGCTGCTGCTGTTAGTAAAACCAGCAGCAAAAGAATCGCAATAATAACAGGTGGCTGTTTTTCAGGTACCGAGAGTCCCCGTTTAAGCCAGCTGTCCTTCAAGTCGCTCATAATATCGCCCCTGACCGTAAACCCCTCTACTAGAGATTAATATGCGGTCAGGGGCATGTCCGATGCCGTGCTAATAAGTGATAACCCCAGGGGGGTTTATAATCCGCCAATTGATTAGAATATTCATTTATTAATATTAGAGACCCAGCTTAAAGTACGCCGCAGCCATGGCGACTTAATAGCAATTGCCTGCTCCGGGCACATTTCCTGGCAGCAAAAGCAGCGAATACAGCGCTGGTAATAATAGACCGGGGGTTGTTCCTTGTCCAGTGAGGCCCAATCAACCGCCTTGGGCTGAACTGGGCAGGAATGAACACATACCCCGCAGCGAACACAATTGGCCTCAATAATATAGGGCCGGGGGATTAGCGAATTAGTAATAAACTTCATCCCGGGAACCTTTGCTCCGGCAGCCGGTTCATGTTTTACTTCAAAAGCCGGAGCAATAAAGCTCTCGATATCATCGCCCAGTAGTTCTATATTCTGCATACTTCCCAATCCGCTTTCCTGCCCTAAAATTAAGGTAGGAACAAACTCGGGATTTAGTTTAACCAGGCGGCATTGAACCGCATCCAAAGCTACCGGATCGGTAGAGAAAAGCAGCACTTTCAGCGGGTACGGCTTGCCGCTGCGCGGTCCATTGCCTTCCATGGCCATAATTCCATCCATAATGTATACCCGAGGGCGAAGGACCAGATTAAGGTCGACCAGCATCTGAGCAAATTCATTAATTTCCGGTAGTTTTACATGATATTCTCCTTTTAAAACCCCGGGAATGCAGCCAAATTGATTTTTTATAGCTCCGGTAAGCCTCACAAGTCCATGGGTTTTAAACTTGGGCAGACTGATGATGCCATCACTTTCCCCAACTCCACGGGCCAAAACAAACTTCTTATTCTGTCGGCCTTCTGCAAAAAAGACTTCCTCCCCCTGAACGAAGTCTGCCAGGGGAATGTCCAATTCCTCCGCGGCCGCGGCAATGCCTGACTTTTTAGCGACCGTGGCTGGACTGCCAAATCCCGGTGAATCACCATAGGTAAGACTAACACCCGCATCTTGAAGAATTTTTACTACGGCTTTAAATACCGCCGGGTGGGTGGTAACACACTTCTCCGGTGGCTCGGCAGCCAGCAGATTAGGTTTCAATAAAATCCGTTCACCCGGTGATACCAGTGAATGTACTCCACCTAATAACCCCAGACCCCGTTCCACTGCATCTTTAACTTCATGGTCTTCATAGCTTGTACATCGAATTAGGGCCACCCTGGACATGCGGCACCTCCCAATTATTTAAGGCTATGGCCAGTATAGCAGGTATTTTCCCCGGGCCAAAGCCAGGATATAACATAAGGTAGCCAAAAAAAATCCGGCCCAGCCGGATACTATCTTTTATCGGGGCAATGAAGTTCGAAACCTGGCGTGATGTCGATGCCCATCGTTATATGAAGTATAGGTACTGCCGCGATGCCGATGACCGCCTGGCACCGGGTAATCAATTCCGGTGGCATTCCGCATGCGATGGCGGTGATCTACATGAAAAGTAGTTAAGTTATTATAACGATGAATGTGATGACCACCAGCAATCTGGACTCTGCATCCAGTTAAATGGTTATATCCATGACGGTGTCCATCATCGTAGCTGGTTTCACCATGGTAGCGGTGAACATGGCCGCAAACAGGCATATTTCACCCCCTTAAAACAATACTCTCTATACATTATGGTTATCTTTTCCAGATGGTGAATAGTATTTGGGGGGACCATATATCGTAATTATATAGATAATCGTGCGTGTTACTTAACTCTTGATAATAAAGTCTTTTAGCTTTTTGCGTCATTGGATCCAAAGGCTTTATTTTTCAGTTCCATTTTATTACAACCTGGAGATTTTATATTTTTGAGTCTACTTAGCTTTTTATTAAAGTCACAAAAAAGCCGCCCTGGCGAGCGGCGTTAAAATTATATTAGTGTGTCTGCAGCGCATCCCGCAGGTGCATTTGCGGATATATAGAGATTTCACCTACTTGGCCTTCCTGTTGTTTTTCAAAAACAAAAAAGCCCGATATCTCGGGCTTCATTAGTATCATTATGGTGCGGCATAGAAGATTCGAACTTCTGACTTCTTCCGCGTCAAGGAAGCACTCTCCCACTGAGTTAATGCCGCATGTATGCCTCATCTGCAAGAGTTATCTTAGCACGGTTTGTATACTTTTTCAAGTCCGCGATCAGAATTAACTGGTAATTCAGTGGTACTGGTAGCATTAAGCCCAGCGAACCGGCATATACTGTTTCGATGCTGTAAGGGGGTGGTTGTTTGTTTATTATTATTTCCCGGCGCTTTTTAAACGTCGCTCTCGCCATGGTTGGTGTATTGTCACTCGGTCTGATCACCCTGGCAGCCCATCCTCACTTTGAGGAATGGAAGCGGGAGGGTATTGTACTGACCTCGGTGGAGACTCGGACTAAGGCAGTGGCGATTACCTTTGATGACGGTCCCCAACCTAATGTAACTCCTCTTTTGGTTGATATTCTTCGTCGCCATGACGCCCATGCCACCTTTTTTGTACTGGGTGTACAGGCTGAAAAATACCCCCAAATCGTTCGGGAAGCTTATGATGATGGCAATGAAATAGCTAATCACGGTTACTCCCATCAATTTACCCGCTATAACCGCCTCGATTACGCAATTAGTGACATCCAAAAGGCAAACCAGACTATTAAGCGGATTACCGGGGTAAACAATCGGTTATTTCGCCCTCCGGGGGGATTTTTATCTGATAAGATGGTTGATTACTGTCGTCAGCAGAAGTTTCAAATTATAGCCTGGACCTGGAATCAGGATACCAAGGATTGGACCTCAATCAGCGGCAGTCGTATTTCTGCTCAAATTCTTAGAAATCTGGAGCCGGGACAGATTATTATTCTGCATGATGGCGGCAGCCGCCGTAAAGAAATGCTGAAAGGCGTAGATATGTTACTAACTGGATTAGAAGACAAAGGATATCGAGCGGTTACCATATCCGAGCTTAGGGCTCTGGCAAATTAAGCATAATGTTGTCCATCCCGCCATATGGTTTTAGGGAAAAAGCAAAGAAACATAAAGGGGGAGTTGACGGTGAGAGTCATCGGTTTTGTAGAAATATCACCTCGAGCCAAGCTAGCTATTATTGTTGTTTTGGCTCTGGTGTTTCTAACCAGCGGAATGTATTATGTGCAGGCCTACCATCGTTTGAAACCAATTAATTCAGTACAGACTGATAAAAAGATTTTGGCTCTCACCTTTGATATCAGCTGGGGTAATAAAATGCCAGGGCCGGTATTGGATGAGTTAGCTAAAGAAAAAGTGAAAGCAACTTTTTTTATTTCCGGGCCTTGGGCCAAACAGTATCCCGACCTGGCTAAACGTATTAAAAAGGATGGACATGAAATTGGCAGTCATGGTTATCGCCATATTAATCTGAGTACCTTATCTCCTTTAGAGATCAAAGAAGAAATGAACAAGGCTGGGGCTAATATTAAGGAAGTTACTGAGGTTAGCCCCAACCTGCTGCGGACACCTAACGGGGATTACAATGATGCAGTAATTACCGTGGCTCATCAGAATCAATATGACGTAGTTCAGTGGAGTATCGATTCCCTGGATTGGATGAATCCAGGTGTCGCCAGCATCACCGAACGAGTATTGAAAAAAGCTCACCCGGGAGCAATTGTTTTGCTGCATGCCAGCGATACCTGCCAGCAAACTGATAAAGCATTGCCCATCATTATTAAGAAGCTTAAGGAGGACGGCTATCAACTGGTAACCGTATCAGAATTGCTTAAAACCGGAAACAAAACTCAGTAAACAAAGATAAACATCAAATTAGCAATTACATGCCCGAAATATATGCCCCAAAAATACCCTTGAAAAATTCAAGGGTATTTTTCTTTTACCAGCACCGATTACCAATCTTCTCTATTCGACACATTATTGTCTGAATATACAAATTTCTTCCCATTGTCTTCCATTTGTACCGATTAGTTGTTACAATAATATTAATATTTTAAGGGACAAACTATAAATCATGGAGGTGTGTTCATGATCAGTCGTAATGGAGTTTTTATCCGGCTCTTTATTGCCCTTATCCTTTTTTTGTTACCTATTGCGGGTCTTATTCAGGGGCCTGTTACCCCCTTGTTTGGAATCATGGCAGTTGTAGAATTGGCCACTGCCTTAAATCGTTTTTCTCCAGTTGTATATTTTTATGGTAAGTGGCAAGAAAAAAGAGGCGCTGTTCAACACAGCACCCCTGATTATTCTTATAAATAATTCCGGCAAAACTTATTTGCCTTTGAATTCAGCTTTGCGCCCTTCCAGGAAGGCATTCATGCCTTCTTTCTGGTCTTCGGAGGCAAAGAGCATGGACCAGGCCAGCTGTTCAGCGCGGCTGCCAGTCTTGATATCCAGGTTCATGGAATTGTTAATGGCATTCTTGGCTTCACGAAGAGCAAGCGGGCTCTTTTTCATCAACTTCCTGGCAAACTTCTTGGCGGTATCCATAACCTGATCAGCGGGAACCACCATGTTTACCAATCCCATGCTGAGAGCAGTTGCCGCATCAAAGAAATCGCCGGTGAAGATGTACTGTTTGGCCTGGCAAAGGCTGGCGTTTCTCGGGAAACGCTGGGTTCCGCCAGCACCTGGGAAAATACCGAGATTAATTTCCGGCAATCCCAGAGTAGCGGTATCAGCTACAATACGAATATCCGAGGCCAAAACCAACTCAAGCCCTCCGCCCAAGGCTAGTCCCTGTACCGCAGTAATAACCGGTTTGTGGTTATCTTCAATTGCAAAGATACACCGATGCACTAAATCCAGGAAATTACGTGCTTCGAACGCACCGAATCCAGCTACCGCTCTGAGATCTGCACCAGCTGCAAAAGCTTTGTCGTTGCCAAAAATGATAATTACTTTTACTTCCGGGTCATCGTTATAAAATCCTAATACTTCGGTGCCCTCTTGTAACAGTTTGGCATTGGTCGCATTAAAAGCCTTGGGACGATTCAACTGCATATAACCAATACCATCTTCCAGGTAAGCCAATATAGTTTCATATTCCTTACCTCTGTACGCTTCTGCCATAAATTAACCCCCCGTTCCAAATTTTAGATACCTACCCTTTATTATAACAAAGGTGGTTTTATTTTGATGGGGGTAAA
>JBLNAA010000158.1:0-4308 GCA_050259135.1 Methylocystaceae bacterium | reverse complement strand
TAAACAAGAAATAAGGAACAAGGAAATCAAACACTCTCTACGAAAGGCTTACTTTCTTATTCCTTATTTCTTGTTTGTTATTCCTTATTTTTAGGAATTCAGCAGGTGACTACTCCACCGTCACCGACTTGGCCAGGTTACGGGGCTGGTCAACATCACAGCCTCGCATTACGGCTATGTAATAAGAGAAGAGCTGTAATGGAATAATGGCCAGTAAAGGTGAAACGGCAGGATGAGATTTTGGGATCTCGAACATATCGTTAACCATTGTTCTAAGGGCATCATCCCCTTCAGTAACAACAGCTATAATATTGCCTTTTCGGGCTTTTACTTCCTGAATATTGCTTACAATTTTTTCATAGTAATGGTCTTTGGCAGCTACCACAATTACCGGCAGGTTATCATCCACCAGTGCAATGGGCCCGTGTTTCATCTCTCCGGCGGCATAACCTTCGGCATGGATATAGGATATCTCCTTCAGTTTTAATGCTCCTTCCAAAGCTACCGGAAACAGGTAACCACGGCCCAGGTAAAGGGCATTGATGGCATCCTTGTATTTAGCGGCAATTTCTTTGATATGAGGGTGCTTAACCAGTATGGACTGGAGCTTATCGGGGATTTGTGTAAGTTCAGAAATTAAATCCAGATACACAGCCTCGGAGATCTTTCCTTTCTCCTTGGCCAGTTTTAAAGCCAAAAGTGTAAGGACGGTAACCTGGGCAGTGAATGCCTTGGTGGAGGCCACCCCTATTTCCACTCCTGCATGGGTGTAGACCCCGGCATCGGTTTCACGGGCAATGGACGATCCGACTACATTACAGATGCCAAGAATCGTGGCCCCTTTTTCTTTTGCCATGCGTAAGGCGGCCAGCGTATCGGCCGTTTCCCCGCTCTGGCTTATGGCAATAACCACATCCTCGCTTGACAGGATAGGATTGCGGTAACGGAATTCTGAAGCATATTCCACTTCCACGGAGGTGCGGGCATATTCTTCAATCAGGTATTCGCCCACCAGGGCAGCATGCCATGAAGTTCCGCAACCTATGATGATAATTCGCCGGGCATTTACTATTTTGGGAAAAACATCCATCAGCCCGCCCAGCATAATATCCGTTTTATCGGGAGCAATACGCCCGCGGAAAGTATCCTCAATGGTCTTGGGCTGTTCAAAGATTTCCTTGAGCATAAAATGCTCAAAATCCCCTTTTTCCAAATCCCCGATGGTCATATCCACCTTGGTAATTTTAAAGGCTACAGGGATGTTTTCTACGGTTTTTAGCGTCAGGCTGTCTTTGTTGATAATGGCCACATCATGGTCATTCATATAAATCACACTGTCGGTGTAATTGATAATGGGGGTAGCATCGGAGGCAATAAAATATTCGCCCTTGCCAATACCGATTACCAGCGGGCTGCCTTTGCGGGCCGCTATCAACTGGTACTTTTCGTTTTTGCACAACACCACAATTCCATAAGCGCCCACCACTTTGGACAGGGCTAACCTTACGGCTATTTCAGCATTGGCATTTTCCACATTGCGGTAGAAGTATTCAATTAGGTTGACCAGCACCTCGGTATCGGTAGCCGACTGGAAGGCATATCCCTTTTTAATAAGGTCCGCTTTCAGCTCGGCATAGTTCTCGATAATACCATTATGGACCAGGACAAAATCCCCGTTCATCGAGGTGTGCGGGTGGGCATTGCAATCATTGGGTTCCCCGTGGGTAGCCCAGCGCGTATGACCGATTCCTATATGTCCGCTGATATCTTCAGCTGCTACAAACTTTTCAAGATCCGACACCCGGCCTTTGCATTTATACACATGCAGGCTGTCGTTGTAAATGGCCAGTCCGGCTGAATCATAACCTCGGTATTCAAGACGTTGAAGTCCTTGAATAATAATGGGATAAACATTTTTATCGCCAATGTAACCTACAATTCCACACATACGATTTTATTTTATAGTTACCGGTTATGGGGGACTATTCTATTTTTGTATAAGTGACTTCAAAACGGATGCCTGTTTTACTGGCAGGTCCTTTTAACACTACCCGGCTAAATACGGAATTCTTATTATCCGTGGTCAGGTAAAAACCATTATTTTTTAGCCTTTCATTATCTGCTTTATCTTTTTCCTTTATCAATTTCTGAAGGTGACCGGCCAGATTAAACCGGTAGGTACCGTCTTTCTTATTGTATACTCCGCCATAATAGGATTCCGAAAAGGTCAGGTCGACCGGTTTAATCAATTGACCGGTGGCATCATTGATGGCTCCGTTATCGCCAATAAGGCTTAATATTAATTTTGGAGGAACGGTATATACAAGCGTGTCGGTGTAAGCCTGTTCCACGGTAAGGATTAATTCAGCCTTGTTAATGGCCACTCCGGCAGAATCTTTAATCCAGTATTTAATGTCCGGGATATAGATTTTACTGCTCAATCCCCCGGTCGACTGTAAATAAATCAGGCTGTCCCTGGAATCTGGCTTGTCAAGGTGGGCTGCAAAACTGGTGGTGGAATAATCATGTTCAAAATGGTTTACCCGGGCAGCCAATCTTGTTACATCATAATAAGTTGCATATTCCGCTTTAACAGGATCGGTGGCTGTGGTAGGTTTTGGAGTATACATGATAATGGCTCGGGGTTTCATGCTTACAATGGCGCCTCCCTGGGATAAATCACCCGGCTCAATATACAATCCTTTAAACGAGTTTAAAAAGGGTATATTCGGCTGCCCCGGGTTATCGGTAAAGGCGGTAAGGGTGGCATCCATTATTTTTCGTGCCAGTGTCTGATCAAACTTATCAAGTCTAATCCTGACGGTCATGGTATCGATCTGTTTATAGCTTCCGGTAGTATCGCTAGTGGCAACATAAATAGAGTCCCTGTGTCTTTGCCGGTGATTTATTTCTCCCAGCACTACACTACTTGACATTCCTTTAAGATCTATATTCTGGAAATAGCTGACGGTATCCTCATCACTAAAACCAGTAACAAGTTCATAGGCCTTGATATTCTGAGCTGTTGTGGTATCGCCGTACAAAGAACTGTAAGTCATATAAAACACCAAAGAATCGATCGGATCATCCTTTTTAAATTTAGGGACACCACTGATGCGGAACTGGCAGGCAAAGCTGGCAGTAGTCTTACCAAATACGGGATCCACCAGGGTACCCAAAAGATTGTAATCAGGCTTGTTGGTACGTAGATCTTTATCCTTTATGGTATAGGCACTGATTGAGTCTCTGTTAAAGATGGCTTTATTGGCTGAAATTAAATCACCCGGTAATAATAAATCATAGCCCGTCTTATTCATATCCTCCTTGCAACCCCATAAGGCAAGGATGATCAATGCCCATACAGCCATGAATTTATACATTGTTCTGTTTTCTGTCTTCACTGCGTTTTCGTTTTATAATTAACCCAAAATGATCCTTTACAGGACTTTGTCATAAAATTCATTGTAGGCATCAATATAGGTGTCCTCAGGCTGATATTCCAAAAAGGGCTTATCCTGGGATTTGATGTATTCCAATAGTTCATCGTTAATTATTGGACTACCCTGAATGGCGGCATCAGCATACTGGATGGCCAGTTTGCTTAAATTCACATAGCTTGGTTCTTCAACAATCTCGGTGTCCTTATTGTTGATACCGCTCATCTTTAGCTTCTGGCGAAAGTTAGGATCCAGCGGCTTTTTGAAATCATCATGAAATACAGAATAGACCACTTTGGAGTCCACAAACAAGGGATTATCATTGTAAGCCTTTTTGATATACAAAGGCACCAGGGAGGTGAGCCATCCGCTGCAATGAATCAAATCGGGCGCCCATCTTAATTTGACAACAGTTTCCAGTACCCCGCGGGCAAAGAAAATGGCTCTTTCATCATTGTCGGCAAATTCATTGCCCTTGGAATCCTTCAACACATGCTTGCGCTGAAAATAATCTTCATTGTCGATAAAATAAACCTGCATTCGGGCTGACTGAATCGAGGCCACTTTAATAATCAGAGGATGATCTGTATCATCGATTATTAGATTCATACCAGATAATCGAATCACTTCATGTAACTGGTTCCGACGTTCATTTACACTACCATATCGAGGCATAAAAGTCCGGATTTCCTTTCCTCTTTCCTGGATTCCCTGTGGAAGGAACCGTGATTTTTTCGACATTTCTGTCTCTGGAAGATAGGGGGTGATTTCTGATGAAATAAATAAGACTTTTTTCTTTTCCATTTATATCGCCTGAGTTTAAGTGTGCAAAATTAATAAAATATACGCAATATTCAATTCCAGTTGGTTA
>JBLNAA010000157.1:0-2964 GCA_050259135.1 Methylocystaceae bacterium | reverse complement strand
AGATTGAAAAGGGTATTCATGGCTTAAGCAACAATCTTCTCGACGTCCCCTGGCCTAAAGTGACCAGGGGAATACACATGATTTCTAATTGTTTACAACATGAGGACATTGAGGTGGAGCAGCTCTTTACTATTATGGGCGACCGCGAACTGCCCTCCGATCAGGATCTGCCTCAAACTGGAGTGGGCATCGAAATGGAAAGAATGTTGGGGCCGATGTTTGTAACCAGCCCGGGCTATGGCACCAAATCAACAACTGTACTGCTAATTGATTGTGATCAAAGGGTCAGATTTTGGGAGCGCAGCTATAAACCTGGCCAATTGGAGCCCTGGAATCAGGTTTATCAGGAATTCGAGATTCACCCGCTGCCCTGGTTCCGCAAGTAACCAGAATTTAAAAACCCCGGACAGTGTTGGATGTCTGGGGTTGGTGTTTCCTTATGCGTGGCTCTATCGTCCGGCAATACGACTGATAATACGCTGAAAGAATGTTTTTTTGTCTGCCGCAGTCTGCTGCTTCGGATTGGTTGGGGGGGTGGCCACCTTTGGTTCTACTGGCCGTGGCATTTCCGTCCTGACGGTTACCGGGGCTTTAGACTGATCGGCACGGGGTGTTGGAGTGGCCGGCTTTATGACTTTATTCGTATTTCTGTTTTTATTGCCGGGGTGCGGTCCCTGTTTATTTTGCTGCTGCTGCGGCGGCCTGGATTGAGTACGCTTTTGCTGATTCCCAGTTCCATTTGATCCGGCGGCAGCTAGCAGTCGCTTGCGCTTCTGGGTGTTCGACTGTAACCATTGGTCAAGCGAAGCCTTTTGCTCATCGGAGGCAGGTTCCGAAGGGAACTCTGCTTCCTCAATCAACACTCCGATATGTTCTTCTATTTCATACAGGCTCATGATGTCATCACCAGTTACCAGGGAAACGGCTCGCCCAATATTACCGGCACGGCCGGTACGTCCAATACGATGAATATATCCATCTTTTTCAAGTGGGATATCATAGTTGATTACCAGGGACAAATCATCAATATGAATACCGCGGGCTGCCACATCCGTAGCGATTAAAATATGAAAATCTCCCTGTTTGAACTGATCAATTGTCTTCATCCGCTTGACCTGGGGGATATCGCCATGCAACGCTTGAACCGCATATCCCTTGCGATCCAAGAAGCTGCGTACCTTATCAACGGTAACCCGCTGATTGCAAAATACTACACAGCTTTTTGGTTGCTCCAGCAGCAGCAAGCGGTTCAGGCCAGTGTTCTTCTGGTTATATTCAACCCGATAATAGATCTGTTCAGTGGTATCTACGGTTTTGGTATGCGATTCAATCTCAATGGTTACCGGGTTTTTCATATAACTCTGACAAATTCTACGTACTTCGGGAGGAATAGTGGCTGAGAAAAGAAGGCTTACCCGGTTTCTGGGCAGGGTCCGTACAATTCGCACCACCTGGTCTAAAAAGCCCATGTCCAGCATCCGATCAGCTTCATCGAGGACCAAAAACCTGATGTTCCTTGTTTTCAAGTTGCCATGATAAATATGATCATAGACCCGGCCGGGGGTCCCGGTTACAATAGCAATATCCTTGCTTAACGCTTGTACTTCGGTATTCATGCTGTGCTGACCGTATACACAGGTAGTCCGGTGGGGAAGATGCTGGGCCATGCGTTTAAGATCACTGTCGACCTGAACCGCCAGTTCCCGGGTTGGTGTCAGAATCAGGCCCTGGGGTCCCGGTGTACCCGGGTCTATCAACTGCAGCAGGGGAACTCCAAAGACAGCAGTCTTGCCGCTGCCGGTTTTGGATATGACAATCACATCTTCTTGCTTCAGAACCTGCGGGATGGCCTGGACCTGTACCTCAGTAGGGGCTTCAAACCCCATTTCGTCAAGGGCCTTTAAAATTGGGGGTACAATACCTAGACTGTTAAAGTCGGTGTTCATAATGGTCTTCCTTCATTAATAAGCTTTGACAATTTATTGTACCATCTTTATTGCGGTCGGGGACTGGAAAAACCCTATTATTTCAAATAACACTTAGAGAAGAATATACAACGGTTAATGGTTAATAGTGAAAGGATGGAAATGAAGCAGATCATGAGTCGCTGTGACCACTAATCAGCCGTCCTGCTTCAAATTATGACAAAACCCTGACCGTCTTAATTGATAACCAGGGTTTTATTAGCTTTAGCTCACCGATCTTATTGCCTTTCTATAAGCGCATCATTAATCATCTCGGCAATATCCAGGTTTTTAATACCTGGTTCCAGGCTGCCTACCGCATCGCTTAAATTACCCAGGCAGAGCGGGCAGGCATTGACAACAATATCAGGTTTTACTTTGACTGCCTCTCGGGCGCGTAAAGCACTGATCTTTTTAAGGTGATTGTTTTCCAGCCAAATCAGACCTCCGCCGGCTCCGCAGCAGTGGCTTTTATTCTTGATATTTCGCATTTCTGCCAATTCTATCCCTGGTATTGAGGCTAAAACCTGGCGGGGAGCTTCAAACCTACCATTATATCGGCCCAGGTAGCAGGGATCATGGAAAGTAACTTTTATGTTCTCACCGGCTTGCAGCTTGATTCTGCCAGCTTCAATCAGCTGTAAAATAAATTCGGAATGGTGCAGCACCTTATAACTGCCGCCTAATTCAGGGTATTCGTTTTTCAGCGTATTATAGCAGTGAGGGCACGCGGTAATGATGGTGTTAAATTTGTAGCCATTTAAGGTTTCAATGTTAGCCAGGGCTAATTGCCGAAAAAGCAGTTCATTGCCCAGGCGCCGGGCAGTATCACCGCAGCACTTTCCGGCTGAGCCCATGACCGCGAAGTCTGCACTGGCTTGCTTTAGAATATTGATCATAGCCTGGGTAACCTGCTGGTTTCTGCTGTTATAGGTGCCGAAGCAGCCGGTCCAAAACAGAATATCGGTGCTCTTTTTTTCAGCCATAAGGTGAGCTCCCC
>JBLNAA010000156.1:0-4345 GCA_050259135.1 Methylocystaceae bacterium | reverse complement strand
TTGAATAAGTGACAGAAAGTAATTATACGGATCAATAAATTGCCTGTTAATCAATCCTCTGACTTCCAGTGATGGCATCAGATCCCCTCCCTAATCTGTCAGTTGTTCGGTTAAGTGCAAGACGGGCCTCCTCCAGCAAAAGCTCGGCTACTCCATGACATTGATAATCAAAGGCAGTTCGCATAATCTCAATTAATTCATCATCACTTAGCTCATCAAAACCTTCATTTCTCAGACCATAAAAACATTCCAGCAGCTGGCAGACTGTTTGGGCATAATCATCTTGATCAATATAAGAGGAGGCAGCAAATGATATAATTATTTTAGGGATTAAGTCGCTGCTAAGCTCAATACGTCCTAGTGCCTTAAGGGTCTCATCGGTAGAAGCAACAATTCTTGCTGCATCAGCTTCGGTTAATGCCAACCCATAGGTCTTGGTCTTTATATTCGTTTTTAAGAGGGCTCTGGTATAATGAAAAGCAGGTACCATTAATTGATTTAATAAACCCATACAATCATCCTCCAGAATATGCTTGACATAACTCCCTATTTGTGCTATAATTAAATTTTAATATTTGGTCAGATGATTATTATAAGGCTCATCACAGTTTTAGTCAAGTATAAACGGGAGAAGGAAACTCCGTACGGAAATTGTAATGCTGGTTTAGCTAAATGATGCTCTGATTAATAAATATGGGGATAGCTTCAGGAAAGCTATCCCCATTAATTTTGACCATAGTTTGTTATAACGTCATGGGAAACTTTGATTATAATCTCTGTCCGGTATATCCTTCAATATATTTGCCATCAATTATCAAGCCGAGCGGCAGCTCCGGCGTGTTGTTTACCACCGCCAGGTTACCTTTAATATCGGCCAGGACTATTGCCCCCTGCCCGCCAACGGCACCTACCTCCTGAATAATCTCCCGGGCGGCATTATCAACGCTGGCTCCCCGGGCTACCAGATTAAGTGCATTGACCGCCGCCAGACAGCGGATAAAGGCTTCCCCCACCCCGGTACAAAGCGCGGCCCCATATTGGTTGGCCCAGATGCCAGCCCCAAATACTCCGGTATCACCTACCCGTCCGGGGAGCTTGAGCAGGGTCCCGCCGGTACTGGAAGCCGCTGCCGTAAAACCGTCAGCTATTGCCAGACAGCCGACTGTGTCACCGCCCTGAGTGACCAACTGGCTTTGTTTGGCTTGTTCCCGCTGCCACACCTCGCGATTGGCTGGAGCCACCGAATCAAATTCGGCAAAGCCGTTTTCCCGTCCGAATCGGACTGCCCCCTCACCAGCCAGGATATGGTGCTTGGTTTTATCCATTACTAACCGTGCCAGGCTCACCGGATTTTTTACCGCTTTTACTGCCGTTACCGCTCCGCAGCTCCGGTCAGACCCGTCGATAATGGCAGCATCCAATTCTGCCTCACCATCCCGGTTGAGCACAGCACCATAACCACAGTTGAACAGGGAGTCATCCTCCAGATGATTAACCGCTTTTTCCACGGCTGTCACCAGGCTGGTGTCGATATATTGATACCCTTGAATGGCAGCTTCCTTTAAACTGTTTAGGTAAGGCGGCGTAAGATGACGGTCGGTTCCGCCATGAACGATAAGCAATTTCACCTGCAATCACCCCGATGTTTTTAGGTGCTTCATTGATAAAGCCCATACTACAATTTATCTAATTTACAACTATTTTGATACCGAGGGTATTATAATGCAGACTGAGCCGAGCGATAATCCCAATCCCGCTTATCCATATCTTTGATGAAATCAACCACCGCTTTGACCAGCACATCCTCCATCTTTTTACCCTTCTCAGCAGTAGCTTTAGTCGGGTCTCCGGTCGCACCGCAGTCGGTCAATTCGGCAAAATTCCATTTGATCTCCACATGCGGCGGTAAATTGGGTACCACCCCACGGGCATACTCCATTTCCACCCATTCGCCAAACAGATGCAGCCCAATCGAGGTCTCCCCCTCACCCGCATGGCCGAGACCATTCCAGACTTCAAAAGTATCAGCCGGCAGCAGGTTGCCGGCAGCTACCCACCAGGCATCCAGGGAAGCAATTCGCACATCCGGATATAGTAGTTTAACCGCTCGGGAAGCGACTTCAATCGGAGCTATATTACCATCGTGTCCATTCATAATAAAGATATGTTTAATTCCATTCTTAACGATGGAGGATAAAATATCTTTTAAAACCTCAATCAGGGTTTCCGAACGCAGGGATAGGGTAAATGGAAAGTAAGCATAATGCCCGCTGAAACCAACCGTAACTGGAGGAAGTACCAACATCCCCTCCACCTGATCAGCCACCTTTTGGGACAGCATATAAGAAACCAGAGTATCAGTTCCCAGAGGCAGATGTCCACCATGGTTTTCACAGGAACCCACGGCCAGGATAGCTTTGTCATAACCTCCGGCGGCATACTTGTGCCCGCTCATCTTTATTGCTTCATTCATTTTTTACACCTAACCTCCTTACACAATTTCCTTTTTCAACATTAAAACCGGGGCGAAAGCCCCGGTTTTTTTAAGCCATTGCCTACTGAGGCAGTACTTCCTTAACAAAGGCAAATTTGCCGGCTTTAACGGTAAGAACTGTAACCGACTTGGTCGGAACCCGGCTGCCATTTTTATAGCTGATATTACCGGTTACCCCTGCAAAACCGCTGGTGCTGGCTACGGCATCACGGATGGCTTTGGGATCGGCGCTGTTCGCCCGCTTGATGGCATCGGCCAGCAGATACATGGCATCATAACCCAGTGCTGCAAAGGCATTCTCCGGAGCCTTGTTATAAGCTGCCTGGTAAGCTTTTACGAAATTCTGAACCTTGGCAGAGGGATTATCCAGTGAAGCGTGAGTGGTAAAGTAGACACCATTATTGGCACCTTCACCACCTAATTCCACCAGTAGCGGAGTGTCATAGCCATCACCGCCGATGATAGGCTGTGTGATGCCGCGAGCCCGCATCTGCTTGACAATAACGCCGCATTTGCTGGGATCGGAAGCTACATAGAGTACGTCCGGCTGGGTTTTTAAGCCCTTTAAGCGTTCAATTTGGGCGGAAAAATCTACATCCGCAGTTTGATAGGCATCTTCCAACAAAATGCTGTCAGGTCCATTAATTTTAGTAAAACGTTCCTTAAAATACTTGGAAAGGGTCATGGTATAGTCCATGGCCTTGTCAGTTAATATATAAGCAGTTTTCGCTTTCAGGTCAGTAGCCGCATATTCGGCGCCCGCATAAGCCTGAATATTATCACCAAAGGGTACCAGGAAGAAATAATCGCCCACCTGATCAGGCAGGGTAGGCAGGGTAGCACCCGAGGTCAGAAAAGGTATACCCGCTTTCTGGGTGATAGCGCCAGCAGCAAGGGCATAGTTGCTGTCAGCCAGACCGCTGACGGCAACAACTTTATCTACATCAACCATTTTGGATGCACCATTAGCACAGGCATTTTGGTCAGTTTTGCCGTCAATGGCTACGACTTCAATCTTTTTGCCCAGAACGCCGCCCGCTTTGTTAATCTCGTCAGCGGCTAGCTTAAAACCATTCAGGCCGGGTACGTCAAGGGATGACTGGTCACCAGTTTGGTTAAACAGCGCCCCGACCTTAATTACATCAGTTCCGCCGACCTTGGCTGCTTCTTTCTTGGCACAGCCGCTGACCATGGCCAGAGACAATACCATTAATGATACCAACAAGATAGCAATAGGCTTCTTTTTCATAAACAAATCCTCCCCATAATAATTTACCTAACCCTCCATTTGCCGCTTATCTGCGGTTTCGGTTAACACCTCCCCTTTTCTCCCTGGAGGCAATATTCTTTTCCAGCTAAATTCCCAACGGCCCGCAATGCCCTGGGGACGAAAGATAATTACTGCGATCACCAGGCTGGCTAATATGAGCTGACTGAGTCCGTAAAGCGGGGGAAGGGTATACCCGAATATGTTGGCCCCTCCCTCTAATAAACGTAACGCTTCGGGTAATATGGTCATTATAGCGGCACCGGCAACAGCTCCGGTCAGTGACGCCATACCGCCAACGACTGACATTTCAACCAATAAAAATGTCTGGTTATAAGAAAAGAAATTAGGAGAAATAACCGTAAACAGGTGTCCCCAGAGGGCTCCACCGACTCCCGCGAAAAAGGCACCGGAAGCAAAAGCCAGTAATTTATGAGCAGTTACATTTACCCCCAGAGCGGCGGCGGCTACTTCATTATCACGGATAGCTACCATACCCCGCCCGTACGATGAATGCAACAGCCGCCACAACAGGTACAGGGTCAGAACCGCTATTGACCACACCCACCAGGTATTGGTAAAGG
>JBLNAA010000155.1:0-4947 GCA_050259135.1 Methylocystaceae bacterium | reverse complement strand
AAACCTCAGGGGATGGTAGTTCATCCCGCCCATGGGCACTGGCAGGGGACTCTGGTTAATGCCCTTTTGGGACAGGTGGATGATCTTTCCGGTATTAATGGTGAATTACGGCCAGGTATTGTTCATCGTATTGACAAGGATACTTCCGGCCTGTTAGTAGTGGCTAAAAATGATGTGGCCCACCGGAAGCTGGCAGAAAAGATCAAGGATCATGATTTTACCCGTGAATATATGGCTTTGGTTCACGGCCGGGTGGCGGCCAATGTTGGAACTATCGATGCTCCTATTGGACGTGATCCCCGAGATCGAAAAAAGATGGCCGTGGTACGGGATGGCCGCCCCGCGGTCAGCCACTATCAAGTTGAAGCCCGTTACCAGGATTATACCCTGCTTAAAGTAACTCTGGAAACCGGGCGCACCCACCAAATTCGGGTTCACCTTTCTTATATCAAGCATCCGGTGGTGGGGGATACTGTATATGGGCCGAAAAAGGCACATCTGGGGCTGAATGGTCAGGCTCTGCATGCTGCCCGTCTGGGGTTTATTCACCCGATAACTGGTGAGTATCTGGAGTTTGGCGCTCCTTTACCTGATTGGTTTCAAAAGGTATTAGGCCAGTTGGAACCACTGGAGACTTAAGCGCTAAAGGGTTGACTCCCCGGGACAGGTGCGTTAAGCTATTTAGGAACTGAATATTGCCTTGAAGTATGCCCCGTGAGGCTACAAGGGTGGAAAAATGATGGTTGATAATGGTCTACCTGTATAGTCTTGCAGGTAGACCTTTTTTGTTGACCTGGGAGGTGAGCTGATGAAGCTGGTTGAGAAGACAATTATTATGGACGAAACAGCCATGCGGAGGGCGCTGGCACGTATTGCTCACGAGATTGTGGAAAAAAACAAAGGGGTAGAAAAACTGGTGCTGGTCGGCATTAGGCGGCGGGGAGGCCCGATGGCTGAACGATTAGCCCGATTTATCGAGGAGATTGAAGGGGTTAAGGTTCCCGTAGGTATTCTTGATATCACTCTCTACCGGGATGATCTGACTACCCTATCCAGCCAGCCTGAGCTCCACCGGTCGGAAATATATTTTGATATAACTGATAAAGTGGTAGTTTTAGTCGATGATGTCCTCTACACTGGTCGAACTACCCGGGCGGCAATGGGTGCTTTAATGGATCTGGGAAGGCCACAGCGAATTCAGTTGGCAGTGCTGATCGACCGGGGACACCGGGAACTGCCGATTAAGGCCGATTATGTCGGGAAAAACGTTCCCACCTCCAGCCGCGAGGTAGTCGAAGTCAAAATCCAGGAGATTGACGGTAAAGAAGCCGTGGTAATTGTGGAAAAAGTGGATGATTAGATCCCTTTAAGAAGGCCCGGCGAGGCTGGCAAGGGAGAAGCGGAAGAAGTAAAGCTTCCCTGCCAGCGTATGTGGGCAGGGAAGCTTTTTTATACGCAGGTGATCTGGCGGGCTATTCCATTTACATTCCTCCGCTCCACGCCAGTGCCGTGAGCGAAGCGAGGAAATCCTCTTGGGGGACTTGACGTCGCTTCCGGAATGTAAATGGCGCCCGCTGGTAAGGAGCTTTTTTTAATTGATTAGCTAATTACGATCTTCTGATCCGCGCCATGATTGATCGTGGGCAGTTGTAGGAAATCCCCCTGGGGGACTTGACGTCGCTGCCGGGTAACCAACTGTGTCCGTGCCGCGAAGGAAAGTTTTAATCGATCGACAGATAACCAATTGCCTACGGATGTCACCATCAACGTGACTGATAAAGAAAACTTATGGGAGGGAAAGAGTAATGAGCTGGGAAAACAGAAAGGACCTCCTGGGGCTAAAGGATGTTTCGGCCCGTGATATCGAGATAGTCCTGGATACCGCCCGCCCGATGAAAGACATTCTATTTCGTGACTTGAAAAAGGTGCCAACCCTGCGCGGCAAGGTGGTAGTTACCGTTTTCTATGAAAACTCCACCCGCACCCGCACTTCCTTTGAACTGGCCGGTAAGTACCTTTCGGCTGATACTGTCAACCTGGCGGTGGCTACCAGCAGTGTTCAGAAAGGAGAGAGCCTGCGGGATACCATCTATACTTTGGAAGCCATGGGAGCAGACATGATCATAATGCGCCACAGTATGAGCGGAGCTGCTCATTACCTGGCCCAGAACACCAGACTCAAGGTGATTAATGCCGGGGATGGGCAGAATGAGCACCCGACCCAGGCTTTACTGGACATGTTTACCATCCGGGAGAAAAAGGGACGGCTGGAGGACCTAAAGGTGGTTATCCTCGGTGATATCCTGCACAGCCGGGTTGCCCGCTCCAACATCCATGGCCTGACCAAGTTCGGATGTGAAGTGCGGGTGGTTGCCCCTCCGACTTTAATGGCTCCGGAAATTGAGAAGCTGGGAGCCAAGGTTTATTATGACACCGATGCAGCTCTGGAAGGGGCGGAGGTAATAAATGTACTGCGGCTGCAGCGTGAACGCCAGCAAAAAAGCCTCTTTCCCACCCTGCAGGAGTATACACGCTTGTATGCTCTGACTGATGAGCGCCTCAAACTGGCGGCTCCCGATGCACTTGTCATCCACCCCGGTCCCATGAACCGGGGAGTAGAAATTATGAGTTCGGTGGCGGACAGCAGCCAGTCGGCTATTAATGAACAGGTAACCAATGGTGTAGCTATACGTATGGCTTTGCTGTACTTGATGATGGGAGGCGGGCGTATTGAAACTGCTAATTAAGGGCGGACATCTCACCGACCCGGCCAACAGCATAGATCGGGAAGCCGACCTTTTAATCGAAGATGGATTGATTACCGCGGTAAAAAAAGGCATATCCGCCAAAGGTGCAGATCAGGTTATTGAAGCCGACGGGTTCAAGGTTTTACCGGGATTTATTGATCTGCATACCCATTTGCGCGAGCCTGGTTACGAATACAAGGAAGAGGTAGCAACCGGAGTTAAGGCGGCGGTAGCTGGCGGTTTTACGGCTGTCTGCTGTATGGCAAACACCTTGCCGGTGGCCGATACCTCAGCAGTACTTGAATTAATACTGGCTCAGGCCGGGCGAGCCAACTTGGCTAAGGTATACCCGATCGGGGCTATCACCAAAGGGTTAAAAGGTCAGGAAATAAGTGAAATGCAGGCTTTAGCAGCCGCAGGAGCTATCGGCTTTTCCGATGATGGGCGCGGCGTTCAAAACAGCCGGGTAATGAGGATGGCTATGCAGTACAGCAGAATTGGGGACTGGCTGCTGCTGCTGCACGAGGAAGATGATGCTCTGGCTGAGGATGGACAGATGCACGAAGGTTTCTATTCAACCTATTATGGTTTGCGGGGTATTCCGGATTTAGCCGAAGATATTATGGTGAAACGCGATATTGCGCTGGCGGCTGATACCGGAGCCCGGGTGCATTTTTGCCACGTGTCCACCGCCGGAAGCCTGCGTGCCATCAAGGAAGCCAAAACGAGAGGATTGCGGGTGACCTGTGAAGTAACACCCCATCATTTGACACTGACCGATGAAATGCTGGGCAGTTATGACAGCAGTTACAAGGTTAATCCCCCCTTAAGGTCTGGTGAACATGTGGAAGCACTTATTAACGGTCTGGCTGATGGCAGTATTGATGCCATAGCCACCGATCATGCACCCCATGACCTTGAGGTTAAACATTGTGAATTTGCTCAGGCCGCCAATGGCATCTCCGGATTGGAGACTGCTGTGGCAGTAGTAGTTGATCAATTGGTAAAAACGGGCATATTAAGCTGGGGGCGTCTGGCAGAACTGATGTCTACCAATCCGGCTAAAATTATTGGGGTCACACCGCCTGCGCTTATTGCCGGTGGGACGGCAGATATTACCATAATTGATCCCCAGAAAAACAAGAAAGTGGATGTTAGCCAGTTTAACTCCAAGGGGAAAAATAATCCTTATCAGGGCAGAGAAATGACCGGCTGGCCGGTTGCCACCATAGTAAACGGTCAATTGGTTTATTACCAGAGATAGCTGCTCAATTGCACCAGGTAGTAAGTTAGGAGTTGAGATACATGCAAGGTTATCTGGTACTGGAAAATGGTCAAGTATATACCGGTAATTTGATGGGACCAACCGCTGAGGTTGAAGGGGAAGTGGTGTTTTCCACCGGACTTACCGGTTATCAGGAATTGTTTTCTGATCCTTCGTTCGCCGGGCAGATTGTGGTTATGACTTACCCGGTCGTCGGAAATTATGGCTTCAATAAACATAATTTTGTTTCCGGGAAGCCTCAGCTCAGTGGCCTGGTTATTCGGGAAGCCTGTGAAAGCCCCAGCCATTTCCTCAATGAATGGGATTTTGCTGATTTTATCGAGCGGTTTCCCTTCCCAATACTTACCGGGATTGATACCAGGGCTTTGACCCGGGTTCTGCGCCAGCATGGAACCATGGGCGGAGTACTCACCGATAACCTGGACCAGATGGAACTGCTGGTAGCCAGAGCTCAGTCAGCACCGGCGGTTCTCACCGCCAATCTGGTAGACAAGGTTTCCATAAAAGAGCCCAAGGTTTTTGGTCAGGGCAATCCCAAACGCGTTGCCTTTTTGGATTTTGGGTTTAAACAGGGGATTGTTGATGCCCTGGTCAAGCGTGGCTGTGAGGTAACTGCCCTGCCGGCCAGGAGTACAGCTGAGGAAATTTTGGCAGTCGGTGCCGATGGGATTTTCTTATCCAATGGACCAGGTGATCCCAAAGCCTGCGGCTATGCAGTGGAGGCCATCCGTGGAGTGCTCGGTAAGGCTCCGCTGTTTGGTATCTGTCTGGGACATCAGCTGCTGGGGCTGGCACTGGGGGCTGACACCTATAAGCTGCCATTCGGGCATCGGGGTGCCAATCAGCCAGTCAAGGACTTAGCGACCGGACGGGCTTATATCACCTCCCAGAACCACGGCTATGCCATAAATCCTG
>JBLNAA010000154.1:0-5122 GCA_050259135.1 Methylocystaceae bacterium | reverse complement strand
AGTACATCGATGAAAATACTATCTGCATTGGTGCCATATTAGGAACCACCTTTACCGGCGATTGCGAGCCCGTTAAGGAGATTAATGATTTGCTCATTGATATTCGGGAAAAAGAGGGTTGGGATATTCCTATTCATGTCGATGGTGCCAGTGCCGGGTTCATCTTGCCCTTTATCAATCCCGATCTCGAATGGGATTTTCGCTTGTCCCAGGTAAGGTCCATCAATGTATCAGGGCACAAATTTGGCCTCGTCTACCCGGGAATTGGCTGGCTGTTGTTTAAAAACCAGACTGATCTGCCGGAGGAATTGATTTTCTATGTTAATTACCTGGGTGATAATATGCCGACCTATACCTTGAATTTTTCCCGGGGTTCGGATATGGTATTGGCCCAATATTATAACCTGCTGAGACTCGGGTACTCAGGCTATAAAAACCTGGTTAGCAATTGTATGGATAATGCCAGATATTTAGCAGAAAAACTGACTGGGTCCGGCTTGTTTGAACTGGTTAATCGGCTGGAACTTCCGATTATAACCTTTAAGTTCAAAAACCGGCCTGACTTCACTCCGTTCCAACTGGCCCAAAAACTGCGGGAAAGGGGCTGGATGCTGCCCGCCTATAATCTGCCGGAAAAAGCCAATGATATTACCGTAATGCGGGTTGTCATTCGTGAAACCTTTAGCCGGGATATGGCAGAGACTTTTTATGATGACATTGTTCGTGTCTATCAAATGCTTGATCAGAAGGGAGAGGATCATCTGGTATCACAAATTTCACCACGCCGGGGCCATTATGTAACCTAACAATTTCAACAATAATGCCGGAGCTCAAGCTCCGGCACCCAGGGATCTCATTTCTGGTCTTTTTGGTCAGCTTGATCTTCGTCATCTTTGGGACCGAAATAAAAACATACGATGGCTATCGCCAGCATAACCCCTGCTATTATCCACAGTATCATCAAAAATCCCTCCTCTCCTGTATTAACGTCAATAATAAAAAGGGGGTGCACGACCAAGTAATGGCCACCCACCCCAGTGAACCCCATCCTCTGATCCAGGCTGCCATATCCAGATGGACTTAGGCGGTCTGCACCTTGCGCCTTCGGCTTTTACCGGATTTGCTTTGACACGTAAAAAGGGAATATTAAGTTTTGACCAATAAAAAAGGGGTGCACGACCAAGTAATGGCCACCCACCCCAGTGAACCTTAATCCTCTGATCCGGGCTGCCATATCCAGATGGACTTAGGCGGTCTGAACCTTGCGCCTCCGGCTTTTACCGGATTTGCTTTGACACGTAAAAAGGGAATATTAAGTTTTGACCAATAAAAAAGGGGTGCATAGCCAAATAATGGCCACCCACCCCAGTAAACCTTAATCCTCTGATCCCGGCTGCCATATCCAGATGGACTTAGGCTGCCTGAACCTTGCGCCTCCGGCTTTTAACGGATTTGCTTTGACACGTAGTTGAAGTATTAGATTTTGCATCTATATCATAGCACTGCGCCGGCTAACCGGCGTTGAAAGCTGTTCAAATTTGTCCGATAATGGAGTACATTTGGCAACCTGGTAAATAGAACCATATATACCACTGCATGAGCTTTTAAGGCATAGACGTTTTTCACAGCCTAAGCCCCCTCCTGGTCTCCGGAAATCTATTAGCTTAATAGGCTTCCCCGTCCCCAGCTAAATGGGTATGGATTTCAACGTCTATTTTGGACAAGGGCACAATTCCCCCCCAGTTCTGGCCCTTTGGTAGATCACTGTAACGCGCATGCGCATATTTACCAAGATTAAAAGCATCGAATTTCCATTCCTGCTGCATCTTTTCTGCTAACCGCAGGCAGCGGTTTTGTATACTGCGGGAGGCCGCCCTTTCTGCCTGAGCGAAAAATTGCTTCTCGCTGATAAAGTTACGGGAAGGAATATCTTCATGAACGTCCCCCTGCAGGTGAATAATTATTTTAAATTCATATCTTCCACCTTTCTTGCTTACTTTTACTTTACGGCTAAACCTGGTGGTCTTAATGACCATATCCTCCATCTCATCGCCGACTTGACCGCGTATGTACAAGCGGCCCCGTACTTTTTCTCCCCGGAGCAGGGATACCATTTGGGCATCTTCCCGGTTTAATATAACCCGTAATTTGTCTACATCGATTAGGCTGGCACCAGTTATTATCAAATTATTGCTTTCGTCTTTTTTAACCACCGGGAGCATTGAACACGTTTCCGCATGCATATTACTGCCCACATTGAACGTGGTGCTACGGGGAATAAAAAGTGTATCCGGGGCAGCGTGGAGCAGACGCTGTATATATTCACCAGTATTCGGGTAGGCCGGGTTATTTATATGCATAATTTCGCTGGCTGGGCCGTCACTGATTACCCAATCGATGGTATATGCTAACTGGGGACTGCTTACGGTTGCTTCTATGAGGTCCCGCAAACCCCTTTCAGCCAACTTTTTCCCCACAATAAAAGTTTCAATACCGGTAAACAGGTAAGTGCCGCCGGTCTTTGCCTGGATATCCGTAAGAGCGTAGGTATAGAGCTTTCCGGAGCCGGAGGCGATTGCAAAACTTTTTGTGCCCCAATTTTTGCCTGAGACTAACAGGGCTTCCCGAATATAACCATTTTCCCCCGCCGTGTCGACTGCCTCTGCATTGGCGACCTGCATATTCTTGATATCCTTAATATCCCAGCAGCCGGAACAAACCATGACCGTGAGTACGAGCAGCGGCAGCAGGGCCAGGTTAATTTTCATAACGGTACCTCCAGCCATGGCGCAAAATATCGATCGATAATAATAAGACCGGGAGGACAAAAGCTATAGAAAGTCCTAACCAGCCGACATACTCAGTGTACTGCAGCAATTCATGGATATTGCGCGGAATAAAGGTGATTCCAAAGGCCAGCGCCATTAACAAAAAAGCGCACCAGGTAAAGCTGAGCGGTTTTATCAAAGATTTCAGAGTTACCGTGCCAGCGTGCAGGTAATTGACCATGGGACGGAATGATATCATTAACAAGAGTAAAAAGGCATAAAAATCCATACGGCCCAGGGCAGCAATATCGATCATTTTAAGCAGTGATAAAGGGGCCCAAACCAGGACGGGAGCAAATGCGGGACCGATGGTCAGTATTACCAAAACAAATATGCACAGATAAACGGCGATTACCGAGCTGTATGCCCACAATGCAGCTTTTCTTACTTTGATTTGCGGACGGATTTGGGGGAACCATACCAGCAATAATTCGGCACCTACCAGAGAGAAGCCAATATGCAGGGTTCCATGCATAATGCTGCTCAGGGGTATATGTCCCAGCGGAAGCAGATTGGTCAGGTCAAATAGAAAGATGGTAGGAATAAAAAGCAGCAATCCGGTGACCAATGCCCAGATAAGTACCTGATTAAGCCGGGCTACCGAATCAAACCCCCCGGTTACCGCGTACACAAGCATTAAGGCAGTGACTACCCGGGCGATAACCAGTGGTGTATTGGGGAGCAGAAAGGTGTAGGCGATAGTGGCGACTAACTGATATTCTGCTCCGACAATTGAGATGGTATAGAGAATGAAAATCAGGGTGGGCAGCTTACCCAGATAACGGCCTAAAATTAGATTACTGTATTCCGCTAATTGTAACTGCGGGTAACGGGAGGCCAATGCGGTAATAAGGTAGATATCCAGCAGCATAATTGCTCCGCCAATCAACGGGGCCATCCAGGCATTTTGTTTCATGATGCTGATAAGACTGCTGGGATCATAGATTATTCCGATCCCGAGAACTGTTCCGTTAAGGATAAAAAATAATTGCTGACTGCTGATCATATCATGCTGCTTCAGGTTCCTCATTTTGGCCTCTTCCTCCAGCTATTCACTGAAAAGCGGGTATCATCCTGATGAGGAATTGAATCCGGCCGCTTGGTTTGATACTCCCGGGGCAAACGCAAAATAAGATCACCAACCTCGCCGGGATGAGAAAGCGGGCTAAGGAGTGGAACGCCGAAGGAAGAAGTACGAGCCAGGTTAGTAAGAATAATAATCCAGGCCCCGACAATACCCACGCCCCCAAAAAAGGTGGCCATAAATATAAGCGGAAACCTGATTAACCGTAAATTCAGGGCGGCTGTATAATTGGGAATGGTAAAAGAAGCCAGCACGCTGGTGACGGCTAATATAATCAGCAGTGGGCTGACCAGGTTGGCCCGAATCAAAGCATCTCCCAGTACAATACCACCTACCACACCAACCGTCTGTCCCACGGGTTGGGGGATGCGCAAACCTGCTTCCCGCAGGAACTCAAGAATAAATTCTACCAGCAGGACTTCAGCAAATGGCGGAAATGGAACCGCGCGGCGGGATTCAGCAATGAAAGCCAGCATCCCAAAAGGAATCATTTCTACATTGATGGAAACCAGGGCGATATAACTGGCGGTTAAACTGGTCGCGATAAAGAAGGCGAATAATCGAAGAAATCGGATGGCTGATCCAGGGATCCAGCGTTCATAGTAATCTTCCGTGGACTGGAAATATTGACTGAATACCACGGGAGCAACTATGGCTGAGGGGGTGCCATCGACCAGAATAGCAAATCGCCCTTCCAGGAGATTAGCAGCTACTCGATCTGGTCTCTCAGTTTCCGTCATTTGCGGAAATAGACTGTAATGGCTGTCTTCAATCCACTCCTCAACATATCCGCTGCTGAGAATGCCGTCAATATCCATGGAAGTGAGGCGGCGGCGCGCTTCAGAAACTATTTCCGGCCGGGCAATATCTTTTATATAGATAAATGCTACCCGGGATTGGCTGCGGCGGCCAATAGTATAATTTTCTACCACCAGATTTGGGTCGCGCAGATGATGACGAATCATACTCAGGTTATGAGGCAGAGTTTCAACGAATCCTTCCCGAGGTCCGCGTATCGTACGCTCGGTAGAGGGCTCTTCAATACTGCGTCCCATGGGGGTACGCAGGGTGAGTATCATTGCCTCCGGCGAATTATCACTTAGTACTACGACCTGACCATTTAGGATCGCCTGCATCACATCGCCAATAGCATGTCTGCTGCTGGTTTCCAGTACTCCAATTACCTGAGCCAGCCAATCTTGAACTGGAA
>JBLNAA010000153.1:0-3335 GCA_050259135.1 Methylocystaceae bacterium | reverse complement strand
AAGAAATTATTGTATCTATGTTGACTATGATACCGGTTGAAATAGTTGCCATTAACCAGGAGCACTTACATGCCACTATGCTGTATGCCATTGCTACCCATCCCCAATATCAGCACCAGGGATTTGCTGCTGCCTTAATTAATTATACCTGTCAATATCTAAATGATAACGGCAGCCCATTTTCGGTGCTGGTTCCTTCTGGGCCGCAGTTATTTGAATTTTACCGTCGGCTGGGATATCAGGATGGCTTCTATATACGCGAAGTTTCGGTAACCAGGCGGCAGATCGAAAACTTTGCCGCGGCCAGAACCATTGGTGGTTCAATATGCAGCATAAGCCCGGAAGAATACAACCAGAGACGCAATAAATTTCTTAAAGGTAAGGTCCATATTGCTTATAAAGACCAGGAGGCTGCCTACCAGGGTAAGCTGTCCAAGCAATCTGGGGCGGATATCTATGGTCTGCAAATAGAAGCTGTATCCGGCTGCGCTGCGATAGAAAGAATGAATTCAGACCGGATTCTGATTAAAGAACTTCTCATTCCCGAGATATTTCTGGCTGCGGCGGTCAGGCTTATCACTGAATTATTGTCAGCTCAGGAATATATTGTCCGTACCCCGGCCTTTACAGGTCAATCGTTAGGTGGATCAACGCGGCCTTTTGCCATGATAAGGGCATGTAAAGAGAAGACCCCGGCTTTGCAGTCCGGGGCTTCGGGTTTCCTGGGTCTGGCCTTTGACTAGGTTACTTATTTTCTTTCATTGCTTGTTGTCTTTGCCTGGCTTTGTCAAAGCTTGCCTGTTGTTCTTCAGACTCAATTAACAGAGGGGGTACGGGAGTCGGCCGACCACTGCGGTCCAGTGCTACCAAAACAAAGTAGCCTTCGAGAGCAGCTCTGCGTTCTCCTTCACTGATATTTTCGACGGTAACCGTTACATAGACCTCCATCGAGGTACGACCGGTATAAATGAGCTCGCCAGTACAGGTTACAAAATCACCGATAAAGATAGGCTCTTTAAAAATCAGCCGGTCAACACTAAGAGTAACCACATTGCCGTGACAATGCCTGGCTGCTACGACCCCGGCAGTGGAATCCATCAGTTTCATTACCTCTCCGCCGTGCATATTTCCGGCGACATTAGCCTGAGAAGGCAAGACTAACTCTGACATGGTTGTTTTTGAGGTGGAAGCACTTTTGGGTTTCATAACAATACCTCCGTATCTGCAGATTATACAGCGTAAAAGCAATTGATAATCACCATCATATCCAAGCTGAATTCCCAGAGCAATAGCAGGCGGTTGAAAAATTATACCATGGCGGCTTTTTGTCAGGGTTTATTATGGCTTTGGCAAATCGTAAATCTGGTTAAAGGGAATATCGGCATTAGTTTATGGTAAGCCGGGTCTGTTTAATCTTCAATGGGTGAAGTTTACTTATTAAAATAGGGATTTGAAATTTACTGTAGTATTACATATGTAAGCCAGTTTCCTCCAGGAGAAAGGAAAAGGATGAACATACAAATATTTGGCGTCAAAAAGTGCTTTGATACCCAGAAAGCTGAACGATATTTTAAAGAGAGAAACATCAAGTATCAGTTTATCGATTTAAACCAAAAGGGTTTAAGCAAAGGCGAGCTTGATTCAGTAAAAACGGCGGTAGGCTTGAATAATCTGATTAACAGCCAGCATAAAGCATATCAGCGGCTTAACCTGGATCGGATTGGCGGCGCGGTGATGCGGGAAGAAATTCTTTTAAACCACCCCGAATTGTATAAAACACCTATTGTTCGAAACGGAAAGCAGGCAACTATCGGCTATCGGCCAGAGGTTTGGGACGGATGGACCGCAAACAGCCAATAATACTGTGGTGTCGCGGAGGTGTGACATGGCTACTTGGAATCCCTGGCACGGGTGTCATAAGCTAAGCCCTGGCTGTCGTAATTGCTATGTATACCGTCATGATGCCAAATATGAAAAAGACGCTTCCCTGGTAACCCAAACCGGAGCTTTCTATCTGCCTTTGAAGAGAACGCGGAGCGGTGATTATAAGCTGCCGGCCGGTGAAATTATTTATACCTGTTTTACCTCGGACTTTTTTCTGGAAGAGGCTGATGATTGGCGTATCGAGGCCTGGCAGATGATACATACCAGAAGTGATCTGCATTTTTTAATTATCACCAAACGAATTGACCGGTTTATGGTTAATCTGCCCTCCGACTGGGAAGATGGCTATGATAACGTTACGATTTGTTCCACCTGTGAAAATCAGGATCGCGCTGATTACCGACTGCCTATTTTGTTAAATCTGCCGATTAAACACAAGTCAATCATCTGTGAGCCTTTATTGGGACCAATTAACCTCGCCCCCTATTTAACTTCGGCGGTTGAACAGGTGGTTGTGGGCGGAGAATCTGGCAATGAGGCACGCATTTGCAATTATGACTGGATTTTGGACATACAAAAACAGTGCCGAGACCATAAGGTATCCTTTCATTTCAAGCAGACCGGGGGCAAGTTTGTAAAGGATGGGCACCTGTACAATATAAAAAGGAAATATCAGCATGCACAGGCCAGGAAAGCCTGTATTGATTTATGAAGACAGTTAAATGATATGTCATTGTAGCCCACCATTAAGGCGGGCTACAACTATCCTGGCAGCTTAATTATCACTATCTGCATAAGGCAGCAGGAGCAGACATACGATTTTAACCAGAACAACAAGGGGGAGAATTGTATGGCCAGGATTTTATTAGGCTTTTATGCCCGAAAAAAGATATTAATAGTCATCCTGATCCTGATCTTGAGTGGAGTTCTGGCAGTTTATTTGTTGGGGCCAAACCAAACCCAGGTCGAGAAGAACTCGCCGCTTAACGCAGAAATGAATGGGACGAAAGATTCTATTGTCTATGATAATACCCAATATGGCTTCAGATTTTGTCTGCCCGAGAGCTGGAAGGGTTATCAAATCATAACCGGGCAATGGGAAGGGCTGGCTCAGGATAGCTCCGGACAGGGAGAGAGAGTGGTACAGACTGGCCCGCTGATCAGCATCCGGCATCCCCAATGGACTTCACAAAACCCCCGGCAAGACATTCCCATCATGGTATTTACTCTGCAGCAATGGGATGCGCTGCAGCGCGACGAATTTCATATTGGGGTCGCCCCCATCGGCCCTTCGGAACTGGGACGCAATTCCCGTTATGTTTTTGCCCTGCCGGCACGGTATAATTTTGCTTTTCTTCCTGGTTATAAAGAAGTGGAAGCCATTTTAAACTGCCACCCCCTGCAGCCAACGGAAGACTTCGAGTCCCAGTGACAAGAATAGCGCCATGTTT
>JBLNAA010000152.1:0-7456 GCA_050259135.1 Methylocystaceae bacterium | reverse complement strand
AGAATGTGTCCATGAATCTGGAAAGTGTACAGAATGATGGACGACGGTATTTATTCAATATTATATGTTTTGCCCGGACAGACCGAGGGAGTGTCTCGATTAGTGGACACTCCCTCGCATTATATTTAGCCATCTGGCAGACTCCGCAGAGGTTGTTATCTGTTCCTAAGCCCTATATTCACGGTGGATCGGAAGGCTGCTAAATCAACCATGATGCCAGTTTAAAGGTGGCATAAGATTTGCTTATTAAAATTTGAAGGACAAACTATTAATTGTTGTATATTTGTGAGGGGAGGATTATAGAAATGGCCCAGCAGTTTTTCAGCCGCCGCAATATAAACTTTTTGCTTAATGAGGTTTATAAAGTTGATGAATTAACCCATTTTGATCTTTTCAAGGACCACAGCCAGGAAACGTTTGACCTGATTATTGATACCATCAGTAAAATGGCTGCTGAGGTAATGTACCCTATTTTTCAGGAGATGGATTCCAACCCACCCTGGTTCGAAGACGGAGTGGCGCATGTTCACCCCCAGGTGCGGCCCTTTATGCGGGAATATGGTGCCGGAGGCTGGATTAATTCGACTATGGCTTATGAATTAGGCGGACAGCAGGTTCCTAACACGATCAACTTTGTCTCGCAGTTTATAATTGCTGCAGCTAATTATTCCTTGTCGGCCTATGTATTATTGACGGCCGGAGCTGCCAATTTATTAACCGCTTTTGGCTCTCCGCAGTTAAAAGATATTTATCTGCCTGATATGTTAGCCGGTGCCTGGCAGGGAACCATGGCGTTGACGGAACCGAATGCCGGAAGCTCGCTGGCTGATATCAGGACGCAGGCTGAAGACAGCGGGCTGGGTTATTATCGGATCAAGGGACAGAAGATTTTCATTACCGGCGGCAGTACCGATGCCACTGACAACACCGTGCATATGATGTTGGCTCGGATTAAGGGGGCTCCGGCCGGGGTCAAAGGGATTTCACTATTCCTGGTGCCTAAATACCGGGTTGAAGCTGACGGCACCCTGGCTCCCAATGATATTGTCTGCACCGGGATTGAACATAAGCTGGGCTATAAAGGCTGTCCGGCCTGTCAGTTGGCCATGGGTGACCAAGATGACTGCCATGGCTTCCTGGTTGGCGAGGCCAACCGGGGCCTGGGTTACATGTTCCAGATGATGAATGAGGAACGTATCAACGTCGGGATGGGGGCAGTGGCTAAAGCTACAGCCGCTTATTACGCCTCACTGGAATACAGCAGGGAGCGGCGGCAGAATCGGAAACTGACCGATAAAAACCCTGAATCGCCGCAGATACCCATCATTGAACACGCCGATATCAAAAGATTGCTGTTGTTTCAGCGGGCAGTGGCGGAAGGTGCTCTGGCCCTGGCGCTGCAGGTCAGCAAATACATCGATCTGGCGCGGGTTAATGTAGAGCAGGAGAAAAATGAATTATTGGTCGACTTTTTGGTTCCCATCGTCAAGACCTACCCTTCAGAAATGGGGATTTTATCAACCAGTGCTGCCATTCAATGCCTGGGTGGTTATGGTTACTGCAAGGATTTCCCGGTGGAGCAGTATTTCCGAGATGTACGCATTGACCCTATTCACGAGGGAACCACCGGCATTCAGGGCCAGGATATTTTGGGGCGCAAAGCAACCATGCAGCAGGGAAAGGCCTACAATTTATTCCTGGAAGAAGTCGAAAAGACTATTTCATCAGCTCGGAAGATAAGCAGCTTGCAGCCATATACTGAAATACTGGCGCACACAGTGGTTACTCTTAATCAGGTAACCCGGCATTTGCTTAATTATGCAGCTCAAGGCCAAACTGAACGCTTCCTGGCTGATGCCACCCTCTATCTGGAACTGGCAGGCATTGTAGCTATTGGCTGGCAGTGGCTCAAGCAGGGTGAGGTGGCTGCGCAGGCATTAGCGGCAGATCCCAATGGTATTGACCGCTGGTTCTATCAAGGTAAGCTGACCACTCTGGGATACTTTTTTGATTATGAGATGCCCAAAGTTGAGAATCTGCAGCGGACCATTACCCGTTCGGAGCGGTTTATGTCTGAGGTACCTTTAGAAATATTTGAGGCTTAAAATAGGGGGAGAGATTAATGAAAGCGCTATTCCTAAGAGAGAATCAGGTTTTGTCCCTGGAAGAAACAGCCCGGCCAATGATCGAAAGAAGCAGTGATGTTATTGTCAGGGTTACCGCCGCTGCTATTTGTGCCAGTGATGTGCACTTTTGGAAAGGCGAGGTACCATGCGTACCCAACTTTATCCTCGGGCATGAATTTGTCGGTGTGGTTGAGGAAGCGGGAGCGGATGTCAAACGCTTTCCGCCTGGAACCAGGGTAGCGGTTCCGGCTATGCCCTTTTGCGGAACTTGCTCTGGCTGCCGTAAGGGCGAGTATTTTAAATGCCGGGTCAGCAGTATGTTTGGCTGGCGTACCCCCAGAGCGAATCTGGCCGGCGGCCAGGCCGAGTTGGTCAGAGTACCTTTTGCTGATAATTGTCTGCTGCCGATTCCGGATTCCGTAGCTGATAAACAGGCCTTGTTTGTAGGCGATATTCTTTCTACTGCTTATTTTGGGGTGACTAACGGGGAACTGACTCCGGGGCAGGATGTTGCCATCTTCGGGGCTGGCCCGGTGGGACTGTGCGCCGTTGCCTGTGCCCGCCTGTTCTCACCCGGCAGGATTATCCTGGTTGATATGGAGGATAACCGCCTGGAAATGGGCAGCAAGATGGGGGCAACCCATACCATAAATGCCAGCCGGGAAGAGGCCGTGAAAACGATAAAAATGATTACCGGCAAACGTGGAGTGGATGTATCATTAGATGCCGTCGGCCTGCCGTCCACTCTGGATGATTGCATTAATGCCACCACCCCGGGGGGTATTATCTCCAATGTGGGAGTAGGGCCTTCGATGTTTAAAGTGAATATCGGCGGGATGTTTATGAAGAATCTTACCTTTAAAACCGGGCTGGTCAATCTTAATCAGATGGATCGGCTGATGAGGCTGATCGAAGAGGGCCGCCTGGATGTTACCCCAATAATTACCCATGAAGTATCGCTGGATAACATTGTAGAGGGTTATCAAATGTTTGCAGATCGGGCTGATAATTGTATTAAAGTCATGGTTGTTCCCGGGGGAAAGGAAAAACAGGTCTCACGATGAATAGATAGGGTATCAATGTAAGCCTAGATAATTTGTGGGGAGGGTGATGCCGGGTGGAACAGTACAACGCCATTAAGTGGGAACTGGTAGATGAATGTATCGGGGTTTTGACCCTGAATCGGCCTCAGGCTTATAACGCTGTTAATGGTGAGATGCTTGATGAATTAGAGGCCTTTTGGCGTATCCGTTTATATGATATGGATACGCGGGTAATTCTGTTGCAGGGTTCCGGCGAAAAGGGCTTCTGTGCCGGATTGGATATGAAATACACCATGGAAAATGCTCACCTGGCCAAACCGGCTGAGCTGTACAAGTTTCAGGCCCGTCTGGCCAGATTAAATATGGCAATGCGAAGGGCTCCGCAGCCGATAATTGCACTGATACATGGTGCTGCGGCGGGTGAGGGTTTTAGTTTCACCCTGGCTTCTGATCTGCGGGTGGTTTCACCGGATGCCCGTTTTTGTGCGGCTTATATCAATATTGGCCTGGGCGGTGCTGATATGGCGTGCAGCTATCTCCTACCCCGAATCATTGGAGCAGGAAGAGCCTATGAGATGATGTATCTGGGTGAATTTATTTCAGCGGCTGAAGCCAGGGAGTTGGGCATGATCAGCCGGATTGTTGACCGAGACAAGCTCTACGAGACCGGATTGGAAATAGCCAGAAAAATGGCGAGTAAAGCTCCGCTGGCGCTCAGGTTTACCAAAGAAGCAATCAATATGAACCTGGATGCCGGCGGTATGGAGCAGGCTTTATGTATGGAAGACCGCAATCAGGTGCTGTTGAGCCTGGCTTCCGGAATCAGGTCTACGATATAAAGTAGGATTTGATCATCCGATTAACAGAGCTCTCCCTTTTTTATGAAGGGAGAGCTTTATTTATCTACCTTGAATCATTCCATTTATATAGCGGGTTCGAATTTCCTTAATGGAGACCAGCTGTCCCTCTCTAACCACCTGCCAGTAATCAAATCCATTAATCCGGGATTGGGTACCCCGGGCGCTGGCCGCAGCACTGTGCATATCGGTAACCTGCCCGTTATGTAATACCTTACCGCTGGCAGTGAGTTCTACAGTGATGCCGCTATTTCTCAGGTAAAATTTTTCCCCAGGAAAAAAGTATTGGGCGTTTATCATTTCTTCCATGGTAACCCGGGGTGGTTTAAGATCAAAGAGAGCAGTTTCGATGGAGCCTATTTCCGGGTTAATCAGTTCAACTCGTTTTCGGCCGAACTGGCAATAAATCTCGTTATTATCGATGGCCAGATATTGGCGGCCCATCTTTCTGGCAACCGCCGCCGTAGTCATGGTGCCGCCAAAGGGATCCAGAATAATATCCCCCGGCTGACTGCTGATAGCTATGACCCGGTAAAGCAGTTCCTCAGGTTTCTGAGTACTGTGTAACTTGTTGCCATTGGTATCTTTGAGTCGTTCATAACCCTGACAGACAGGAATCCTCCACACCGACCCCAACTGCTTTCTTACTCCATTATTAAAGTCATGGGAGTCAACCGTATCCCGGTTTAGTTCTTTGCCCGTTTTATAGTTGAAGGTGTATTTGGCCCTGACATTTTTAGTCGCCCAGATTAAGGTTTCATGGCTGTTATTAAGGCGGGTGCCTTTAAAATTGGGGGTGGGATTCTTCTTATGCCAGATGATATCGTTAATAAACCAATATCCTAACCTCTGCATGACCGCACCGATGGTGTAAATGCACTGCATACTGCCGATAACCCAAATAGAGCCGTCCTTCTTTAAAATCCGCTGGCATTGGGACAACCACTGCCGGGTAAAATCCTCATAATCATCCAATCCTTTAAACTGGTTGTCCCAGGCATCATCACAGCCATCATATTCCCGGCCTTCCACCCGATGTAAAACTCCATCCACCCGCATCCAATAGGGAGGATCAGCAAAAATTAAATCGATACAGCTGTCCGGGATTTTTTTCATTTCGGTAATGGTATCACCGCATATTATCCGATTTAATTCCACATATAACACCCCGCGTATTTATCTTATCACAGACAGCCTGCAATCTGGTTGGAAAGAAATCGGATTAGGCACGGGTATGGTTTCCCGTTATAGCTGGATCCAGCTCATCATAAATTTTAGGGATAGCCCGTTAAAGGGGAGGTTTACCTATGCAGGCAGCTACCTATGAACAGCTGTGCCGGGATAAAAATAAAGCGAATCGGTTAGGCAGCTTAATTCTGCCGCTTGTTGCTGAGCATTATCAGGGGCAGCCGCAAAAACCGTTGGTAATTTGGATTGAAGCCACTGGATGTTCCGGTAACTCCATTTCGCTATGGAACAGCATTGGCCCCGATATGCAGCAGATTCTGAACAACCTCATTGATGTTCGTTACTGGCACTACCTGATGGCGGCCCAGGATCAGAACGCCATTGCCAGTCTATATCAGTCAGCTCGAGAAAATGCCGGCAGTTATTTTCTGATTATTGAAGGAGCGATCGCCACTAAACCCGGTTATGATGCGCTGTTTGCTCTGAACGGGAGGTATATCAGCACCGGTGAGGTATTACAACAGCTCGGCCAGGATGCCAAACATATCATGGCTGTGGGCACTTGTGCCGCTTTTGGCGGCTTCTCTGCCGCCCGGCCCAACCCCTCCGGCAGTGTGGGGGCTTCTGCCTTTCTGCAGCGTCCAGTGATTAATGTATCAGGATGTCCGGCCCACCCGGATTGGATAATGGGGATTCTGGGTTACCTGCTTATGTATGGCGCACCTCCGGTTAACGAAAACGGCCAACCGCTGATGTTTTACGAATATACCATTCATCAGCGCTGTCAGCGCCGGTCCTATTTTGACAAACACGAGTTTGCGGTCAAGATTGGCGATCCGGAATGTATGTTTAAGCTGGGATGCAAAGGACCGGTAACCCATGCCGATTGCCCGGTTCGTCTGTGGAACGGCTATGTTAACTGGCCGGTAAAAGCTAATACTCCCTGTATCGGCTGCACCAACCCGGCCTTCCCGGATGCCAGTGAACCGTTTTTTGAACCGCTGCCGGAAAAACATCAAGTCGTTAAAAAGAACAGTAAAAGGCGAACCCGCCGGGTCAAGATGCAAAGGAGGCGGCGTTAATGAATTCGTACCGGGTGGAGCTTAGTCCGATAACCAGAACCAGCGGTCCCTTGAATGTTGAACTGATGCTGGATGGCAGTACCATCATGGAGGCCAGATGCAACGGCAGCCTGTTTCGCGGTTTTGAACGCATGATGATCGGGCGAAAGCTGGAAGATGCCGCCTATTTTTCACAGCGGGTGTGCGGAATCTGTTCACTGGCTCACGGCCTGGTGGCCAGTATGGCGGTGGAAGATGCCCTTTCCTGGCCGGTAAGCCAGGCAGCGTCGATTTTACGCGAGGTAATGTTGGGTCTGGAGCTGCTGCAAAATCATATTCGGCACTTCTATCTGCTCTGCCTCCCGGATTACCTTCAGAGCTCAGCCTTTCCGGTTCCATCAGCAGATGAGGGTGATTACCGTTTCAACCCGGATGAGACCAATATCCTGGTTGACCATTATTTTCTGGCCTTGACCGCCAGCCGCCTCTGCCATGAGAGCATAGCGGTATTGGCTGCCAAAGCTCCCCATGCTCATGGGATACTGCCGGGAGGGGTATCAATGCCGCCGGCCTTCCCGTTAATTTTAAAGGTGGCTGGTAATCTGGAGAAGATAAGCGAATTTGTTCTTGAGGTGTACCAGAAGGATATTGAACATTTGCAGGACCGTTATGGTGATTATTATCAAATCGGCAGGGGCCTCGGTTATTTCCTGAGCTATGGGGGATTTCAATTTGCTGACCCTGATCTGATACCATCTGGTGTCTGGCTGGATAATCAGAAAAGCAATTTTTCTCTTAACAAAATTACCGTTTCAACGGCACACTCCTGGTTTGACAGCCGTAATCAAAAGCTGCCGGAACCGGATAAGTCAGATGGCTATACCTGGATCAAAGCACCCCGTTATGATGACGCACCAATGGAAGTAGGCCCTCTGGCCCGGGCGGTTATTGCCGGCCGGATGCCGCCGCAGTCTTCGACCATGGCCAGGATTGTAGCTCGGGCTCTGGAAGCTGCCATTATTGCCCCGCTGTTAGCAGTCTGGCTGACCAGGCTTGACCCTACCGCCAGCTACTATAACTCCGGCAGTAAAAACAGCGGGCAAAAGCCGGGTATCGGATTAAGTGAAGTTCACCGGGGAGGGCTTCTCCATCGAATGACCGGAGCTCAGGGACAAATCAGC
>JBLNAA010000151.1:0-19872 GCA_050259135.1 Methylocystaceae bacterium | reverse complement strand
TTTGTGGTTGAAGTTGAAGCCAGTGTGACATACTCTTTGAAAGGAGAAATTTTACTCCTGGAATCGGCATTCCTTGACAATAAGAAGAGCTGATGACTATAATATTTTTGGTGTTTTCCAGGATGATAGGATTATGAAAATTGATTGCGAATATTTAAAACTAAATCCCGAGACTGTACTGCAAGTCCCTATTGATTGGCAGCCGGAGAACCTGGTAATCAATGGGGAAGCTGTATACTGGTCAGTCCCGGCCCAGGGGCAATTAACCTTCCAGGCTGTCGGTGATATCATCCACATGCAGGGCAGACTAGAGGGTAAACTGCGGGTTAGTTGTTCCCGCTGCCTTAAAGAGTTTGATTTTCCGCTCCAATCGTCCTTTGCCGTTGACCTGATCCAGGGTGAACCGGATGAAGACACTGGCGAAGCCTACATTATTGAGGGCAATGAGGTTGATCTGGAGCCGATTTTGATGGAGCAGATCCTGTTCAATCTGCCATTGGGTCTGACATGTAATACTGATTGTAAGGGCCTGTGCCCGGTATGCGGTCAGGATCTCAATGTTAAGGCCTGTCATTGTCGATCAAAGCAAACTGACCCCCGCTGGGATGCACTGAAAAAATTGATGGAGGGGAAGGAGGGGTAATAATGGGAGTACCCAAGAGAAGACAGTCAAAAGCACGTAAAAATGCACGGCGTTCCATTTGGGCAAAGATTGACGCTCCGGCACTGGTTGAGTGCCCGCAGTGCCATGAATTGAAAATGCCCCACCGCGTATGTGCCAGTTGCGGTTATTACAAAGGCAAAGAGGTTCAGGGTTAATATGGGACCAAGTTTACCAGGTAAAGAGTAAGTTAATCGGCTGCTGAAGCTATAGACGATTAGCTTACTTTTTCTTTTTTTCCTTAGTATTTAACCTGCAGGAGGTGTTAGTTAAAGTTATGAAAATAGCCTTGGATGTGATGGGCGGAGATTATTCCCCCCATGAGCAGGTTAAAGGCGGATTATCTGCCGTCAATGATCTGGGTATAGAATTGGTGCTGGTGGGTGATCAAGCGGTTATTGAATCAGAACTGCAGGGTTTGGATTATCCAACCGAACGGGTCAGCATCTTTCATGCCGGTCAGGTAGTAGAAATGAACGAAGCGCCAGCATTAGCCTTACGTAAAAAGAAAGATTCATCGATTATGGTGGCTACCCGGCTGGTAAAAGAGGGCCAATGTGAGGCCATGGTGTCTTCAGGCAATACGGGTGCCCAAATGGCGGCAGCTCTTTTTGGCCTTGGAAGATTCGCCGAGATTGATCGTCCAGCTATTGGTACTCTGGTTCCTCATAATGGTAAGTTTTCAGTGTTAGTTGATACCGGCGCCAATGTGGATGTGAAAGCATTGCAATTGGTTCAGTTTGCCCAGATGGGTAAGGCTTATGCCCAGGCGGTTCTAAATATTGACGAACCGAAAATTGGATTGCTGTCCAATGGTCAGGAAGAACATAAAGGTAATCAGTTGGTTCAGGAGAGCCACCAATTGTTAAAGGAAGCTGTTGGATTAAATTTCATCGGTAATGTCGAGGGTCGTGATCTTTTTGAGGATAGAGCCGATGTAATAGTCTGTGATGGCTTTGCCGGTAATATCATACTAAAAGCCATTGAAGGGCTGGCCAGTTATCTTGGACGTAAATTAGTTAAGCAGTTTGGGCCGGAGGGTGCCATGGTATTAAAGGAATTTGACTATAACAACATTGGCGGTGCGCCATTGCTTGGTGTAAACGGTGTATCGGTGGTTTGTCATGGTTCATCTCGGGCCCAGGCGATTGCGAATGGTATTAAAGTTGCTCAGCAGTGTGTTGAACATAACCTGGTTGATAAAGTTAGAAAAAATCTGGCATAACGGGAGGTGCTCGTATGGTTGATTATCAGGAATTTTTTATACTAGCCCGGGGATACCTGGCCGAACAACTAGATATAAACGCAGAAAATATAAACCCGAAGACCACCTTTGAAGAAATTGATGCTGATTCAATTGATATTGTGGAAATGATAATGGCGATTGAAGACAAATATGATGTTGAATTCCCAGAAGACGAATTAGATGAATTCAAAACCATGGGTCAGTTAACTCAGGCCTTATATGATTTTTTGGTACAGGCGAAAGCATGAACCGGGAAAACAGATCAGCTCGAGAGTTTATCAGGGTAACTGGGGTAGAGTTCGCTAAGCAGGAACTACTGGTTAAAGCCCTGACCCATCCTTCGTATTCGCAGGAGCATGAAGGAGTGGTTAATAACCAGCGGCTGGAATTTCTGGGTGATTCGGTCCTCAATCTGGTAGTTGCTGAATATCTTTTTCTGGCCTTTCCTCTGCGCGCAGAAGGGGATCTTACCAAAATGCGGGCGCGAGTGGTATGTGAAAAGGCTCTGGCTCAGATGGCGGTCAAGCTGCAGTTAGGTGACTATCTGTTGCTCGGCAAGGGTGAAGAAATGTCCGGAGGACGGGAGCGGCATTCAATTCTGGCTGATGGAGTGGAAGCAGTTATCGGTGCAGTATATCTGGATAAGGGTCTGGAGTTTACCCGGGAATTTATCCTGAAATATTTGTCCGATGATATAGCCGGTATTGCTGCAGGAAACTTTTATGACTACAAATCACGATTACAGGAAGTCGTTCAAAGCCGCTGCCGGGAAAATGTAACTTATACCATTCTTGAAGAAAATGGTCCCGCTCATAATAAGACTTTTGTAGCCGGAGTATTATTTCACGGAAAGTTGTTAGCGACCGGAAACGGCAAAAGTAAAAAAGAAGCTGAACAAAATGCAGCGGAAACTGCTTTGAGCCAGAACATTAACTATGGAGACCCGGAGAGTATTGGATGATAATACCGATTTTTCTACCGGAAATGGGCTGCCCGGGAAGGTGCGTTTTCTGTGATCAGCGCAGAATCAGCGGCCAGACTGAGATTATGCCTCCTCAAGCAGTTAAACAAATAATTGACCAGCATTTAGCCACCAATCCCTGCCCTGATCAGGCAGAGGTTGAGGTGGCTTTTTTCGGCGGTACTTTTACGGCTTTACCCCTATCAGCACAGGAAAAATATCTGGAACAAGTTAAGCCGTATATCGCGAGCGGCAAGGTGAAACAGATCAGAATTTCTACCCGTCCTGACCGCATCACCGGTGATGATCTGGAAATATTGAGCCACTATGGTGTCTGGTTAGTAGAATTAGGGATCCAATCACTTGATGATCAGGTATTAGAACAGGTTGGCCGGGGATACGGAAGATTTCAGGTAGAAAAAGCGGTTAAAGAAATACTCGACCAGGGGTTGCAGTTTGGGGCCCAGTTGATGCCGGGTTTGCCTGGATCCAATGCCGTTTCTGATGTAGAGAGCGCCCGTCTATGCGCAGAATGGGGAGCGGCAACGGCACGAATATATCCTACCCTGGTTATAACCGGAACTGTTTTGGAACAAATGTATAAACGCGGGGAGTATGTTCCGCTTAGCCTGGATCAAGCAATAGAAATCGCTGCTGACATGACTGAATGTTTTCGGCGGCGAAGGATACCAGTTATAAGAATTGGGTTGCAGGCCAGTACCGACCTTATACAACCGGGAACAATAGTGGCTGGCCCCTGGCACCCGGCACTGGGAGAACTGGTAAAATCACGAGAATGGCGGCGGCGAATTGAAAAAGCGTTAGAGGGCACCGCCGCCGGACAAAGTGTGCAGATAATGGTTCCCAGATCTAAAATATCGCAGGCCGTCGGCCAGAATCGGATGAATCTGTTATGGCTGCAGGAAAAATTGGGCTTAAATATCTCTATTGACGGAACCCCGATGTTGCAAAATGAAGATTTTGCTGTAAAATATCGCGATGTATGACGAATTTAGAAAATGTACTGGGAGGAATTTTACGTTGACACGCGAATAAGTAAAGTAAAATCGAACAAATGTATATAGAATAAATTGGAACAGGGGACAAAGGGGGATATGTGGTGGAGACTTTAAAAGTGTCAGCGAACTCCAACCCGAAATCGGTCGCAGGTGCATTAACAGCAGTATTGCGTGAAAATGGACGCGCAGAAGTTCAAGCTGTCGGAGCCGGAGCTGTAAACCAGGCAGTCAAGGCAGTAGCTATCACTCGTGGTTATGTAGCACCTAATGGTATTGATTTAGTTTGTATACCGGCCTTTGTGGAAATAAGTATCGATGACGAAAATCGTACCGCCATCAAATTTATGATCGAACCGAGATAAAGAAAGGAACTAGGAATACCTTAAGGTAAAAGTATATAATTGACATGAGTAGGCAGGTTTAAAGCCTGCCTTTTCTAATGGTGATAAAAATAAAAGATAAGATAAATAGAGAGACAACTCCGATAGATGATGTATTTGCTGTTGTATTGAGGGAGATGGAAGCACAATATTCCAGTTACCGGGAGGGTCATTAGGAAGACATTCTGAATGCCTACCGTAAGTATTGTGCCCACCTTGGCCAAATGAACGGTCAACCAGGGCGAAAAATTGATAACCGGATTAAACACCGCGGTTACGAGAGACGGCAGTTTGGAAATAGCCCAGGATGTCGGCGTAATAACTGTACACAGCGGTGATGTTATTTAAATGAATTACCTCAAGGGTTTTAGGAGGAAAGGTATTTGTATTTGAAAAGCCTGGACATAAGAGGCTTTAAATCATTCGCGGAAGCTACCCATATTGAGTTTGCTAACGGACTTAACCTGATTGTTGGTCCCAACGGCTGTGGTAAAAGTAATCTGGTCGATGCTATCCGCTGGGTATTAGGTGAGCAGAATGTGCGTAACCTGAGGGGGCAGAAATTGGAGGATGTAATTTTTGCCGGTACCGATAATAAAAGACCACTTTCACTTGCCAGTGTCAGCCTCACCTTGGATAACTCCGATCAAAGTTTGCCATCCCCCTTTACCGAAGTAATGGTTAACCGAAGGGTTTATCGCTCCGAACAGAGCGAATTTTACCTTAACCAGCAGGCAGTCCGGCTTAAGGACATCAACCAGCTTTTTAACGGAACCGGGGTAGGACGTAAGGGTTACGCCATTATTGGGCAGGGAGAAATAGAAAATCTGCTGTCCGCCCGTCCCTATGATATTCGGCTGATGCTAGAAGAGGCATCCGGGCTGATTCGTTATCGGTATCAAAAGGATGAAGCTATGGAGCGGCTGCGGGCAACTGATCGTGATCTGCAGCGTTTACAGGATATTACCGGAGAATTGGAAACCCGACTGCAAGATTTAAAAGTCAAAGCTGAAAAAGCTGCCAGATACCTGACAGTCAGCAGTGAGCAGCAGCAGGTGCATACCACTCTGTTGAAATCAGAATGGAGTGTTTTGAAAAGGGAGGTCGACCAATTAACTGCCACCCTGGCGGATCATCTATCAGCTATAGAAATCGGTAATCAGGAGCTGGCGCAGTTAGAAGCCAGTCATCAGAGTTTATTTACCGAGCATCAGCGAATGCAGGAGCAGTTAGATGAGGTCCGAAGTCACCGCTTTACGGTGAATAATGAATTGAACCAACTGTCAGCCCAGCGCACCAACCTGATAGATCGGGTGGCAGAAGCCAGCAAGCGAATAGCGGAAATACAGGAAGAAAAAGCCAGACAGGCTGTCCAGACCCAGTCTTTACAGGCTGATTTGGATGCCAGTGTGGAAAAACTGCGGATCCAGGCGGAGGCGGTAAGAGCCCACAAGCAGCATTTACAGCAAATGCAGCAGGCATGGGATCATCAGGCAGCCAAACAGCAAATGCTGGTTGAGCAGTTGGAAGAATTGCGAACCGGAGCCATGGAAAAGGCACAACAAGCGGTAAGTATTCGTAACCAAATCAAACATGCACAGGATGAGATAAATCAATTTGTCAATCGGCGACAGCAGTATGATTTGGAAATTGAACAGCGCCAGCAATCATTACTGGTTTTACAGGAACAAGAGACCAGAATTAGTGGGGAAGCCCAGAGCAAAGACGATGATTTAAAGCAGATATCAGCTCAGCTGGATAAAGTTAAAACAGAATTAACTGACCTCATCAAAAACCGGGAACTGGTAGAAGGACAGCTGCAGGAGTCCCAAAGACACCTGGTGCAAATCCGGCATGAACTGCAGACTTTGCAAACTATTGAGGAGAATTATACCGGTTATTCCGAAGCGGTTAAGGTGTTGCTCCACAAGCACCAGAAAAACCAATCATTTATGCCGGGATTATTGGGAGTGGTTGGTGAACTGATACAAGTACCAGCCGGTCTGGAAACCGCTATCGAAGTGGCTTTAGGCCGGGGGCTGGAAAACCTTATTGTTAATAGTGAGACTGATGCCCGCCAGGGAATCGAAATGCTTAAACGGGAAAAGTCAGGACGAGCTACCTTTTTACCGCTGGAAATACTGAAAACCGAGCCGTTGAAACCAGCCCTGGTTAAACGTATGCAGCAGGAACCAGGGGTATTAGGAATTGCCAGTGATTTGGTGAATTACCCACCTGCTGCGGATAAAGCTTTCACTTATTTATTAGGCCGGGTGGTAATTGTTGATACTCTGGAAAATGGATTGCGTTTACTGCGGGAAACCAGCTATAATCTGCGTCTGGTAACCCGTGAGGGTGAAGTTCTGCTGCCGCAGGGAGCAATAACCGGTGGCAAGCGCCAGCATGATGCCTCGGTATTAAAACGGAAAGCTCAGCGCCAATTACTGAGTAAGGAACTGGAGCAGATTAAGCTGAAGGAGCAAAACCTCCAATTAACAGCCACCCAATTGTTGGCTGACGAAAAGCAGCTGCGGGACAAAACAGCTGCCTGGCAGCAGCGTGATCAGGAAATTAATTATCGGATTACTCGCCTGGCAGAGGAAATTCAGCAGATAGCCCAACAAATAAAACAAGCGACTGACCGTTTGAACGAAATTAAGTGGCAGCGTCGTTTGCTGGATCAGGATATAGATAGAAGAGAGCAGGCGATTCAGGAGCAAGAAGAAGAAGTTCAGCTTTCAGTACAGGCGGAAACCGCAACCCAAACCGAATTAGAAGCCTGCCAGCAAAGAAATGACGAATTATGGCGGCAGGTAGAGGTCGGACGCGAGAAAATTAATACCCAAGAAGCGATGGTTCAAGCTGGAGAGAGAGAACTGGCTACTTTAAGACATACCGAAGAGCAGTATAGAGCCATGTACGAAAACCTGTTGACCAATAACCGACAGCAGGAGCAGAGGATCACCTCTCTGACTGAACAGAAGCGAAATTATGAAAATCAAATTGCTCAGCTGGCCAAGGACAGTGCCAGAAAAGAAACAGAACAACTAAAGCTGTCAGAACAGGAGCAATTAATGCAAAACCAGCTGCAGGTTTTTAACAATCAAGCATCAGTTTTACTTAATCAATTGAATACCGCCCGGTTTGAAATGGAAAAGTTACAGGAAAAAAGAAGACAATATGAGCTGCGATTGGCCAGACAGGAAACCGAGTTTCAGTTGTTCGATCAGCAGCTGCCGGATGAAGAAAAAAACGAACCGGTTGCCGTCTTAAGTGAAAAGAAGCTAAGGGAACTGCGGCATGAAGAGGCCCGGCTAAATAAGGTGCTGGATGAGATTGGACCAGTAGACCCCGGATCCGTGGATGAGTTTAAGCTGACCAGTGAGCGCTTTTCACTGCTGAGCACGCAGCACCATGACCTGACCAAAGCCCGTCAGAGCCTGATCAAACTGGTAAAAGACAGCGAACAAATCATGCAGGGACGGTTCAGTGAATTTTTAAGTGAGGCTACAGCCAGTTTTAATCAAACTTTTACCGACATTTTTGGGGGCGGTGAAGCTTCTCTGCAGCTGCTGGAAGACGATGAAGGCAGCGGTGGCGTAGAATTGCAGGTGAAAATGCCAGGCAAAAAACGGCAGTCATTAAATATGCTGTCCGGTGGTGAGCGGGCCCTAACCTGTATCGCATTAATTTTTTCGCTGCTCAGGCTTAAACCAGTACCTTTCTGCCTGCTTGATGAAATCGACGCGGCTCTGGATGAAGTTAACCTCCAGCGGTTTGCTCATTTTATCCGTCAATTAGCCGAAGAAATTCAGTTTATAATTATCTCGCATCGGCAGGGTACCATAGAAATAGCTCATACTTTATATGGCGTTACCATGCCGCAGGGAGGCATCTCGACAGTTATAAGCATGCAAATGCAGGAAGCCGAGCAGTTGGTTGGCTAAGGATAAGGAGTGATTTGATTGGGACTTTTCGATAAATTAAAGAAAAATAAAGACCAACAGAATAACCTCACCGTTCCAGAAGAGCAGTCAGAATTTGAAAATAAAGTTGCTGAAACTAAGAATAAGGAATTGGACCTGCTACCAGTAACTGAAATAACTGATACTGCTGAACAGCTTTCGGAACCAGCTGCTGATAACGCTAAAAAAAAGGGAATGTTTGGCCGGTTAAAAGCGGGCTTAGGAAGAACCAGAGATAGCTTTACCAGTAAAATTGATCGATTAATCGGCAGCGGCCGCAAGCTGGATGAAGATTTTTTTGAAGAAATGGAAGAGATCTTAATTCAAGCCGATGTTGGCGTCAATACCACCTTGGAATTAGTTGATCAGCTGAGAAAAGCAGCTAAAAGCAACCGCCTTAAAGACACCACTGAGGTTAAGGGTCTGCTTAAACAGTTGATGATTGATATTATGGGCGAGGAGAAGTCAAAACTTGCAGCAGCTGAGGCTGCTCCTACAGTTATTCTCGTCGTAGGAGTAAATGGGGTCGGAAAAACCACCACTATTGCAAAATTAGCTTATCGTTTTAAGACCCAGGGTAACAAGGTAATTCTGGCAGCCGGGGATACTTTCCGGGCGGCGGCTATTGATCAGTTACAAATATGGGCAGATCGGGTCGGGGTGGAGATGATCCGGCAGGGGGAAGGGGCAGATCCGGCGGCAGTAGTGTTTGATGCTATCGCTGCGGCACGGTCCAGACGAGCTGATTACCTGATTATTGACACTGCCGGAAGGCTGCACAATAAGGCTAATTTGATGCAGGAGATTGCCAAAGTACGTCGGGTTATTGACCGCGAAATTCCCGGTGCTCCACATGAATGCCTTCTGGTTCTCGATGCCACTACCGGGCAAAATGCGATTGCTCAGGCCCGGCAGTTTAATGAGGCTACCCGGCTAACCGGCCTGGTCCTAACCAAGCTTGATGGCACCGCCAAAGGGGGCATCACGGTAGCAGTAGCCCGTGAATTGGAGATACCGGTTAAATTAATTGGCATTGGTGAGCAAATGGATGACCTGCGAGAATTTGTCCCAGGCGAATTTATTGAAGCCTTATTTGCCACCGGACAAGAATAAGAAGGAGGGGGAGATATGCCCAAAACTGCAATTATTGGAGGAACCGGGGTTTACGACCCGCGTATTCTGGAGAACATAACTGAACATCGCCATAGTAACCGCTATGGTGAGGTCAAGTATATAAGCGGTGAATACAACGGTGAGGAAATCGTGTTTCTGGCCCGGCATGGTACTGACCACTCAGTACCGCCGCATCTTATAAACTACCGGGCTAATATCTGGCAGCTGAAAGAATTAGGGGTTGAAAGAGTAATTGCCACGGCCGCTGTTGGCTCGTTGAACCTTGATATGCAGCCGGGAAGCTTTGTTATCGCAGACCAGTTTTTTGATTTTACCAAAAGCCGCCTATCTACTTTCTATGATGGCGGAGAGATGGGTGTAGTTCACTGTGATATGACTCATCCCTATTGTCCCGAGATCAGAAACGCCCTGCTGGCTGCCGGACGTGAACAAGGATTTACCATCCATGACGGCGGGGTTTACGTGTGCACCGAGGGACCACGTTTCGAAACTGCTGCCGAAGTCAGAATGTATCGACAGCTGGGCGGTGACCTGGTGGGAATGACCTCGGTTCCGGAGGCGGTTCTAGCCAGAGAATTGGGTATCTGTTACGCCACCGTGTGCATGGTAACCAATTATGCAGCCGGAATATCACCGCAGCGGCTTACCCATAAAGAAGTACTGGATGCCATGGCGCTGGCAACCGGTAATCTGAAGGCATTGTTTATGACGGCTATATCACGGATTCCCTCAAATAGAGGGTGTGAGTGCTGCAATATTATTTCTGAAATTGAGGAATTAAAGAATGCTTGATACGGTTTATCGTCAGGACCAACAGGTGGTAGTGCTGGATCAGACCCGCTTGCCGGGGGAGGTCATTTATCTGCACCTGTCATCTCCGGAAATGGTTGCTGACGCGATTCGGCGGATGCAGGTACGCGGAGCCCCTTTGATCGGAGTAACAGCAGCTCTGGGGTTTGCTCAGGGCGTAAGTCTTTTTGCCGGCGATGAGGCAAACTTACCAGAATACATACAATCGCTGTACGACTTACTGCGCAGTACTAGGCCCACCGCGGTCAACCTCTTTTGGGCCCTGGATCGGATGCTTAACGCTTATAAAGAACATCAGCAGCTTTCTTTGCGTGAACTACAGACGCTGCTCTGGTCAGAGGCAGAAAGCCTGATCAAAGAGGATCATGATATTAATCTGAGAATCGGGGTAAACGGCAGCGAATTAGTTAAACCGGGCAGTCGGGTGCTGACCGTATGTAATGCCGGTGCTCTGGCGACCTGCGGTCATGGAACAGCACTGGGTATTATTCGCTCAGCTTATGCCGCTGATAACATTAAAATGGTTTACGCCTGTGAAACCAGGCCAGTTTTACAGGGGGCCCGTTTAACCGTCTGGGAATTGAGTACCGATCAAATTCCGGTAACCTTAATAACAGATAATATGGCGGCTTATTTGATGCAGCAGGGAAAGGTTGACCTGGTGGTAGTTGGAGCTGACCGTATCACCGCCAACGGGGATACGGCCAATAAGATTGGCACTTACATGCTGGCAGTATTAGCCAGATATCATAATATACCTTTCATTGTGGCCGCCCCGACTTCAACTATCGATATGTCACTGGCCAACGGAAAGCAGATCCCTATTGAAGAGCGGGATGCTGACGAAGTAAGAAAAATTGGCCAGAATTTATTAACTCTACCTGAGGTTCCGGTATATAACCCGGCCTTTGATCTTACCCCGCATGAGCTGATAACAGCCATTGTGACAGAAAACAGTGTTTATTATCCTCCATTTGACTTGGAAATGAGGGTTTAGTTAATGTTACTGGAAAAAGCGCGCCACGAAGTAGTTGAAGTAGCCCGGGCCATGTATCATCGGGGATTAGTAGTAGGGACCTGGGGCAATGTCAGCCGTCGTCAGGATGACTATCTGGCGATTACCCCCAGCGGGATGGATTATGAAGTGATTACCCCGGAAGATATAATAGTTATTAATTTTCAGGGTGATATTATTGAAGGAAAATGGAGGCCATCTACAGAATGGCAGCTTCATGGTTTGATCTATGAGCAGCAGGCTTCAGCTCAAGGTATTGTACATACTCATAGTCCCTACGCGGCGGCCTTTGCTGTTGCCGGGGTTAATATACCGCCAGTACTGGAAGAGACTGCTCAGATGTTGGGTGGAGAGGTACGGGTGGCAGCCTATGCGCCAGCCGGAACCCGCGAATTGGCTGAACAGGCCCTGATTGCCATACAGGGCCGTCAGGCCTGCCTGTTAGCGAATCATGGGATGGTGGCAGTTGGCCGGGATGGGTGGCAGGCCTTACAAGCCTGTCAGGTGGCTGAAAAGTCAGCTATGGTGACTATTCTGGCTGGACAGTTGGGAAATGTGAATATTTTGGATCAAACGGAAGTAGATAAACTACGGGCGGGGTTTGCCCATTACGGGCAGACTAAGTTGGATCAACGGGAGGGTTAATGATGCGTACATTAATCAAAAATGTTTCAGTATTACCAATGACCGGGCGGACAGATCTTATTAAGAGTGGCTATATCGCCATTAGCGGCAGACAAATTGAGTCCGTCGGCGCTGAGACCATTGATGAGAGTGGTTTTGATCGGGTAATTGACGGTAAAGACAGGCTGGCAATGCCGGGATTGGTGAATGCCCATACTCATGTGGCGATGGCTTTGCTGCGGGGATATGCTGATGACCTGCCGCTTATGGAATGGCTGGAAAAACATATCTGGCCGATGGAAGACCGTTTGAGCCCAGAGGATATATACTGGGGGAGCCTGCTCGGGATGGCAGAGATGATCAAATCGGGAACCACCTGCCTGGCTGATATGTACTTCCATGTTGATCAGATTGCCCGGGCAGCTGATAAAAGCGGTTTGCGGGCAGTTCTTTCCCGGGGAATGGTAGGGATAGGCCCTGAAAGTGAACAGGCTATAGCAGACAGTCGTGCTCTGGTAGCTGATTGGAACGAGTATGACCAGGGCCGTATCAAGATAATGCTTGGCCCACATGCTCCCTATACCTGTCCGCCGGAATACCTGAAAAGGGTAATTGCACTCTCCGATGAGTTAAGAGTGGGAATTCATATCCATTTGTCTGAAACCCGGACGGAATTCCATGATATAACACAGCAATATGGACATACCCCGATCGGATTGATGAACAGCCTGGGGTTGTTTAAAAGGCCAGTGCTGGCTGCCCATTGTGTGCATTTAATCGATGATGATATAAAAACTTTGGCTGATTATCAAGTAGGGGTTGCGCACAACCCGATCAGTAACATGAAACTGGCGAGTGGTGTAGCCCGGGTTCCCGAGATGTTGAGCGCCGGTTTGGCTGTCGCTCTGGGGACCGATGGCCCGGCCAGCAATAATAATCTAGATATGTTTGAGGAAATGAGAGCCAGTGCCCTGCTTCATAAAGTCCAGTCCATGGATCCCATGGTAGTTCCCGCTTACCAGGCATTAACCATGGGTATCGGCAATGGAGCCAAAGCTCTGGGAATGAGTGAACAGATCGGACAATTAAAACCAGGTTATCAGGCCGACCTTATACTGGTTGATTTTGATCAGGCTCACCTGGTTCCTAATTATGATTCTATCTCGCATCTGGTTTATGCCGCCCGCGGCAGTGACGTTGACACAGTAATAGTAGCAGGTCAAATTCTGATGGAAAGCAAACAGCTAACTACCATCAATGAAGCTGAAGTGATAGCTCAGGTCAGGGAACGGGTAGCCCGACTGACAGCGAATGGATGAAAACATGGGGTGAGATAACGTATGTTGAAGAAACTTACTATGTTATTTATACTGCTGATCTCGGTGGCTGGAATATTGATTTGGTATCAGTCAACGCGAAAACCTCACTGGATAACCCTAAAATCGTAAATGAACTATAAAAAGGTGCCGTCAGGCACCTTTTGAATTTAAAACATTTTTATCGACCGTCTCATGCAGCTAGTCGCGGCACCAGGACATCAGGTCATCAAACAATTGATCACGGACTCTGTCAACAGCGGGGAAATCCATAGCTGCTACATAGTGCACTTCCAGTTCATCATGCAGTTGTTTAGCCTGTTTGATCAGGGCAACCGCAGTACCGATAGCTGCATGTACCCGCTCCTGCACCTCAGCAACTTCCTCATAATTGACGTAGGGGGCTAAGTGCTGGTTTAACTCAATTTTTTGACATTTAAAGCTGGCCAACTCGGAGGGGAGCACCTCAATTATATGCCGTGAAATGTTTACCAGGGCCAGGCTGTGCTGAGGCAAATAAATTGTTTCAATTTTTTGGGGAAACAGTGGACAGTGATAATATTCGACGATATAGCCGGCTAATTCTGCCTGGTGGCCGATCGAATGCATAATCACATCACCGCCGCTGCCTGCTGCTCCATGCAAAGTATAAACCTGGGTACCGGGGCTTAAGAGTGATGACAGGTAACTTACAGTACCTTCAGGAGTAATAGCTGAGGCAAAAATATGACGAACCTGAAACGAGTTGGTAAATGGCATGGCGCTCGGTTCTTTATCCAGCAATGAAGCCAACTGGCGGGTAATACTATGCAGTTTGCTTTCATTTACTTTGGCAGCCATCATCAGATCAATTTCATTATACATTGTTGCTGCCCTGGTCAGTTGAGAGTAAGCCCGATTGAAGAGCAAACCTATTTCCCGGGTATTATTGATAATAGACTGTCGGGATGCAACCAGAACCTCCCGGTCCCACTGTTCTCCTAAATTGACGATTTCGTCGACTGCCCCCGGATAACGAGGGTCAACAACATGAGGTGCGGTGCCGTCGATAACAGCAACCTGATATTGCGGCAGGGCGATTCCGTCCAGACTGTTGTTATCTGATGAACACCAGTGATACTCTACCTCCAGGCCAGCTTGCAAGCAACGTTCGCCCAGAGTTTTCATTAAACTGGATTTACCCACACCGGGTCCGCCTTTGATTATATACTTGTGCCTGGCATCGTCGGGAGTAATGTAATGATAATAACTAAAGAACCCCAGACCGGTGTTGCCGCCCGGAAACATCATGCGCGCACTTGGCAAAGTACAGATCCTCCTCTCACAAATGAATCTCTGCCAAAGTATACGCAAGCATCTGTTTAAGATTGAAACATTTCTGATGTATACACGGTTAAAATAAAAAATGGGGGAATGATGAACGTCATCATTCCCCCATTAAGGGTTAGTTACTGGCAAAGTCGGCAATCATGGTCAGGTCTTCTTCCATTTCCTTGAGCATTTCGTGGGTTTCATCTTCCATCTCATAATGAGTTACCGCCTCGCAGTGAGGGCACTTTACCGGCTCAGCATCCAAAAGCTGACGAAACAGTATGTCAAATTCATGATTGCACTCGCTGCAGGTAACCCCCAGGGGCTTGTCGCCCATTAATTTTCGAACATGGGGATACATAATAATCCTCTCCTTGATAAACGTAATTTCAATACTCCTGTAAATTCACCATTTACCATAGGATACCTTCTCGCTAAAATAAGCAGAGTGGAATAATAATGCTATGATATCTGCTAAAGGTGAGAGCCGGTGTTAAAAACCAGCGAAGTGGCAAAAAAATTTAATATCAGTAATGCCCAGGTGATGAGTCTGGTTGATCACGGGTATCTGCGGGTTGCAGCCCTGGAAAGGCATGATCGCGGGTTTACCTATCTTTTTGCCGATGAAGAATTGGATCAGTTGGATCTTGGGCAGGTACTGGCTGAAATAGAACCAGGAAAAAGGATGGTTAACCGTAGGTTTGGAGCAGAATTAAAGGCAGTTCGTTATTATGACCGCTTATTGGAGAACTTTGCTGACAGTCCCTGCCCGGAACTGCTACAAGCTGCTTTTTACCTGTTTCAACTTAATCATTACGCCAAAAAATATGTCTCGGCTCAAAAGGAGTTATACTCCCTAAAGCACCGGGTTATCAAGATAATGTTGGAACGCTATGGTATGTATATAGAAATAGCTGTACTTACCGGTGGCGATCGTCTGCGGGTCTGGCTTTGTGATGACTGCAAACAAAATGCCCGGGAGCAGAATATGACCTATCGTGATTATATTGCCCACGGTTATTATTGCCCTAAATGTGAGCAGCAGATCATGGAACGGGATTTCTATTCACTGCTGGAAATCAAGATAAGTTGGGAACGGCACCGCTTTAGTTTTCATGTACCCTGGTCAGAAGCTCGCAGATGGGAACTGAATTGGGATGCAATTCCCCAGCGGGAACGCTCAGGTAAGGATGCTCGCGATTCCATGTTTATTTATGGACGGCACATAAGCAACCTGGAGGAAAGAATATTCCCTTTGCCAGCGATCATTAACCATTTGGAAGAGTTCATCAGCAGATACGGCGGGCTGATATAACTAACTCACTTTCACATTGGCTGATAAGTTGTTGCCCGGTGGCGATACCCGGTGGCAGCCTGTGGCATTACGCCACCATTCTGGCACTACGTCAAGTGCGAAAGTTGTATAATCAAAAAGCTCTTCCGGTGCGGTTGCGGGACGGGGAAAAGAAAAAACGGTGCAGGAACATACCACCGGCAAAACCGCCCACATGAGCCCAAAAGGCAACAGTACTGGCAGCAGCAGCCGTAACCAGTGACATAGTACCGCTAAAAATCTGTGATATCACCCAGAAACCCAGGTAAATAAAGGCCGGTATCTCCACAAACCAGGGAATAATGATTATTGGTATCAGGGTAACTACCCGTGCCCGGGGATAGAGTATAAAGTAGGCTCCCATGACTCCGGCGATGGCACCCGAAGCACCGACAACCGGAACATTGGATAATGGATTGATGTAATAATGGGTTAAACTGGCCAGGAAACCGGTAACCAGGTAAAACAGCAGAAAGCGCCAGGGTCCCATACGGTCCTCAACATTATTACCGAACAGCCATAACGCCCACATATTGCCAATTATATGCATCCAGCCCCCATGCAGAAACATCGCCGTAAAGAGAGAGATAAAATGGCGGGAGGTAGTCAAAACTGAGGGGGTAAAACCGTAAACGCTTATTAATTGATCAAGTACCGACGGCGGCAGGGTAATCTCCATGAAGAATATTACTACATTGATGGTAATAATGGTTAGAGTCATAACCGGCCGATAACGACCTGGAATAGTATCGTAAAGGGGGATCATATCATAGCTCCCTTTTTTAATTTGTGTTTCTAAAGTGGCTAAGTAGGGAAAACGGCTTTTCCTGGAGTACCTATGCTTGATAGAATTATAACAATAACTTGGTCTGTCCGAAAGCAGTTAAGGGAGGGGAGGTCATTATGGTCAGCATTTGGGCCCGGCTGGATTATCGAAATTGGTTTGTACCTGGTGCCATTGATAATCCCTGCTTTCCAGCTATGGACAATAATCTTCACTGTCAGGCCTGCCTGGACAGCTGCCCTGCTAAGGCAATCACCAAACAATGGGGTACTATAAATATCAATCCGGAACGCTGTAGTTATTGCGGTAACTGTTACATAGCCTGTCCCGGTGACTTAATTGGTATCCAGGGGTTAGACCAACTTTTGGTGAGAATTAAACGTGATCGGGAAAAAGGATCTGCCGCCCTGTATTTATACTGCGATCGCTGTCGGCATGATGATGTACTGGGAGCAGTTAAGGTACCTAATTATCATTACTTACCTCCGGAAGTATTATTGTGGGCAGCAGCCCTGGGTTATACCCAGGTGATGGTGCCCGGTAAACAGGTGTGCAATAACTGTCAGGAACATTGCCTCGATGACTTTTTATCCCGGGTGGAAACGGTGAACTCCTGGCTGCGGAACTGGCATAAAAATCTTGAGCTGATCATCCAATCCAAACCAGCCAACCAACCAGACCGTCAATTAACCCGGCGGGAACTATTTACTGGATTGGGTAGGAATGTGAAACAAGAGGTTACCGGGCTGATGGTAGAGGAGTTGGAAAATCGCCTGACGATGGTTCTGCCACACACGGAACAGGGGTATATGCGCCGCCAGACCTTAAAGGCCATGGCGATTAAACTGCTCGGTGAACCGACTGTCTGGCCTGATCTGGCAGTGTGCCCCGAAATTGGAGAGAAGTGCGCCGGGTGCCGGGTTTGCAGCAAGCAGTGCCCGAATCGGGCGCTATTTTATGAAGCAGATGGTCTATTGATAAAACCATGGCTTTGTAATGGCTGTAATTTTTGTGTAGTTTCGTGCCCGGGAAAACACATAAGTTTACGCCCGGTCAACAAATGGGATGACTTTTTTAACAGCCGCCGTTACCGGTTTAATAAAGAGGATAACTAATACGTGGCTTGCTGACAAAGTTCAAGATGAGTTCTTATGACTGATTAATTATCAAAGTAACCTGCCCGAAGATAGCCTGTTTAGAAGCCACCAGATGCTAGGCGCAGCGAGCATTTGCAGCGAAGTCGTACTGTTGGGTACGTCGAGCAAGAATGCGAGCTGGAGAGAGCGGAGTTCTTAGCGCTTTAGCGCTTAGAAATCCGGCCTGCCCCTTGCGGGTACAACGCAGATGGGGGTTTATCGACAGGCTGAATACCTAATTACGCTCATTTCGTTCCTTCATCAGGCGCTCGTCAAGTTCTTTGAGCTCATTGCTCATATTAGTCAGCTTATCATTCATAACGTCCATCTCTGAATGGCGTTTAGGCCGATTTTTCGAGCGCCGTTTGGCTAAACGAACCAGAGCGTAAATAGCCAGTCCCGTTAGGGCCAGATTAAGCACCATGGTCATTTCTGATGACAAATCTAAAACCTCCCCCGGATATGAACTGAATATTTTATCGTTATCAGTTTAAACGAAGCGGTTGACAAGTATCAATACTTGACAGCAAATAACCGCTACGATTAAAATTAACAAATGTAAAGTAAGAGTACTTTACAAGGGGGCGATGACTTTGACCGAAGTAGACCGTATCAGACAGATGGTTTTGCTGTATGATTTTTATGCCCCTTTATTAACGCCTAAGCAACAAGCCATAATGGAATTATATTATCAGGAAGATTTGTCTCTGAGCGAGATTGCCGAAGACCAGGGGACAACCAGGCAGGCGGTCCATGATATTCTGCGGCGCTCTGAAAGGGCGCTGCAGAATTATGAAGCCCGTTTGGGACTGGTTAAGCGTTTTGCCTGGCAATCTGAAGAGCTGGCCCACGCTTATGAACTGGTAAAATCGATTAATCAGAACTTCGATGCCAACAAGGCTGCAGAGATAATTGGTATTTTAGAAAAGGTGCTATCCAGTGAAGCTCCTACCGACATGGCAGAAAGCAGGGATGACCGTGATATTTGAAGGATTGTCAGAACGCCTGCAGCAAACCTTTCAGCGCCTGCGGGGTAAAGGCAAATTAACTGAAGAAGATGTTAACGAAGCCCTGCGTGAAGTTCGCCTGGCACTGCTAGAGGCTGATGTCAACTTCAAGGTAGTAAAGGATTTCGTAGCTCGGGTTAAAACCAGGGCGATCGGCCAGGAAGTTTTGAATAGTATTACCCCTGGCCAACAGGTGGTCAAAATCGTCTACGATGAGTTAACTGAATTAATGGGCGGCAATCAGACCCGTTTGACTATTGCCTCCAAACCACCGACGATTATTATGGCTGTAGGTTTACAGGGATCAGGTAAGACTACATCCTGTGCCAAATTGGCCAAACATTTATTATCCCAGGGCAGAAGACCGCTTTTGGTGGCCTGTGATATTTACCGTCCCGCTGCGATTAAGCAGTTACAAGTACTGGGAGAGCAATTATCTATTCCGGTTTTTAGTATGGGGCAGGAGAATCCGGTTAATATTGCCGCAGCGGCTTTGGAATTTGCCCACAGTAACAACCGGGATATTGTGATTCTGGATACGGCTGGCCGTCTGCATATCAATGAAGAACTAATGAATGAACTGCAGGCAGTGAAAGCTAAGGTAAATCCTCACGAGATTTTACTGGTAGTAGATGCCATGACTGGTCAGGATGCAGTAAACGTTGCCGAGAGCTTTAATGCGGTTATGGGACTGACCGGAATTATCCTTACCAAAATGGATGGTGACACCCGGGGCGGGGCAGCCTTATCGGCTAAAGCGGTAACCGGGTGCCCCATTAAGTATGTCGGCTTGGGCGAAAAACTGGATGCCCTGGAACCATTCCATCCGGATCGCATGGCGTCTCGTATTTTAGGTATGGGGGATGTCCTTTCCCTGGTGGAAAAGGCACAGGCTGCCTTTGATGAAAAGAAAGCCCGGGAAATGGAAAAGAAATTCTTAAAGGCTGAATTCAGTTTTGATGATTTTCTTGATCAGCTGCAGCAGATGAAAAAGATGGGCCCCTTAAGTCAGATCATGGATATGATACCTGGTCTCAATTCCAAACAGTTAAAGGGACTGCCCACTGAGGTGGATGAAAAGGAAGTCGCTCATATTGAGGCTATAATCAAATCGATGACGGCAGAGGAAAGGCGAAATCCAGTCATCATTAACGGCAGCCGCAAAAAGCG
>JBLNAA010000150.1:0-2921 GCA_050259135.1 Methylocystaceae bacterium | reverse complement strand
GGGTAGTGGACTTTGCCCAGACTGCTGCCCGTATGGGTGCTGCTACTGCGGTTTATACTGATGTCGCCCGCGATGGACTGCTGCGGGGACCAAATTATGAGGGTATTAAACGAATGGTTGTGGAATCGGGGCTGCAGATTATTGCTTCCGGCGGTATTGCTGAACTTGATGATATCAAACATTTAAAAACAATTGGTGTGTCAGGCGCCATCACCGGTAAAGCCATTTATGAAGGACGGCTTGATCTCAGGGCTGCACTGGAGATAGCGGGTGAACAGATATGTTAGCACGGCGTATTATACCCTGCCTGGATGTTCATGAGGGCCGGGTGGTTAAAGGAACTAATTTTATTAATCTTCGTGATGCCGGTGACCCGGTAGAACAGGCCGCTTATTATGACCGTGAAGGAGCAGACGAGCTGGTTTTTCTGGATATTACCGCCTCAGCGGAAAATCGCCGGACTATGGTTGAGGTAGTCAAAAGAACGGCGGAAACCGTCTTTATCCCTTTTACCGTCGGCGGTGGCCTGCGTTCAATCGAGGATATTCGCACCATGCTGCTGGCCGGTGCTGATAAGGTTTCTTTAAATACCTCGGCGGTTAAAACTCCGGATTTGATTAATGAAGCAGCCTGGCGCTTCGGCAGCCAGTGTATTGTAGTTGCCATTGATGCCCGTCATCGGGAAAATGGAGGCTGGGAGGTATATATTAATGGCGGGCGTACCCCTACCGGCCTGGATGTGATAGCATGGGCTGAGGAAGTTGAGAAAAGGGGTGCCGGGGAAATACTGCTGACCAGCATGGATCGAGACGGCACCAAGGACGGCTATGACCTCGAAGTTACCAGGGCGGTCAGCCGGGCAGTAGGAATTCCGGTGATAGCTTCCGGCGGAGCAGGAGAACTGGGGCATCTTTATGATGCCTTTACCGCCGGTGAAGCCGATGCGGCACTGTGTGCCAGCATTTTTCACTACCGTCAGTATACAGTGGCTGAGGCCAAGCAATATCTGCAGGAGAAGGGAGTCAGGGTGAGGTTAAAATGACGATAACCAATGAGATAAAGTTTGATGCCCTGGGCTTAGTACCAGTTATAGTACAGGAAACGGGAAGCGGTACCGTGTTAATGTTGGCCTATATGAACCGGGAAGCTCTGGAAAAAACCATGGAAAGCGGTGAAGCCTGGTATTATTCACGCTCGCGCCAGCAGTTATGGCACAAAGGGGAAACCTCGGGCAATGTCCAACAGGTACAAGAAATCCGCTATGACTGCGATGCCGATGCGCTGTTGATGATTGTTGAGCAAATCGGACCCGCCTGTCATACGGGTCATCACAGCTGTTTTTATCGTGATGCCAGTGGTCAGGAAGTGAGTCCGGTTGAACAAGATCTGACCAGTACCTACAGTGGAATGGTAGGGCCAGGCATCATCCATGAACTTTATCAGGTTATTCTCGACCGCCGGGAGATGATGCCGGAAGGCTCCTATACAACCTACCTTTTCACTAAAGGGTTAGATAAGATATGTAAAAAAGTGGGCGAGGAAGCGGCTGAGGTTATTATCGGTGCTAAAAATCAGGATAAAGATGAAGTCATCTATGAGGTGTCTGACCTGATCTATCATTTGATGGTACTGGGGGTTCAGGCGGGGGTAGCACCGGAAGACATTTATGCCCAGCTAAAATCTCGCCGCTAATCAACTGCGGTTCTGATATAAGTGCTTTTATCTGGAGTGAGCTATGGATATAAAACTGGTTGCCTGTGACCTTGATGATACATTATTAAGGCCGGATCTGACAATTGCTCCCGGCTGTCGGCAGGCTCTGCAGGCTGCGGTGGAACAGGGAATAGTTGTTACTATCGCCACCGGACGTATGTTTCGGGCGGCACGCCCTTATGCTGAAGAATTAGGCATTTCCGGGGTACCGCTTATCGTGTACCAGGGAGCATGGGTTCGTACCCTGGAGGGCAAAACTCTATATTATCGCCCCCTGGAAACTGAAGATTCCTTGATGGTCCTACATACCCTGCGGGAATATAACTGTCATTACCATTCCTATTACCAGGATGAGCTTTATATGGAGAAGCTGACTCCCGAAGGAAATGCTTATTCCAAGCTGAGCGGGGCTCCGATTAACCTGATTGATGACCTGGAAGATGTAATTCGGCAGGGCCCGCTTAAGTTTCTCATTATTAACTATGACTATGCGGCTATGGATAAAATTGAATGCGACCTTAAAAAGCGCATAGGGCATAAAGTATCAATAGTACGTTCCAAACCACAATTTCTTGAGATATCCCATCTGCAAGCCACTAAAGCACATGCTCTGCAGGCGGTGTCCGATTACTACCATATTGATCAGCAAAATGTTATGGCCATCGGAGACAGCTACAATGATATGGATATGATCACCTGGGCTGGAGTAGGAGTGGCGATGGCTAATGCCCCGCTCGACATCAGGGAGCAGGCCGACTATGTCACGCTTTCCAACCAGGAAGGTGGAGTTGCTGCCGCTATTAACCGCTATATTTTACAGCCCCAATCATAGGAGGCCTATTATGGTCTGGTGCCAATCTCTGCCCTATATTGCAGATCCCGATGCTAAAGTGCTTATACTTGGCTCCATGCCGGGTGTACGGTCACTGCAGACCGGGCAATATTATGCGCATCCTCAGAACCATTTTTGGCCGCTGATATATACGGTTATGGAACTTCCTCTGCCGGACAATTACACTGCCAGGTGCCGGGGATTGCTAAAGAGAGCCCTTGCTGTCTGGGATGTAATTGCCTCCTGTTACCGTGAAGGCAGCAGTGATGCTGCCATTACTGATGTAACTGTCAACGATTTCTCTCAGTTCATGGCTGATCATCCTAGTATTCAGCTGATTGCCTTCAATGGGGGCAAGGCCGCCCAGTTATGGCGT
>JBLNAA010000149.1:0-8290 GCA_050259135.1 Methylocystaceae bacterium | reverse complement strand
TAAACCACTTCCGCACCATTAAAAGCCAGGGCTCTGACCGCTTCCGGATACTCACCGTCACTGCAGCAGATTGTGCCGATATTGCCAATATCATCGGACTTATAAACCGGATAAAAAGCATCAATATCATCCCCATATATTTCTACCCAGCGATCATAGACATCATGTGGGGTACATGAACGTTCACGGCACCAGATATGATTTTTTGCGGCCTTGTGAACCACCTTTCCTTCCGGGCTGATTATGAATAAGGTATTAAAAAACCGGTCTTTCATCACTTCAGGCCACCTGGCTTTGCACTGGGCGATGATATAGGTATTATATTTTTGGGCCAGTTTTCCTAAACGCTCAGTTTCCTCACCGGGAATGTCGATAAACAGCTCCCGGGCGGCGATCACATGAGGAATATCAAAAACCTCATCGGTAAACCCGGTCAAGGCTCCTTCCGGTAAAGCCACGATTTTAACCGGCATATTAATGTTTACCGTCTCAACCGCACCCATAATACAATCTTCAATTGTATTAAGATTGGCAGCAATTTGTTTTCGTTCGCTTATACCATAGACAACCGTGGAAATGCCGATAGCAATGTATGGTGCAACTGGTTTGCGTTTTTTAGCTGGGCTCATGTATATTCCTCCCTACTGAATATGACGGCTTTGTTTTATCAAAACGTATCACTACATACTTCTATTTTCAAGATAGTTATAGATGAATAGCCATATAACCCTGGTTGCCCTACTTTTATTGATAATACTGCCTTCCTTCGGTTTTCTGCCCCTCATACATATTGGTTTGGTGTACAGAGGAAAACCACTTGAGAATGACTGATCTCCATTTAAAAAAGGCTTTGCCTTAAGCAAAGCCTTTCGATTTTATTCTTCATCTTCTGTATGCTTCACCAGGTTGGCTTTACGCCATAAATGAACCCGTTCCAAATAAAAAGGCATAATTGATATAACTACATTATGTTTATGGAGCATAGCATTGGCGATAAACAAGCTGGTATTATTATGCAGTATGGCCTGCCACCACTTGGAAACGAAGAACTGAGGCAAAAGTAGGGTTATTATATCACCTGGTTTAGAACTGTGCTCCTCCGAATCAATATACTTAACCAATGAGTTTACTACTTCCCGATATGGTGATGGTTTGATCACTAGTTCGATATCGGTGTTTAACATGGCCCACTTTTTACGCAGTTTGTCTGCCTCACCCTCGTGAATTTCCACATGAAAAGCCACCACATTAGGACTCATGGCCTGGGCATAGCGAAGTGCTTTAACTACCATAGCATTAAAGCTGTCAATAGGCACAATAACATAATGATTAATTTTCGGATGCATGTTCAGCTGCCCGATATACTCGTTGGGTATATCCAATTGTTGGGCGACTGAGGCATAGTGCTGCCTGATTACTAACATCAGCTTTACCGCTGCCGGTATAATCAGGATGACAATCCAGGCGCCGGCAATAAATTTGGTTATGCCGATAATCAGAACGGAAGTTAACGTAACCAAGGTACCCAATCCGTTGATAGTGGCTTTCCATTGCCAGCCTTCGGGTTTGTGCCTTATCCAACGCATAAATAATCCCAATTGGGCCAGTGTAAAGGAAGTAAATACCCCAATCGCATAGAGCGGTATCAGATAGTGGGTACTGCTTTTAAAAATTATAATCAAAATAGCAGCCATTACAGCCAGAAATAGTATGCCATTGCTGAAATTTAACCGGTGGCCGCGCATTTTAAACTGGCGTGGTACAAATCCGTCCTGAGCAATTACTGACAAGAGGGTAGGAAAACCGGCAAAGGCTGTGTTCGCTGCCATGGCCAGGATTATGGCGGTAGTTGCCTGAATAAAATAAAACATAAAACCCTTGCCAAAGGTAATGGTTGCAATCTGAGCTAATACTGTTTGATAGTGGCTGGGCATTATCTCATATATTTTGGCCAGATAAGCGGTTCCGCCAAAAGTAATTAATACAGAAGCAGCCAGCAGCAGATAAGCAATTTTGGCATTGCGGGCTGAAGGTTCCCGGAAATTAGGTACCGCGTCGCTGATGGCCTCAACTCCAGTAACTGCGCTGCACCCGGAGGAAAAAGCCTTTAACAGCAGGAAAACAGTAATAGCCTGAGTCCCGAGGGTAACCTCAGATGTAGATAATGGAACCGGATGGATAGCTGTACCTCCGATATGCTTTACAATACTGGCAATAATCAGGATGATAATGGAGAGCAGAAATGCATAGGTTGGTATGCTGAATAACCTGGTTGACTCGCGGAGACCGCGAACATTACCTACTACCAGAAGAAAAACAATAAACAGGCTGATAGCCACCCGGTGAAAATATAAAACCGGAAAAGCTGAAGTTATTGCTGCTGTAGCCGCACTGACACTTACTGCTACCGTCAAGGTATAGTCAACAGAAAGGGAGGCTCCAGCAATTAATCCATAAAGCGGTCCCAGATTATCTTTTGACACTATGTAGGCTCCGCCGCCTCGGGGGTACGCTTCAACCACCTGCCGATAGGAGAAAGTCAGTATGAGCAGCAGAATAATTACAGATATTGCAATACGCGGCATCCAGACGAATGATGCCAACCCTACTGCAGGTATTAATACCCAGAGCATTTCTTCTACGGCATAGGCAACAGAAGAAATCGCATCACTGGATAGAATAGGCATCCCCCAGAAAACATTGAACTTTTCTTCAGCCAACTTTTCATTGGCCAGACTCTTACCGAAAATAAATCGAACTGCCTGCCGAAGCACGGCTAATCCCAGCTTTCCTGTGTAATATAATATATGAGAAAATAGTGTATGCAAAATTGGACGATTTTCTTATTATACTACCGGTTTTTTCAAATTCATAGTTGGATTATTAGCTGTGATAAATGGTCCTAATAAAGAAATACGCAAGGACTTACTACTATGGTAAAGCCCTTGCGTTATAAAATTTTAGCGAGACATTATAGTTTTTCCTGGGCGATTTTTTCCAGGTTTTGAGCCATCGAAGTAATTTCCTGAATACTTGCGGTAATTTCCTGAGTAGCAGCTGCTTGTTCCTCACTGGTCTGCATATTGAGATTGCTGTTTTTAACCGTGTCGCGAATGCTGTTTTCGATTTTGCTGGTAAGCGCTCGGATACGGCTGACGGTATCCTTGGATTCATCCGACATCTTGCGGATTTCACTGGCAACCACCCCAAAGCCGCGCCCGGCTTCACCAGCCCTGGCCGCCTCAATCGCGGCGTTAAGACCGAGCATTTTGGTCTCGTCAGCAATTTGGCGAATAAACTGCAGAATGCTGTTTATATCATTTATTAGTTCAGATACTTCGTTAATTCTATGATTTAGTTGTTGCTCATTAGTCATAACTTCAGAAGCGGAGGCGGCCAATTGTTCAACTACGGCAGCCATTTCTTCAAGATTTTTAGTCAGATTACCGGCTATACCCCGCAGCTCATGGGCACCTTCCTTGGGGGTAACAATGTTAAAGGTACCTACCAGCTTTTGGGAGTCATTTTCATCGAAGACCGGGTAGCTAACCGAAAAGATTGGCAGGCCGCTGTCAGCGGCAGTTAGCTCGCGCATTGTTATCTGGCGTTTCTTAATGGCATCGACTACCGTAACTTCCTGACCAATTTTATCAGTTACCTTCAAACCAGAGTAACTGAATTTCTTTGAGTTATGTAACTTAACCACTTTTTCCAGGTCGGTCAGGTACAGGGTTCCGCCTTCCGAAAACATATCGGAAATCATTGGGGCAAAGCTGGGGAAGGCTTTGGCAATCGGCTGATGGTGGAAAATACCGATTACCAGAGCACCGACTGCCACCCCCTGGTCATCCGTAAAAGGAATGCTGCGCATGACCATGTCGACCCCAAACATGATAGTGTTGATTGTTTCTGTTTGTATCTGGCCGGTACGTATGGCTTTGACACTGCCGCGGTCTCCCCAGGCATCGATTTTCATACCCGGTTTAAACATCGGAATATCTAATCCCTTGCTGCTGACAACGTCGATAATGACTTCGCGGTCAGTGATACCGATCAACATATTGGGGTTAATATCCAAAAGGTGAGGCAAGGTCTTCCAGAAACCTTCTGCTTCAGTTTTTGTCAACATTAACAAATTACCCCCTTTTAACGGAATATTCCGAAAATATACCTTATTTAATTATAATAGTAATGCAAAAAATGGGATGTAATACTATTTCGACAATTTATGATAAAATGATTATTAAATGGCGAAAATTAAACTGCGGCAAGTATCAATAATCTGATAAAGAAGGGGAGCCACCGGTAAAGGTCGCTCCCCTTTATTTTTTAAAAAAAGTGGATTAAAAGCCGAGGACAATTCGCATCAGTTGTTCCATGGCGGAGTCCAGGTCAGTATTGATAATTACATGATCAGCGTCTTTCCAGGAATCAAACTCACCTTTGGTCAGTGAGTTACGAAAATGACGATCTATTTTACTCTGGCTGTCTCCGCGCTTTTGCATTCGTTCAACCACGTCAGCTTTACTGGCCCAGATGCATATGGTTTCAATGTAAATTGAGCCCAGTTTGGCTTTAAACTGTTTGGCACCGTTAACATCAGCAATAACAAAACAGTTTCCCTCAGCCAGCTTTTCGAGAACCAATTTCGCAGAAGCCCCGTACCAATTATTTTCATATTCCGATGTTTCCATCATGTCGATAGTTCGAAAAGTATCCCGGTCAACAAAGAAATAATCATTACCCTCAACTTCCCCGCTGCGGGGCGGACGCGTAGTATAGCTGACTATTTCGGTAAGGCCAAACTCGCTTAATTTACGGGCCAGAGTGGTTTTCCCTGACCCACTGGGGCCGAATAGAATATACAGCTTCCCACGGTGTGGGCGCTTATCAACAACCTTCTGATAGAGATTTAAAAAAGTGGCCTCTTCCTCAGGAGATAAACTCTTTTTTATTTCCTCGGAGTATACTGTCAGCTTTGTCACACTGCCACCTCCTTTTATCGGGTTGAACTAAAACAATTAGCAGAACCCTCTACTGCAATTATATGGTATTTTGGTATATTTCGTCACCGTATTAACGGGTATTGGATACTAATATCGGTAAATAAGCTTTAAGGAATAAAACAATTTCGCGGCAGCCAGATAATATCGGTTACAATGGCTATGCAGGGAGCAGTAATATAATTTTTGAATGGAGCAATAGTTATGCCGGTCAAGAAAATATTTTGGGATAATCCGTACCTGACCCAGGTCACTGCTCGCATAACCAGTATTAATGGCGATATTATCACTCTTGATCAAACGGTGGCTTATGCTTTTTCCGGGGGACAGCAGTCAGATGTCGGTACTATTGGCGGGTATGCGATAATAAAAGCAGAAAAAATTAACCAGGAAATATTTTATACCCTTGATTCAGCCCGGGGTCTAAGTGAAGGGTGCGAAGTCTCGGTTTCTATCGATTGGGAAAAACGTTATCGGATCATGAAATTGCATTTTGCCGCCGAAATAATTCTGGAACTGCTATACCAGAACTTCGATCGGCCCGAAAAAATTGGGGCTAATATCACGACGGAAAAGGCCAGACTGGATTTTTGCTGGTCTGGTAATATCTCCTCTGCCTTCCCGTTATTGGAGGCGAAAGCGGCTGACTTGATCAGAGATAACCGAATTATCATTAGTGCTTTCAGTAATGAGGAGACGGAAGAACGATACTGGGAAATAACTGGATTTGCTCGGGTACCATGTGGGGGAACCCATTTAAAGAAAACAGGTGAGGTTGGAAATATCAAATTGAAACGGGTTAATCTGGGTGGCGGTAAAGAACGAATTGAGATTTACCTGGCAGCAGAAAAATGATGATTGGCTGATGCCACACATTCACTCCCGGTGGCAATGTACTTGGGGGATGGACAGAAAAAAACAGGAATGAGGAATAGCCGATGAAATCATTGGTTCTGGCGGAAAAGCCGTCGGTAGCCAAGGAAATAGCCCGGGTTTTAGGGTGTAAGAGCGGGGGTAAGGGGTATCTGGAAGGGCCTAATTATGTGGTAACCTGGGCTTTGGGGCATCTGGTTACACTGGCGGAACCGGATGATTATGACCCCAAGTATAAACAGTGGCGGCTGGAGGACTTACCGATGCTGCCTGATAAATTAAAATTGAAGACTATAAGACAGACCTCGCATCAATATCAGGTGGTCAAGGCTCTGATGAAGCGCCAGGATATTAAGGATCTGGTGATTGCTACCGATGCCGGTCGGGAAGGGGAACTGGTAGCACGCTGGATAATGGAACAAGCCAACTGGAAGAAACCATTTTCCCGGTTATGGATATCTTCACAGACCGATGAAGCTATTCGGGAGGGATTTCGCAATCTGAAGCCAGGCTACCATTATGACAATCTTTATCAAGCAGCTGTTTCCCGTGCTGAGGCTGACTGGGTAATCGGGCTTAATGTAACGCGTGCTCTTACCTGTCGGCATAATGCCCAGCTTAATGCTGGTCGGGTACAGACACCTACCCTGGCCATGCTGGTTAAGCGGGAGACGGAGATTAAAAATTTTAGGCCAGTGGATTTTTGGACACTGCAGGCTGATTTCGGTGATTATTTTGGGGATTGGCGTGACACCAGCGGTAATGGACGAATTTTTGACCAGGAACGGGCTCAGGCACTGGCTATGCGGGTTCAAGGTAAGAACGGCATCATCAAAGAGGTTAAAACTGAAGCCAAACATGAAGCCCATCCCCTGCTTTATGATCTGACCGAACTTCAAAGAGATGCTAACCGGCGTTATGGCTTTTCGGCCCAGAAGACACTCTCAGTGCTGCAGGTTTTGTATGAAAGACATAAGCTGGTTACCTACCCCCGTACTGATTCCCGGTACCTGAGTGCGGATATTGTACCTACTCTGGAAGGCCGGCTAAAGAGTATCAACACGGGTCCTTATGCTGACCTGATAAAACCCCTGCTGGGAAGGCCGCTGCCTACCAGCAAGCGTCTGGTTGATAACAGTAAAGTATCCGATCATCATGCTCTGATACCGACTGGACAGACCCTGCACCTTGATACTCTGGATGGTGATGAAAAGAAGTTGTATGACCTGGTGGTTCGGCGTTTTATTGCAGTATTTTATTCGCCGTTTCGCTATGACCTGACCACCATGGTTACAGTGGTTGATGGTGAGACATTCTTCTCCCGGGGCAGGGTGATTAAGGAACACGGCTGGAAAGTGGTCAATACCAAAAGTATTGAATCAGAGGCTGTTGAAGGATCAGATGAGGAAAAGCTCCCAGAACAAACCCTGCGTCAGCAAAAACAGGGATCAGCGGTGTTAGCGAAAAGCTGTAAAGTAAACCGGGGCAAAACTAGACCTCCGGCTCGTTATACAGAAGCAACCCTGCTTACCGCCATGGAACATCCGGGAAAATATATCGAAGATGAAGATTTGCGGGAATCCATGAAGCAGGCCGGACTGGGCACACCGGCAACCCGCGCCGAAATTATCGAAAAGCTGGTTAAAACCTTTTATGTTGAACGCAACGGCAAGGAATTAGTACCTACAGATAAGGGCAGCCAGTTAATAGCCATGGTACCATCATCACTAAGGACTCCTGATCTTACTGCTCAATGGGAACAGGAACTGGCCGATATTGCTCAGGGGAAGGCGAAACGAGATAAATTTATCCAGGATATACGAAAGAATGCCCGTGAATTGGTACAGATGGTAATTGAAGATGAAACTAAATTTAAGCATACTAATGTAACCCGGGAGAAATGTCCGCTTTGTGGTCAATACCTGCTGGCGGTAAAAGCAAAAAAGGGCAGGATGCTGGTCTGCCCTGACCCCCAATGTGGGCATCGTCAGGCAGAAAACCAGCGTGACGATATGTTCAGCAATTCTAAACAAGGCCGGATCGCCAATCAGAAAATGATTGCCCGGTATAGTGATAAAGAAGATGTCGGCACCAACCTGGGTGAACTCTTAAAAAAGAGACTGGAGGAACAAAATAAGGGTAAGTAATAACCAGATCAGGATTAAGATCAGTAAGAAGGATAGAAAACCGGTAACTCACTATTAGTAATGGTTACCGGTTTTTTACTGGCGTATTATTATCCGATTGATGTGGCTAGTCGTTTGGACATTTGTTCTACCTCTTGGGCTTGAGTGGCGATGCTGCTTACTGCTTCTGATTGAATAACAGCCGAGGCAGAAATCTCCTGAGTAGCGGCAGCAGTCTGTTCACTGGCTGCTGATATACTTTCGGCTGCTTCCACTATATTAGCGGCT
>JBLNAA010000148.1:0-8869 GCA_050259135.1 Methylocystaceae bacterium | reverse complement strand
GATGGTGCTCTTAGCAATCAGGGTATTTAGAGGCCAGGATTTTTAACAACCGTTGTCATTGAAGGGGGAGCAAGATGAAAAGGTGGCAGCTGGCAGCTATACTTATATGCAGCTTAATTTTTGTCACAGGATGTAAGTCAATTTCTAAAACGCCCGAGAACCAATCACCTAAGACAGTTACAAACAGCCAGCCTTTTGAATTGATCAAAGATCCCGGTAACCCATCCATCGGATATTATCTCAAGTTCAACGGAGAGGATACTAAAGCAAAATCCGTAATCGCCGGATCCTATTGGCGGGGAGTCAGCTTGGTCCGGATAGACAAGCAGGGAAGTGAAAAGGAACTGGTCAAGAGCCTGCCTTTTATTACCCGGGCGCGCTGGTCGGCCGATGGCCGCTTTCTGGCCTTAATGGGACAGGATGAGCTGTATGTCTGGGATAAGGAACAGAATATGGCCACTCTGGTCAATGAAGAGGTTAATACCCCGTCAGTTACTAATTTTGGCTTTGGCCCCGACAACAAAATCTACACCGAACATGCCAATCTTCCCAATGATGCTATCTATGACCCGGCAACCAACCAGGGAAACCCCGCCTATAAGATTGAGGGACAGCCGTTATATTATAAGGATGGTCTGGGGACAGGACAGTATGCGGCAACAGTAGTTAAGGCCGGAACCAAAACCTCTGCGGAAGAAGTTTACACAGTAATTGCTGATGCCCAAGGCGATATTATCAGCCGGGTGGCTCCCGGCCGCTATCGGGATTATCAAGGGAAATCGCTGCTCAATGTCGGGGCAGAGAGGTTTGGATTGTATTATGTGAAGGATTATTCCCAGCCGCAGGTGGTAAGCTTATACTCCGGATATATTTATCAGACTGGTTTTACCCCAACCGGCAGCGTTATTTATACCCGCCCCGGTTCCAATAAACAGCCTTATTTTTTGTGCAGTTACAATCCTCAGACCAAAAAGACGATCCAGCTGAATGTTTCGGGACCATATTTTGCGGTCAGTACCGACGGGATGATTTATGGCGACGGCTGGCGGGCGGAACAGATTGATGCCCAAAGCCTTCAGGTCAAGAGAGAAACAACCGGGGTTAAGCCCGTAAACCAGGATATAATCCAGGCGCTGCAGGGTGCTGTTACCAGTTACACAAAATATTACTGCCAGCCGGACAATAACACTGAGGCACGGCAGAAGGAACTGGCGCGCTGGTATATAAATACTGAAAAGCCAGTGGTTCAATCTGCCCTATTTGATGTAACCCAGGAACTGACTGATCGGGATGCTTACAAGACATCCAATTATAGTGACTATTTGTGGTCGGGCAGTATTACCAGTATTGAAACTAAAGGAGACCGTACTTCAGTTGTTGCTAATCTGGGGGTGATTACCTCCAGCGGCAGCGGTTGGAGTTATGATGCGGCTTATGAACTCATCAAAACCAATACGGGCTGGAAGGTAACCGGCCTTTCCACTTTCCCGGACAGCAACGAGCGAACCTGGGTGGAAAAAATAGTTAAGCAGTTTATTACCCGGGCTGAAAAAGGCAGCAAGGTAATATTTGAAGTTCAGGGAAGCTCAGAGGTTTATCAGAAGCTTCAAAATAAACCATTGAAAATAGGGCAAATTCAGTTCTGGCGTATGAGTGAGCCCCATAAATCACCGGATGTTAAATCATCTAAACATGTCAAAGTATATCTTAAGACCGGAGATAAAACCTATAAGCTGTTGCTGGAAAAGGACTTTTTCTGGCGGGTAACCGGTCTCTCTGATCAAAACTTAAGCGGTCTGTAGGTAATGGGTCAAGCGAAATAAAGGGAAAACAAATTAGTCTAATATTTAGGATACATCATTTAACAGTATAGCTGGCGATGAAGGCGGTCACCAAGTTTATACGTCTATGCAGGTGACGGCCAATACATATTTGGGGGTAGGGGAGAATTGAAGATAGCTTCGTTGGGCAAGCCTTTTCAAAAATTCTGGGGTTGGTATAAAGGCCTTAAATGGTACAAGTGGATCATTGTGGCGATAATCATTTTGATCCCCTTAGGGATAAGTTTAGGACACGCCAATAAGTCTTCCGGGCAGGTGGCAGCCGGGGTTTTAACCGAGAAAGTGCAGCAGCGCTGGGTGGAAAGACTGGTTGCTACCAGCGGCCGCTTAGAGCCAGCAAGCAAACAGGAGTTCTTTGCCCCTGAGGATAGTACCCTGATGGAATTATCGGTAGAAGTTGGCGATGCGGTAAAAGCCGGACAGGTATTGGGGCGTCTTGATACCGGGGAACTGGCCCGTAAGTACGAATCCAGCCGAGCCCAGGCAGCGGAGATTGAAGCCAATTTGGCCAAGGTAACCGTTGGCAGTGATCAGCTGTCACTGGAGGCAGCCCAGGCCCGCTATCAAGAACTGATCAATAAAATGCAGCGGTTGACGGAATTGGCTAAGTCGGGGGCAGTTACTCAGGCTGAGCTGGATAGCGTTAAAAGTGAGTATGCCCAGGCTAAAGCTAGCTATGAAGAAGCCAGGACCCGCAGTCGGCAGCAGACCGGTTCCAAGGAGGCCGCGGCCCTGCAGGCACAGCTCAACTTGGCCCGTCAGGAGGTGACTTTAGCTCAGGAACGACTGCAGATGGGCACCTTTATCGCCAAGACTGATGGCGTAGTACTGGAGGTTGGCGCTGAAAAAGGGGCACGGGTTGCATCGGGTACCCGTATTCTTACGGTGGGGAGCCGGGGTGAACTGGAAGTGACCTGTAAGGTAGGAGAGGTTGATGCTGGTAATCTGCAGCCCGGGCAAAAAGTTAAAATTACCTGTACGGCAATCGCGGGGAAAAATTTTACCGGCCAAGTTGTTCGGGTAGCTGATGCAGCTATTTTATCCGCCAGCAGCCAGGGATCGGAAGTTGCCAGGGTGCCGGTAACCTTAAGATTAGACAGACAGCAGACTGACCTTAAGCCAGGTTATACGGTTGATATGCGGATCATAACTCAGGCGGGCAAAAGAGCGCTGGCTATACCCTTTGATGCGGTAGTAACCCGAAAAGGGCAGAAAATAGTATTTGTGGTGGATGCCAAGGGGATGGTAAGCGAGCGTAAGATTGCCACAGTCGAAGGCAATGAAGTGTATGATATTGTAACTTCCGGCCTTAAAGCTGGCGATGAGGTAGCAGTGAGTCCCCCACCTAACCTGAAAGCAGGAATGCGGGTGATAAGGGGGGGCGCCCGTTGATCAAGATTGAAAGCCTGAGCAAATCGTACCACACGAGTGCGATCGAGGTACAGGCACTGAAAGAGGTTAATTTCAGGGTACAACGAGGGGAAATGGTAGCGATAATGGGACCATCCGGTTCGGGCAAGTCTACCCTTTTAAATATTCTGGGGCTGCTGGATCGACCGGATAATGGGGAGTACTGGCTTGACGGCGAACGTACCGCTGCTCTGAAAGATAATGAACGGGCCGAAGTCCGTAATGGCAAAATCGGTTTCGTCTTTCAGGCTTTTAACCTGCTGCCCAAATTAACCGCCCAAAAAAACGTAGAACTGCCGATGTTATACTGCGGGGTGGGTATCCGTGAACGGCGGAAGAAGGCAGCGGAAGCCCTGGAACGGGTAGGTTTGAGTGATCGAACCCACCATTTGCCCAACCAACTGTCCGGAGGCCAGTGCCAGCGGGTGGCAATTGCCAGGTCACTGGTTAATAATCCGGCAATAATTCTGGCTGATGAGCCTACCGGGGCCCTGGACAGCAGCACCGGAACGGAGATAATGGAGCTTTTTCAAGAACTTAACCGTGAAGGCTCGACTATACTTCTGGTAACCCATGAACAGGAAGTAGCAGCCTGGACGGCACGAACCCTGCATTTTCGTGACGGACAGTTTATTCGTGAAGAGATAAATCCACCTCATCATACCCCGGCTTCACCGGCAGGGGAGGTGGAAGCTCAATGAACAGCCTGGAATTTGTTCGAGTAGCCCTGGAAAGCATCCGCGGCCATAAATTGAGGTCCTTTTTGACCACTCTGGGTATTGTAATCGGTATTGCCGCTGTGATTACAGTCATGGCGGTAGGCCAGGGCGGCCGGGCCATGCTGGTCAGTGAGATGGAAAAGCTGGGGTCTAATCTTTTTGTTATTTATGTTAATTATAATGATGGCAGTGAATGGCGGCCCTGGGACATCACTGAAGCTGATGTCAGGATGTTAAAGCAGGCAATACCGGAAATAAGTTATGTGGCACCGGTGTCCTATAATAGCATGAAAATACGTGGTTCCTACGGTGAGGACGGTTATCGGATTTATGGTACCAGTGAAAGCTTTGCCATGGTGCGTAAATTGCAGCTGCAGCGCGGCCGGTTTTTCACTGACCAGGAAAATAAAAGCGGCCGGCGGGTAGCGGTATTGGATAATCAGGCAGCTACCAAACTGTTTAAAAATGAAGAGGCGGTCGGGCAGACCGTATTGATTGAAGGTAATCCCGTACTGGTTATCGGGGTCTTAAAAAAAGAAGAAAGCAGTATGATCAACTTTGAATCTGATTCTATAGTCTATCTTCCGCGTTCGGTGCTGAGTGAAATCACCGGCTGGGATAGTATTAGTGAATTGGAGTGCAGTGCGGTCAGCAAGGACCAGGTTACGGTAGCTCTCCAGCGGGCCCAGCGATTGATGGAGCGCCGCCATAACGCTCCCGGTCATTATGCCGGCTTTAGTATGGAAAAGGAAATGCAGAGTGCCAATCGGATAACCGGGATCATGACACTGATTATCGGAGCGATTGCTGCCATATCGTTAATAGTCGGCGGTATCGGAGTAATGAATATTATGCTGGTTTCAGTTAGTGAAAGAACCAGGGAGATTGGTATTCGTATGGCTCTGGGGGCCAAAAGAAGAGATATATTGATTCAGTTCCTGATCGAGGCTGTGGTGCTCTGCTTTATCGGGGGAATTATTGGAATAAGTTTGGGTTATGGCGGGGCTTACATAATCGCTAAGATTGCCAAATGGCCGCCCCTGGTGTCCTGGGGCACAGTCGCCCTGGCCTGCGGCTTTTCGGCGTTAGTCGGGGTTATATTTGGACTGCTGCCAGCCAACCAGGCTTCGAGACTTGACCCCATCGAAGCCCTGCGGCGTGATTAAAAGTGGATAATTTTTATAGAAGAGAAAAAAATTTTTATTCTGGATTTGGTAGTAATGGTGACTAGTGGTATACTAGTATCGTATATCCCGTGCCTCAGTTCGCTCGTATGCAATTGAGTAATTAAGTTAGCAGGTACGTTCCGCGGCATGGGCAATTAATTTTAGGAGGTTTTCCAATGTATTCCGACAAGACCCTGACCTGTAAAGATTGTGGCCGCGAGTTCGTATTCTCTGCCTCAGAACAGGAATTCTACGCAGAGAAAGGTTTCACCAATGAACCTGGCAGATGCCCTGAGTGCAGAGCTGCCCGCAAGAACCAAAACCGTGGCGGTGGCCGCGGTGGTTATGACCGCCCCGAGCGTCAAATGTATTCTGCTGTTTGTGCCGCTTGCGGACGTGAGACCACAGTTCCCTTCCAGCCCAGTGGTGAGCGCCCAGTTTACTGCCGGGACTGCTATTCTTCCCAGCAGCGCCGCAGCTGGTAGGTATTAATTGCACGAAAACTCCCCGTATTAAAGTGCGGGGAGTTTTTTTATGTTATGGCAAAAATGAGTTAGTTGGTCAGCTAAGCAAGCACAATTAAGGCACAATATAGTAAGATATTGAGTAGTGATATCCTCGGATCGGGAGGTGGCTGTATGGCATATCAGGCATTATATAGATCTTATCGGCCTCAAAAGTTCAGCGAGGTGGTAGGACAGGAACAAACCGTAGCCGCACTGCAGAATGCAGTAGCAACCGGTCGGGTTGCGCATGCGTTTCTGTTTTATGGACCGCGGGGAACCGGCAAAACCAGTGTAGCAAAGATTCTGGCCAAAGCCGTCAACTGCCCCCACCAGGAACAGGGAGAACCCTGTGATACCTGCATCAATTGCGGGGAGATTCGGGAAGGCAGTTTTATGGATGTTATTGAAATTGATGCTGCCTCCAACCGCGGGATTGATCAGATTCGTGACCTTCGTGAACAGGTGCGGGTAATGCCCGCTCGCGGTAACAAGAAGGTCTATATTATTGATGAGGCCCATATGCTGACCCAGGAAGCTTCCAATGCCCTGCTGAAAACCCTGGAAGAACCACCTGATTCGGTGGTCTTTATCCTGGCCACTACTGAGTTGGAGCGACTGCTGCCGACGATCGTTTCACGGTGCCAGCGCTACGGCTTTCGGCGTTTAAGCGAGGAAGAAATTCAGGAGCGTTTAAATGAAGTAATCAACGAAAGGCAGGTAACCTGCAGCGATGATGCCCTGCAACTGATCGCCCGCCGATCTAATGGCGGTTTGCGTGATGCCCTGTCATTTCTCGATCAGGCTCTGGCCGGAGGAGCAAAATATCTTGATCGCAGTTATGTACTTTCGGTATTTGGTCTGGCCGATGATGAATGGCTGCAAAACCTAAGTGCATCATTATTGTCTCACGATACGGCTAATGTGCTTACTATGCTTGACCAGGCACTGGCTGAAGGACGGGAGAGTTTACGCCTTATTCAACAGTTAATTGCCTATACCCGTGATCTTTTGGTGGTAAAAACTGTAGGGGATGAGGCTCAACTCAGCACCGTAACTGAGTCCGCCCGGCAGCGTTTGATTGAGCAGGCCGCTGGAACCAGTTATGACCGGCTGCTTAAAGGCTGGGATTTGCTTAGTGATGCTGCCGAAAATATGCGCTTCAGTGATAGCCAGCGTTTGCAATTGGAATTGTCGCTTTTACAGTTAGCTGATCTATGGGTGGCCAAACCTCAGCCGCAGCCGGCCAGGGAACCCCTTCCTACCCGTGAGGTTCAAAAGCCAGCCCCAGAGAAAAAACCAGCAACTGATGAACTAAATCTGAACTGGAATCAGGTAGTGGAGCAGGTCAAAGTACGGAAGGTAACCGTTTCGGCACTGCTGGCTCCGGCCCGCTTGATTGGTATTCGTGACAATATGGTGGTAGTTGGCTACCGTAAAGGCTTTAAATTTCATCGGGAACGAATGATGGAGAAAGAAAACCGGGAATTGTTAGAAAGTGTACTGGCAGAGATGCTGGGTAAGCCAATGGAAGTGAGTTTTGTCTCCCTGGATGACGGTGCCGATGAGGATCCGCTGGTCAAGAAGATAACGGAGGCTTTTGGTGCTGACCGGGTGCATATAAAAGATTAAAGGTGATGTTAGGAGGATATTAAAATGGCCAAAGGTGGATTTGGAAATTTTGGCGGCGGCAATATGAATCAGATGATGAAGCAGGCTCAAAAGCTGCAGGAACAAATGAATCAGGTGCAAGCCAATCTGGTAAATATGACCGTTGAGGCTACTTCCGGCGGTGGGATGGTTTATGTTAAGGTTAACGGCCGACAGGAGATTATGGAACTGAAGATAAAGTCAGAGGCGGTAGACCCGGAAGATGTAGAGATGCTGCAGGATATGGTACTGACTGCGGTAAATGAAGGATTAAAAAAGGCTGCCGATATGGCTAACGAGGCCATGGGCAAGATTACCGGAGGCTTAAACCTGCCATTCTAATCAAACGCCCGCAGCGTGTACACCGGCAACGATGTTTCGCCTAGTGCCGCGACATAGCAAGCGTTAGCTTGCCAGCATGCGACGGCGACGATGTTTCGCCTAGTATCGCGTATAGCGACGGCGACGATGTTTCGCCTAGTGCCGACGCATAGTGAGCGATAGCTCACCAGTCGGCTGAGCGTTAGCTCACCAGCGATGAACGAGGGAGGTTGCCCATACTATGCGATTGGCACGCCCACTGGAAACTATGATCGATGAATTGGGCAAGTTGCCGGGTATTGGCCCGAAAACTGCCCAACGCCTGGCCCTGTATATAATGAAGCTGCCGACAGAAGAGGTTACAGCCCTGGCCCGGGCATTAACGACGGCCAAGGAAAAGGTATTTGCCTGCAGCCGCTGCGGTAATCTTACCGACTCGGATCCCTGTCTGATTTGTCGGGATGAGAGCCGTAACCGCCAATTAGTGTGTGTGGTGGAAGAGGCCAGTGATGTTATCGCCATGGAACGGGCAGGGTTTGAAGGAGTATATTCGGTACTGGCTCCCCGGGCTTCCGGGGGCGATATATTATCAACATTTAACCCGGATGAATTAGTTGAGCAATTAGTTCGGCGCGGGGCAACTGAGGTGCTCATGGCTACCAACCCGGATTTACAGGGTGAGGTTTTGGCCAGAATGCTGGCGGAGGGTGCCCGGCGCCGGGGGCTTACTATCACCAGACTGGCCCATGGGCTGCCAGTGGGGGGAGATATCGAGTTTGCTGATGAAATAACTTTACGGCAAGCGATTAAAGGCAGAAAAGAGATATAAACTAGGACAAGGCCGCATACCTTTTAGCAGGAAAGGGGATGCGGTTTTTTTATGTGCTCATGGATAAAGTACCTGCCGATATGTAACCGGCCGCCGGATTTAATGGCGGCCTGGAGGAAAGAACTAACCAGTGCTCATCATGCCTTACAATTAGCCTATAATCACTTTGATCAGGTGACAGAAAATGATCTGGTTGACGCCAGTACCTATGAACTGTATGCAGCGGAACTGCGTTATAACTGGTTGTTCGGACAAGTTCGGGCTCATTGGAATGAGCAGGCTAAGGAGGGCAGGCAATATGACGGCAGTTAACCTGGTAATGGTAGCTTTGATCGGTATTATTATCATTACGTTGTTCATTTATATATTATTAGGACCAATGCGGCTGTTATGGAAGCTGATAATTAATTCTCTGTTTGGGGTGCTGCTG
>JBLNAA010000147.1:0-8073 GCA_050259135.1 Methylocystaceae bacterium | reverse complement strand
AACCAGCAAAGCAATAAACCCATTCATTTTCCAGGCTTTCTGTTCGGTCATCATGCAAGTTTACCCCCTTTAATGTTTTGGTATCATTATGATATCACATTGAAAGCACAATACAAGAGGGCAGTGAAATTATTTGGCTATGTTTAAAAGCGTTACCCGGGAAAACGTAAAAAAAATCCTCCAGAACTTCCTGGAGGAAAAATTTGGGGGGGTTATAGTTGTATAATTTGGGGGGTGTCTTTCGACAATTTGATTATACGCTATTAAAATCCCCTTGTGGGATGACTAATTTTCAACCAAACACCCGAATATAGGCCTAAGGTTGAAAGAGTACAACTATTACCGATATTTCGACAATATTTTATATGGCCAGGTTACTCCCTGCCTTTCTGTTTAACGGGAATAACTTTTTATCACATTTACAAAGCTAAAGCTAAGAATTCAAAAAGGTTTGATATGAGTGAATATTGTGTTTTACGATTATGGCGGCAGTCATACTTCGATTGTGGCGGCCAACCTGCTTACCGGCCATCTGAATGACGATCTGCCCTCCGGCAAAGAACTGATGGCTCTCCCGTTATTTGATAAAACCACCCCCCGGGATTTTGCCGTCTTTCAATATAACGGTGAGGATAAATCGGGTAATCCAGTTTACACCCTGGGAACCAAAAGCGGGACTTATGGCTATGCTTTAGCTGCACTAACCAAGTTGATGGATGCCGAAGAGCGTTTTATGCATGTCGGTACCATGCCATGCCTTAATAATACCCTTCGTATCGGAGGGTTCCTATCTCGCAGCCTCAACCTGCCTTTTATCGGCAGGCCCCTGGTAATAATCGGTTTGCGTAAAGCTTTTCCAAAATTAAGGGCATTGGTCAAACATTTGCAGGTCGGAAGGTTAAAAGAAATATGAATATTTTAATAGTAAGCAACAAAGCGGTCTTCGAAGGCTGTCTCCTGGCTTCATATTACTTGGAACAGGAACCTGATCCCAACATGTTTGGCAATTTGGCTTTGGAAAAGAGGAAAGAAGCCTTATGGGCCGGTGCTGACCGCAAAGGTAACCAGGTTTATATTTTGGGTACATCAGTGCCCAATCAAGTGGCTAAAGTATATGACGGACTGGCGGAATTGGATAATGGGCGGGGGACACCGGTATGGGTGGTACCAGTTAACCCGGGCTGGTCCTGGCTGACAGTGGTTTTAGCTAAACTGGCGGCTCTGCCCTTGGTCGGAAAAGGGTTTAATAGTTTGGCCGGTACCTGGGCCAAATCCCATCAGAATCAATTAAAGCAAATAAGCAAGAATCTTGAACCACCTAAATTTGAACGCCAGGCAGCAGCCAAGCCCCTTAGATAACAAGTATAAATTTTAAGTAAACACAGAAAATAAAAATGGAATTTTGCTTAAGGAGTGATATAATGCTGCGAGCCGTTATTCGGTTTGTCGTTTCGGCGATTGTACTGATGCTGGTAGGTTGGTTGTTGCCAGGAGTCAAGGTGTCCGGTTTTTGGGGGGCACTAATAGCAGCAGCTGTTATTGCGATCATTGGCTGGATTATCGAGTCCTTGCTGGGTGATAAGGTATCACCCCGCAGCCGTGGTCTGGTTGGATTTATAACTGCAGCGGTAGTAATTTATGTCGCTCAGTTCATTATTCCAGCTTATCTCAGCGTAACAGTTATCGGCGCCCTGCTGGCATCAGTAGTAATCGGACTGATCGACATGGTGGTACCCACCACGATAAGATAGCTCCGATCAAGTCTTTTATCCAGGTTGCTAAAGCCCTGGCTGATGGTCGGGGCTTTTTCCTGTCCAGGTTCTATTATAACCCCTTCCGGTTTGAACCCAGCTATCCATTAACTGCGGCCTTTTTTCGATAACTGACAGCAACGAACTTACCACACTCGGATCAAACTGAAGGGTACTTTGATCGCAAATTTCCCTTACCGCATGTTTCAGACTTATCCCCGGACGATATACCCGGTCAGAAACCATGGCATCAAGAGCATCAGCTACAGCCAACAGCCGAGAACCCATCGGGATAGCTTCACCCGCTAATCCATTAGGGTATCCTTGCCCGTCCCACCGCTCATGGTGTCCGGCAACAACCGGTATTACCTCGCTGAAAACCTGGGCTGCCATTCCCAGAATATTAGATCCAATTAATGGGTGCTGCTTAATAATTTTATATTCGTGTTCGGTTAAAGGTTCCGGTTTGAGCAGTGCCTGATCAGGAACTCCTATCTTGCCAATATCGTGGAGTAATGCCGCTGTATAAAAGGTTTCTTTATCCTGACCTGGAAAATTCATTTCTTCAGCCAGATAATCAACCATCAATGCTACCTGATGTGAATGATTGGCAGTGTAATTATCCCGCGCATCAACCGCCATAGAAAGTGTTGCCACCATAGAACTGATTGATTCATGGAGGCGATTGGTAGTACGGTAATTATTGACCAAAATACTGGTTAAACTGGCATAAGCCTGAACCATTACCTGTTCAAGATGGGTCCAACTGCTGTCTTCTTTATATAAACTGAGAACTCCCTGACTCCGGCCATCATAAATGACCTCAATCATAGCTGCCCCGCCAACGCGCGGCAGGTATTGCTGGGTCACCTTCATAAGCCACAGGTCTTTTTTCCGCAGGTAAAGCGGCTCTTCAATTCCTTCGTGATGATAGATAATCCGCTGTTCACTGACAATTTCAGCTGCCTGGTATCGCTCCAGGCCATTCATAGAACGGGCACAATAAGCCATAGTCTCTTCATCATCATTGTTTATTTCCAGGGTAACCAATTGATAATGGTCTTCGCGGTTCAACGATTGACAGATATCCTCCAGCAGGGTGGTAAATTTGTCAGCCATACTGGCAGTTGATATGAGGGAGATAGTCTGCGTAAACTCCTGCACTCTCTGAGCTTCCTGCTGCCTTATGCGCAGAGAGAGCATCCTGATGAGCGACATAGCGATAGAAAAACCCAGTAATCCATCTAGACCAACCGCGATACTGCTGGTAACTCCCGGATTAATCAAAATAACCTGTAACCCGATACCTAAAATAATCTTGGCCATAGCCCATAGTGAAATATTAACAGCCAAGCCGCGTGATCCCGGGACTCCGTTGCTGGAGTAGTTAACCCAATAAATCAGGGTACTGACCAGGAGATAACCGCCGGATACCACCAGTGATAATTGGATCGCAACCAGCGGGCCGGTATGGTATAAAGCAATAACTAAAACAGCCGTGGCAATGAGTACACTGAGAAAACGAACTAAAAATGATGCGCTAAAGGCCAGTTCATGATTAAGTGCCCGAAGCATGAGACCGGTACTGATAATCAAAGCCAGGGGAAATAGGATCAGTCCGGAGGGAAATAAATTTAATGCTAAAAACAGAGTGGGGATACACCCTGCATATACTAATAAGGCCAGAAATACCAACCCCAGGGTACGGTTTCTGGTGAAAAAGAATTGGGTTCCAATCCCTAAAGCGAGAATCAAGTAAACAGTAAAAGTAAATACGTACAAGCTGGGCAATTCTGGCTCTCCCTTAAATCTATTGAAATAATATACTTTAAGAGTTTAAGACAAAAAAGTTAAGCTGGTTCTTCCCTTAAAAATATCCTGCCATGCTGGTTCTCTTCTTCACCTGATTCTAAAGTTATAGCTTATCAAGAAAGCAGCTGTTTAACGGTCATAACCAGCTTTTCCTCATTGAAAGGCTTGACGATAAAAGATGCCGCGCCAGAAAGTATGGCCTCCCGAACCAGATACTCCTGCCCCATAGCGCTGACCATAATCACCTTGGCACTTTTATCAAATCCTTTTATCATTTTTAAACCTTCAATGCCTGTAACATCAGGCATGGTGATATCCATTGTTACCAAATCCGGGTGATGCTGCTGGTAGAGTTCAAAGGCCTGCTGTCCATTACTGCCCTCCGCTATTACGGTATGACCATTTTGTTCGAGTATCCGTTTAATGGATAACCTCATAAATGCAGCATCATCCACTACTACTATCCGAGCCATGTTCTCACCCCCTAATTTCGTTTGATAACAATCATACCATCCCCGAACCGCTTTTGGTGAGCATAATTCGGGGATGGCTGCCTCCGTTTATCGGTATACCGCCTTAGAAGTCATTTTCATCTTCAAGTGGTATTACCTCCTGGGGTGTAAGGCTCCGGTTCCCCATCGCCGGTTTCGCCGCCCCCTTGGTTTTAGGGTTAACAAATCTGGTTGTTTCCCCCGCCCCTGATTTTACCGCGGTCTTTACTGAAGGTTTGCGGGCGGGAGGTACATTTTTTCTATTAGCCGCTGAGCTGCCTTGTACCATATCAGCCAGTGCCGCTACAATTGTTTCCAACTCCTCGGCCTGAGCCAGCAGTTCCTGAGCTGCTGCTGCACTTTCCTCAGCGTTAGCAGCATTTTGCTGAGTTACCTGTTCCATCTGGGTCATAGCACCGGCCACCTGGTGAATTCCCCGCGCCTGCTCTTCACTGGCGGCAGCAATATCGGCCACAATCCGGCTTACCTTCTCGGACTCGGTATTGATATCACCCAGCGACTGCCCCACCTGGTTGCTGACTTCCACCCCCTGTTTGGAAAGCTCAATGTTGTGCTCGATAATATCAGCGGTGTCCTTCGCTGCCTGGGCACTTCTATGGGCGAGATTCCTGACTTCCTCAGCCACTACCGCAAAGCCCTTACCCGCTTCCCCGGCTCTGGCCGCCTCCACTGCCGCATTTAAAGCCAGGATATTGGTTTGGAAGGCTATTTCATCGATCACTTTAATGATCTTGGCTATATTGTCACTCGAACGCTTTAAATCATCCATGGACTGAATCATCCCGCTCATCTGCGCCGTACCCTGAGCTGCCGCTGCTCGGGCCTGTTCGGACAGATTGGAGGCTTGTCCGGTATTTTCCGCATTTTGTTTTACCATAGCTGAGGTTTCTTCCATGGTAGCGGAGGTCTCCTCAATCGCTGCGGCTTGCTCACTAGCACCCTCGGCCAGCTGCTGACTGGCGGAGGAAATTTGGGAGGACGCCATAGCCACGTTGTTAGAAGCCTGAGACAGCTTCTCGATTATTTTACTGAGTTCATTACTGATGCTGCGAGAAATAAGTATTCCCAGCGCCAAGGCCACCAGTACGGCTATGATAATCACAATAACCACAATGAGAATATTACGATTGATTTGATCGGCCAGGTCTTTTTCTTCTATATTACCCAGGTCAATATTGGATGCGACAATTTTATCCATCGCCGCAAAGGCATCATTAGCCGTAGCTGCATTGGCCTTTAACAGTACCAAAGCCTGATCCTCCTGGTTGGACATGGCAATCTGATTAACCTGATCAAGTACCGCCATTAACCGGCCATATTTAGCTTTTAAGTCATTAAAGTCAGCCCGTTCTTGATCGGTTGTAATCGTTTTATCGTAAGCATCGAATTCTTGATTAATATTCTCCTTGGATTTATCTATGGCCTGTATGTATTGCTGACGATCGGTTCCCCGATAAAGGATTATGTCCCGGGTGGTGGCCCTTATTTTTTGCATCTCTTCAGCTGCCATGCCGATATTGCCCAGTGCCTTACCATTGGTGTTCCACATCTGGGCGCTAGCACTTTCAGCATTCTTTAAATTAACTACTCCAAATCCGCCAATTATTGCAGTGATAACCGCTACAATAATAAAGCCGGTAATCATCCGGGTGCTGATCTTTTGCTGACTCCTCATTTAACCAAACCCCTTCCTGTATAATTTATAAATCCTATTACGAAAACTTCAGCTAAAAGCATTTTAAAGGGCTATTCACCCATGCAGTTCACCACTGTCATTTCATCGACGGTCAGGATTTTATCCGCATCAATCAGCATAATCACTTTATCCCGCACCTTGCCTAATCCGGTTAAAAAGTCCTGATCCTGACTGCTGCCGTAACAGTTGGGCGGTGCTTCGATATTCTCCTGACTGATATCCAGAACTTCGGAAACGCTGTCAACCACCACTCCATTTAGGTTTTTACTGGTTCCGTTTTCCATCTCCATCACGATAATACAGGTACGATCATGATACTCCTGGGGTTCCAGACCGAACTTAATTCTCAAATCGGTTACCGGTATAATTTTTCCGCGCAGATTAATAACGCCTTTCATAAAGCCTGGCATTTTCGGCACTTTGGTTATGGTCATCATGCCGATAATCTCTTTGACCTTTAGGATGGGGATGCCATATGATTCGTCTCCTAGCATGAAAGTGAGGTATTTATGGGTCTCTACCGACATTACCTGCCCACCTCCTAATTTTTATCTATTCATCAAAGGCCGTGGCCTCACCTAAAAATTAACCCAGGCTTTTAACAATTTCGCCGGCGATTCTCTCCAATGGTGCCACCTGTATAACCGCACCCGCCAGAATCGCTTCTTTCGGCATACCAAAAACTACGCAGCTTCTTTCATCCTGAGCTATGGTATACGCCCCCTGGCTGCGCATTTCCAATAACCCCTGGGCGCCATCCCGACCCATGCCGGTCATAATAACTCCGATCGCATTTTTCCCCGCATAACGGGCTACCGATTTGAACAGCACCTCAACTGCGGGGCGCTGATGGCATACCAGCGGGCCGTCAGTCAGCCTGGCATAATAGACCGCACCGCTGCGCCGAAGCTCCATATGTACATTCCCGGGTGCAATGATGGCTTTACCCGGAGAAAGTATCTCGTTATCCTCCGCTTCCTTAACCTGAATCGCACATATATCATTAAGCCGCTTGGCAAAAGAACTGGTGAAATACTTGGGCATATGCTGAACGATCATAACCGGTGGTATATTTAGCGGCAGCATTTCCAGAACCTCGCGTAAAGCCTCTGTCCCGCCGGTAGAAGCCCCGATAGCGATTATCTTGTTGGTCGTACGCAGGAGAGAGGTCCCCGGCATCGATGCTGTGGCACTAGCCGGTGATCCCGTTTTCCTTGGCCCCAATTTCCAAACCGGTATTCGGGCCACCGCTTTAATTTTTTCGATCAGTTGCTCCGCCATATCATTTACGGAGTAAGCCGCGCCTGGTTTTGCCATCACCTCCAGCGCCCCATATTCGACCGCCCTGACCGCCACCTCTCCCCCTGCCTCAGCCAGGGAGCTAACCACAATTACCCGGCAGGGATAATGTTTCATGAGTTTTCTTAGAAAAGTCAGCCCGTCCATCCTGGGCATTTCAATGTCCAGTAATATGACATCGGGCTTAAGCTGTACGATTTTATCACGGGCGATGTAAGGGTCAGCGGCAGTATCAACCACCTCGATTTCCTCATCCCGGGCCAATTCACTGGATAAAAGTTTCCGTACCAATGCTGAATCATCAACTATTAAAACTTTGATCTTTTCCATGCCACCACTCTTTTACCACATTAATGTGTTACCCTGGTACGATTGGCCCTGACCTCTGCCAATCGAAACATTGTCTCCACATCGAGAATGAGTGATACCGTACCATCACCCAGTATTGATAAGCCCGATGCATACCCTAGATTGCTTAATTCACGGATCAACGGTTTCGAAACGATTTCCTGCCGGGATACAATCTTAGATACCGGGAATGCCAGCAGTTTCTGATCCATTTCCAGAATGACCACCTGCATTTTTTGCGCCTGATCTGGATAATCCTCGCTGCCAAATAACTTTTCCGCCCACAAGATGGGAATTACCAAATCCCGAACCCGGATCGCTTCCCGCCGGCCCTGTATGGTAACCCAGTTGTCAGCTTCCGCTACAAAGAATTCCTTAATGAACAGCGTCGGTAAAATATATCTGCCGAAGGGCAGATCGACAATGGTGCCATTAACTACCGCCAGGTTCATTGGTATCCGCAGCGTAAAAATGCAGCCTGCTCCCGGATGGTTAAGAATCTCCACCTTACCCCCCATCCGGCGGATTTCCTCCTGTACCACATTCAACCCCACCCCCCGCCCGGAAATGTTATTATTTATTTCCTGTGTGGAAAAGCCCGGCTCGTAGATAAACCGCATAATTTCGTCTTCAATATAATCCCGGCGCTCTTCAG
>JBLNAA010000146.1:0-7036 GCA_050259135.1 Methylocystaceae bacterium | reverse complement strand
TCAGAAGTTGTCCATCTCTCGACTTGGGACCCCAGAGTCCGGTTTTCGGGTCCTGGTTATTATAAAACCATTGCAGCAGAGCTTTTTTAGTTGCCGGCGAAGCACTGTATAAGCCGCGTTTAACCACGGTATTGTCCTCGTAAAACAGGCTCAGGATGTCTCTGGCAAAATGAAAAGAACTCTGAGGAAATTTCGAACCAAGCCACCCTACCGTTGATACATCATCGAGATAGGCTTTCATCTTGGCCGGGGTATTGATCTTATCAAGGTACTTCAAAGGATATTTTAACTGCAGGGGCTGTCCGGTTTCCTCGGCCAGAGCATCAAGATGCAGCAGTACATTGCCGGTGGGACCGGTGTAGGTGCAATAAGGATAGGAATCATCCATAAAGGCTCCGGTTCTCGGGTTTTGCAGGTTCAAATAAAACTGCAGTTCCTCGGCCTTATTATTAAATCTGGGCACTTTGATCAGACCTTCTCCGGTCTTTAATTGATAATGAAGTTTATTGATCAGCTTCAATGAAGTGTAATAGTGACCCTTATCGAGGTCATATAGAATACCAAGCATTTTGAATTCAAATTCGGCCATGTAATAGCCTTCTTCTTGACGCTGCTTGTTCAGCTGGAAAAGCTCGCTTACCTGGTTTTTAGTGCGAATCGTCATATAAGATCCCAAGGCAATTATGAATGTTAAAACCACCGCAATTGAGAGTATAACTTTCCTGTGTTTCATTCCAAGCCCCCCTGCCCCAGTTCTAATGATTGGCCAGAATCACTCAGTTTTGTCTTTCTTCCCCTTTGGCCTATTGAGTTTCAAACTGTTTAACATGTCTTCAGCCCAATGGATTTTGGCCTCAACATCATAGAGTCCCCTTTTGAGCACCATTTTCCAATAGAAATCTTCGTCCTCTTTCCCAAACCACTGAACATACTCCTGAATTCCATTCCCCACCTCTCGCAGCATCTGATATTCTTTTTGGTAATCCTGCAATTTCTTCTGCAATTGCCGATACATCTCATCTTTGCTGACTTGAGACGAAAAAAGCAGCCAGACCATGAATTCATTCCGCATATTTTCATCGTTATGGGCTTCGCTAAGCCATTTTCGAAGATGAGAATTACCGCTCTCGGTAATATGATACTCATGCCGGTTCGGTCCTTTCTCGCTGGGCTTTACGGCTGCTTCAATATAGCCATCCTTTTCCAGGACTTTTAATTCACGATAGATCTGACTGGTTTGGGCTGACCAAAAAAAGTTTACTGAATCATCCAGGATTTTTTTCAGGTCATATCCGGTCATCGGTGCGTAATTCAAAAAGCCTAATAAGGCGTATGACAAAGACAATATATTCACCGCCCATTTTACTATTCCACTATTAGAATAGCATATGTGGAATAGTGATAGAATTTAAATTGCAAATAAAAAGGAGCATCTGTGACTCTGACGAATATTTAGGATGGGCAATATTCCTGTCTAAAATATGCGAAGGAAGTTTAAAATGGCGGTTAATGAAAAATGGGGGCAAGTTACCGAAGCCGATATACTGGAAGCCAACATAAATAAATATAACGATGATCATGTAATAAATTATTACAAGGATATCGAAGATACCAAATACACCTACATTGAATATGAAATTGTAATAAAGGCGGTCATGGATGCGCTGTCTGGAGCCCTGGGCAGCAGTATTCAGGCAGTTGATATGTGCGGGGGAGCCGGGAAAGCAGCCTTTATTATGAAGCAGTACCAACCCGCCAGCGAGGTTTCCCTGGTAGACCTGTCAGAAAAAATGTTGGAAATTGCTCATGAGCGAATGATAAAAGAAGGTGTAGGCGAAATTAAAATTGTCCAGGCTGATGCCTTTTCCTTTCTGGAAACCTCGGGGCAGTACGACCTGATGGTTTTTTCTTCCGCCATCCATCATTTCAAAGATCCCATCAGACTTTTAACTACAGCCAAAGAGAGATTGTCGCCGCAGGGAATTATTATTGTCATTGCCGAACCTACCACCAAAGTTCAGACCAGGCTTTTTAAATTAATGACCTTTCTTTTTGCCCACAAGGAATACAAGCAGGCGGTGGTCAGAAAGTGGGTAAAACATATTTTTTCTCCGAGTGACACGTCTGCCGATGAGGCATTAGTTGATATTGCCGAATACCAGGCTTATAAGGGGTTTGATGACCAAGCCCTGGCTTCCCAATTAAACTCAGCTGGTTTACACCCCCTGGTTCATATGCGATACCCGGCGGGAGAACCTTTTATGTTGAAAGTCATGCCTTATATTGGGCTTAACTGGACCTTCGGGCTGGTTTTGCGCAACGGTCAGCATCCTGATGACAGCAAGTTGTCTACAGAATTGCAGTATAGAATTAAAGCAGAGCTGCCATTCAAAACCGACTTTCTATAAAGAGATTAAAGCCGATTCAAAAAAATGAATCGGCTTAATTATTAAACAACCTGGGATTCGTATACCGCTATCCGGTAATAAAGTGTTTCAGAATTAAAGTGAAGTATATCCTTTATTAGTTAGCCATCATGTTGATGGCATCTCTGGGGCTAACCACTGAAATATGATCAACATGGGGTTCCGGGTTGTTCTTATTCGCCTGTGGCAGTACAAATATAAGCTGATAATCAGCCGAGACATTATACACCAGAATATCTTGCTGAACGGATGTGTCCTTGTAGTACCTGAGACTGTCCGGCTTACCCAGGACGCTGGTAAGGTCAGCACGGGTCAACTCTTTGTATTGATTTTCGAAAGACCTCACTTCAAAGAGCAGTTCACCTTTATTCACACCTACGGTAATCCGCCGAGAGCCATATACCGCATACCGGCCTTTGGGTGCCAAATAATCTACGCTGTCGGGTTTTCCCCACTGGTCCATCACCGGTCCATAGTTGGTCTTCCCGACCACGAAATCACATCCGGGGACCTTACCCTGTTTAGCTGTTGCTATGAGGTCCGCAATCAGTTTGCGATCAGTACTGCTTGGACCATTCGCGTTGACGGTCGAAGTCGGGAGATCCGTAGTAACAGATGGGCTTCCCGTATGATTACTGCCAGCAGGGGTTACCTGGGATGATTGAGTCGTGGTTTTAGGAGCCACATAGGCTTTCTCATTCTTAATCCCCGAACTGCAGCCAGTCACCCCCAACGCCATAATAAAAATGATGATTACAAATATTACCGTGAATGTTCTTTTCACAATTGGCCACCTCCTTGCTGTCAGTATATCCCGTGCATTTCACCAACTCGTCTCGAAGATGTAACCAAAATGTAAAATCAGGTTTTTCTAAATATGACTTCCGCTAGTGTACCCTGGCCAGGGATACTGGTGAATTGTAAGGCTGCATGGTGCAAATTTGCAATCTCAGCACAGAGGGAGAGACCAAGTCCGGTTCCTCCACTTCGACGTGACCTTGATTTATCTGCTCTATAGAACGGTTCAGTTAGGTGGTGCAATTCATCTTCTTCCATCCCTTGCCCATAATCTTGTACGAAAAGTGCCAATTCTTTCTCATCTCGTACGCCTAATACCACCTCACTGCCATCAGGTGATGCATTAATAGCATTATCCGCCAAATTTATGAGAAGCTCTTTTAACAGGTCCATGTTTCCTTCGAAATCCACCTGTTCATCTATTGTTCTCAACGTAATTCCTCGCTCTGCTGCTTTGAATGCAAGGGCCTGTACAACTTCCTGTAGTAAAAGACTGCCTCTAATGGATTCGGTCTCCAGGGCTCCACCCCGAAGCTTAGCCAACATCATAAGGGTTTCTGCCATGCGCAGCATACGCTTTCCTTCCGTGTGGATAAACCCCAGGCCAGCTGTCATCTTATCTTCATCATATTTCATTTGTCTCAGGATATCAGAGTACCCGATAACAGCTGTGAGAGGTGTTCGGAGCTCGTGTCCCAAATTATCAATAAACATCTGTTTACGCATACTTTCCTGACGCAGCTCTTCCACATTCTTTTGAATTTCTTCCGCCATGGCATTGAAATGGTTGGCAAGTTCACTGAGTTCATCGTTACCAGTAACCACTACGCGTTCATTGTAATACCCCGAAGCAATCCGATGTACTGCTGCACCTAACTTTTCGGCCGGGCCAACCAGCCATCTGCTGACGAAAGCACCAGCTATCCCCACTAACAATAGCCCCACCACTCCAAAGCGTATAAAAAGGTTGTAAGATACCCGTCGCTGCGCCTTGAGAAAGGATATATCCCTGGCCACGATGAAGGATATCGATTGCTCTGCCACCTGCAGATGGTCAAAGATAAGCAAAAAATAGCGATTAGAACTCTGGCGGAGTATGTAGGTACGCGTTAGGTTGTTGGCTCGATTATCCCACTTTTGGACCAGCCTACATCCGCTGGACGCAGCTAGTAACCTTTTGGTACTATCAAAGGTCCCCAGATAGATACCCTTTCCCGAAAACATTTCAACCAGAGGAACTCCATAATCAGTAATTCGAAACTGTGAAGCAGCAATAGCCTGGCTCGAGAGCAAATATACTTTCATGCTGAAAGCCATTCCCTGTTGATCGCTCAAGCCGCGTTGGACTTCGCTCCTCAGAGCTTGTTCATAGGTGGTGCCAGTTATAAAAACAGCGGCCAGAGCCAGACTTACGGTATAAATTATGACCAGAATGTAAAATATCTTCCATCTTAATTTCAAAAACGATCAACACTCCAAACGATAGCCAATTTTGACAATCGTTTTTATTCTGTCGGTCTGCAGCTTACTGCGCAGCCGTTGAATATGTACATCAACCGTACGCGTAGCCCCTTCAAATTCATATCCCCAGACCAGGTCCAGGATTTTCTCCCTGGTAAGAGCAATGTTTCGGTTCTCCAGCAGCAGTACCAAAAGGTCATACTCCTTGGGCGTTAAATCAACCTGCTGACCACTTTTGTAAACTTTACGTTCAGCAATATTCACATTTATATCATCGAAACCGTCAACAACTTCTTGACCTTTACGGCGTAAAACTGCTCGCACCCTGGCTACCAACTCCACTCCTTCGAATGGTTTGGTAATGTAATCATCAGCCCCCAGGTTCAGCCCCTTAACCTTGTCAGTCATGCTGGTTCGGGCAGTGAGAAAAATTACCGGAATCCCTCTTTTTAATGCCTGCGGCAGCAAAGCAAATCCGTCTCCATCAGGTAACATCACGTCCAGGATGGCTAAATTTAACGGCTCATTGTTAATTATCCGAAGTGCTTCTTTGCCGCTGCGAGCCTTCATGACTTCTAAACCTATCATCTCCAGAGTCATCGATACCAGGCTAAGAATAGCATCTTCATCTTCAACAACCAGAATTTGAGAATTCATCTTTGTACTCCCAATGTCAAGTTATCTAAATCCTTCGAATTTCTGTTGATATCTTGTCCAATGTAATATAAATTTCGCAATACAAGGGAGTCTTTTTAAGCCTTTCTGCCCCATTAACTCTACTCATTCCATTAATTCAAGAATCAGAAAAGAACCCTTTTGGGTCCTATCGGTAGTAATATTCAGCAAAACCAGGCCAATACAGGTCATGCTTGGATAAATAGAAAGGAAGCATTACCAGAGGTGCCCGGTAATGCTTCCTTTAATTATAATCAAGCAAACTACTTATCTAACGTTTTGGATAAAATGGCACAGGCTTCAGCTCTAGTAGCTGTAATATTTGGTTTAAAGGTCTTATTCGGGTACCCGATAATAATTCCATAATCGACTGCCCACTGAACATAGCCCGCAGCCCATGATGGTATCTGATCCTTAAACGGCAATTTAGTATTAGGAGCTATTTTTATTTTCATGGCCTGCCCAACAATATATACAATTTCTGCGCGAGTGATATTGTTATTGCTATTAAGTTTATTACCCCATATGGATGGGAGTACTCCAGCTTTAGCGCAAGCCGTCACATAGCTTTTTGCCCAGGTCGGAATGATCTTCTCATCCTGGTAAGTTAAAGTATAGGCCTCATCTGTTGTCAGGCTAAAAGCCCGGGCGACCACGGTTATAAATTCTGCCCGCGTCATCGTTTGTTCCGGTTTAAAACTACCGTCAGGATAACCGTTAATAACACCTTTAGCTATCAGTTTGTTGACAAAGTCTTCAGCCCAATGGTTATTTAAGTCGGTAAACTGAAGCATCGGTTTTATCGCCATAACGGTAAATTGCGAAAAGTGATCGATGGTAATCGTAATAGTGCTGCCAGTTACTACCCCTCCAATATTAACCCATTTCTTGGCCTGATCATCATAATAAAATACCGCTGGGTTCGCCCCGACGGGAACTGTACTCGGGTTAAAATTAAAACTCAGGGTTATCGGTTTAGCAAAGGTGTAGTGAGCCGCACCGCCCACCTGAAAATGATATACATCTCCCAAGGGTTGTAAATCAGGCGAAACTGCTGGTGATGTAGTCTCTCGGTTCACCGTAACCGTGATATTAGAATTTCCTAATAAGGCACCACCCGGAATATTTACTACCACATCGGCTGCTAAACCTATTATGCCACCCAATGCAGGATTAAGGACACCTTCTCCGGTGGTGGTTTCTACCACCGTCAATATCAAATCAGTAGTGTTACTATCACCGTGAGAAGCCCCGATTACGGTTACAATGCAAGCTGCTGTCTTACCTCCGTCATTAGTGGTAACTGTAATAGTAGCTGTACCGGCACTGACCCCTGTAACAATACCGAGGGTATCAACTGTTGCAACTGAAGTATTACTGGAGAACCAGATAACTGATTTATCCGCAGCATTGCTCGGCTCAATAGAATAGATAAGGTTTTCAAAACTGCCAACAACTATAGTCATACTGCTTTTATTCAGAGTAATACCAGTAACTGCTGCTGGCTCATTGGGTACGAGTTCAAACTCAGCACTGACTGTAACATTGGCCGTTGGCATGATGAAGCTGGTACCGATGATAGTATGATCGGTACCATCGTTGTACTTCAGAGTTCCGGTCTTCAGCCGATAACCCAACGCCGGGTTAATGGTTAAGGTGATTGTATCTCCCGAGGT
>JBLNAA010000145.1:0-3167 GCA_050259135.1 Methylocystaceae bacterium | reverse complement strand
AGGTTATCTGACCGAATCCATGCATGGTGCCGGTTCGCCCCAGGCTCAGCGCATTATGATCCAGCGTCTGGCCAACCTGGAGGCCAAAAAGGCTCTGGCCCGCCGCATCTGCGGGGTCGATGATGACCTGCTTTTACCTGGAAAACTGGTATAAAAATATTTATAATATGAAGAAGAAGCAGCCTCCAATGAGGCTGCTTCTTGTGTTAAAGGGAACCAATCATTATTCTTATGGTAATAGGATAAGTACAATAGGAGGTATCAGGATGATAGTAGTGATTGCCACCTTTAAAGCCAAGGTTGGCTCAGAACAAGCGCTGGAAGATACAATAAAAGGCATGGTAAACCAGGTCCAAGCGGAAACAGATACTCTGGCTTATACTCTGCACCGATCGCCGGCAGAAAACGGGAAGTTTATGTTATATGAAATGTACAAAGATCAAGCGGCATTCGATTTTCATGGTTCTCAGTCTTACTTCAAGGAATTTGGCAGGGCGATCCGGGATCTTTTGGAAGAACGTGTGAAAATCGAGATTTACGAAAGTATTGCTGCCCTTAACCGTTAAATCCATAGACTGGCGATTAGTCCGCATTAAACTCTCTAAGAGCGAGTGAGATTTATCATTCGCTCTTTAATTATGTTGTCGCCTGACTGGTTGATGGGCTGGGAAAAAGAGCCTGCTTGCTGATGTTATCTTTTTCGCTGCCAATGCAGTATACTTATTATTCATACTGGCAAGGTAATAAGTATCTGCCTGAGGCTGATCAATAATCTGATTATAAGAGGTACTTTATGGCTAATGGAAAATCAATAGCTAAAGCTGCGGGTTTTATGATGGTAGCTACCCTAATCGCTCGCTTATTGGGTCTGTTTAGGGATGTGGTCATCTACTCCTGGTTCGGACAAAAGTACATCACCGATGCCTATAATGCAGCCTTTTCGGTGCCCGACTTTATCTATATGCTGCTGGTAGGAGGGGCTTTAAGCTCGGCCTTTATCCCGGTGTTTAGCGGATATTTAGCCAGAAAGCAGGAGGATGAGGCCTGGCAGGTAGCCAGCATTGTTTTTAATTATACGGTGGGTTTGCTGCTGTTGTTAATTTTTATCGCTATCCTTAAAACCAGAGCCCTGATTATGCTGTTAGCGCCGGAGCTGCCAGAACAGTACATTGCGTTAACCGTAACTCTAACCCGGGTCATGTTTATTCAGACCTTTTTTATGGCGATTAATGGTATAACCCTGGGAATTCTTAATTCTCACGGACACTTTACCACTCCGGCCATTGGCTCCGTTCTCTATAACCTGGGCATAATCGGCATCGGCGTCGGCATGGCGCACCGGTGGGGTATTATGGCCTTTTCAATCGGGGTAGTAGTCGGCGCAGCGCTTAATTTATCGGTGCAAATTCCAGTCCTGATTAAAATCGGTATCAAGTACACACCATCATTGAATTTCCGTCACCCAGGCTTTAAACAGATCATGGTCTTGATGGTACCGGTGATGCTCGGTCTCTCCGTCAGCCAGATTAATTTATTTGTCACCCAGAACCTGGCATCAGGCCTGGCAGAAGGATCAATCTCTGCTTTGCGCCTGGCGCAGAGAATAATGCAGGTTCCCATCGGCGTTTTTGGGATTCCTGTCGCCATGGCGGTATTCCCCACTATGACTTCCCAGGCCGCCAGACAGGAATTTAACAGTTTTAAACGGACCTTTTCCTTAGGCTTAAGATCGATAATCCTGATCACCGTACCGGCCGGAGTTGGTATGATTGCAGTTCGAGAGCCCTTAATCCAGCTGTTCTTTCAGCATGGAAAGTTCACCAGTGCGGATACCCTGGCCACTGCTGCCGCCCTCTTGTTCTACTCTCTGGGGTTATTTGCCTATAGCGCACAGCAACTGCTTAATCGGACTTTTTACTCCCTCAATGATACCCTTACGCCCGTACTGTTAGGTGCGGCGTCGATTGGAATTAACATTGTGTTATCTATATTATTGGTAGGGACGATGCAGCATCAGGGTCTGGCCTTGGCCTATTCGGCGGCAGGCTTTTTTAATATGCTGGCCTTGATGGTGGTTTTGCGTCGGCGGCTTAATTCAATCGATGGCTATCACATTGCCAAGAGTTTAGTCATTTCGATAGGAGCGTCCGTATTAATGTTTGCGGTTACCAGTTTAACCGTACATTATCTTCAGATAAGCCTGCATTTTACCGCCAAGTTAAACGAACTTCTGATACTATTGATCAGTATTGGTGTGGGGATAATAACTTATACAACAGTTGTAATGCTCTTTAAGCTGGAGGAAAGCCAGTTGGTACTGAGTATTATTAAAAAACGGCTGCCGGGGATTGGATTCAAGGGATAGACCTTATTTAAAGGCGGGACCTTACGGGGAACAGGAAAAGCTGTTTGCGGAAAAAGTTTATTATAAAACCGTATCTTTGGTTAGAAAATCAATTACAATTAAAACATGACCGGAAGCGTTGTTGATCTACCTGTATCAAATATTATTGGAGGTAATAATGATAGCGGAGCGCTTCTACGAAAATGTAATTCAAAATGCCCCGATTGGATATTCTCTTTCCAAGTTGGTTTATGATGCCTCGGGCAGCCCAATCGACCTGGAACTGATGGAAGTAAATCCTGCTTTTGAAATCATGACCGGATTTAAACAAGAACAAATCATCGGCTCCCGAATTAGTACATTTTTTCCCAACACGACTGAATGGTTGCCTTTTTGTGTGGCCTTGACCGGGAAACATGGAGCACGGCCCCATGAAGAATACTCACCTGTTTTAAACCGCTGGTATAAGGGATATATCTATTCTCCTGCCCCCAACCACATTATTTCCCTCTTTTATGACATAACTGATCAAAAAAGAATCAGTGAAGAGAAATCGTCACTGATGAGTTCACTATATGACATCATCTTTGAATTGAATCATGATTTTGAGGTAATCAAGCTGTACAGCCAGGATGAGTCTTATCTGCTTTTACCTCCCCGGGATATAATTGGGAAAAAACTGCCTGATCTCCTTGAGGAAGCCCTGTCCACCCGCTTCCTTGAGGTATGTCTGGAAGCTGCCAAGACCGGAGTTCCGTCGGTTTTGGAATATCGGGTGGAATTGCAAGGTAAGAAGCATTGGTTTCGGGCAACTATTGTTCCG
>JBLNAA010000144.1:0-10962 GCA_050259135.1 Methylocystaceae bacterium | reverse complement strand
ATACTCATCTGGGGCAGATGTGGCCGCTGAACTACATAACCCGGCGGGTATTTTTGGCTGATTATGGGCTATACCAGCAAGCATCTTTGCAGGCGGTTATCTCCAATGGGGTCGGTACCTGGGGACCTCCGATCCGAGTTGGAAACCGGCCGGAAATAGTAGATATTGTATTAAGTTTTGGAGATTAGCCAATCCCTTAAACGGCCAATCACTTTTTAATACCAGATTAAGAGATGAACGGTTAAAAAATTATTGACAAGATAACCAGACTATCTCTAATCTGAACTTACTGGTCGAAAAACAAACCATAATTCGGGTGAGGTGGATTTAAGCATGTCTTTACGCCGGGATGCTGAAAGAGAAGCACGGATTAATTTGATTGCCGAAGCTGCCATCAGACTATTTACCGCCTCTTCCTATGAGGAAGTAACCATGGATGATATAGCCCGGGAAGCCGACTTTGGCAAGGCTACCCTCTATCATTACTTTGAGAGCAAGGATAGCCTGCTGCTTTTCATCATTAACCGGGCCTTAAGCAAATTGTGCCAGCAGATAGAGATTCAGTGCTTACCACAGGAAGATGTGGTAGCGGGTCTCAGTAATTACATAGAGCTCCGTTATCAGTATTACAATGATTGCTTCCCGCTTTTACTATATATACTGCGCCGCCAATTGGAAGGGCAAACCCTAGAACAGCCGGGTTTTGTCAAGCTCCGGGAATTGCGGGCGCAAAAGAACCAGATGGTAGGTGAGCTTTTGGAGCGGGGAATAGCCGCCGGAGTGTTTATTCCCGCCGGCAGCGGCAATCTGTTAAGGGTAGTGGATAGCTTGATCCGGGGCTTTATCTGGATCAAGATGGAGCACAGTGAACCAACTACTGATTATATTTCCGATAAGGAATTAATTGAAAAGGTTCTGGCGGGAGGGATTTTGGCCTGTCAGATAAATTCTTGAGGTACGTAATGGCAAAACGGGATGAGGAACCGCTCAATTGGTCGATAGTATTGGTTATTATCATGGGGTCGTTTACTGCCATACTGGTAAGCAGTTCAGTTAATGTTGCCCTGCCCACACTAATGGCGCTTTTTAACATCAATGCCGGGCAGGCACAATGGATTTTGACTGCTTATATGCTGACCATGGGAGTGGTGATGCCCTTAAGCGGTTATCTTGGTGACCGCTTTGGCTATAAACGCATCTATTTTCTATCGCTGGCTTTATTTACTGGCGGATCATTGCTGGGGGGAATGGCCTGGAACCTGCCGACCCTTATTGTTTGCCGGGTTATTCAGGCAGTAGGCGGGGGGCTGATGCAGCCATTAGGGATGGCGATAGTTTACCGGGAGTATCCACGCAACAAAATTGGTGTAGTAATGGGAGTCTATGGAATCGCGGCGATGGCAGCTCCTGCTATTGGCCCCACCCTGGGCGGGTACCTGGTTGAATTTTTCAGCTGGCATTGGCTGTTTTTTATCAATGTGCCAATCGGGCTGCTCAGCCTGTTTTTTACCCAGCGTGTATTAAACGAGACTCCCCGGATCACCAATCACCGGCTGGATTTAATTGGTATGCTGACTATCAGCGGGGGGTTGTTTTGCCTGCTCTTTGTTCTGGCCAACGGTAATCGTTATGGCTGGGGGGCACCGGTTATAGTTGGCCTGGGTTTTTTATCGGTACTCCTGCTCTCAATTATGGTAATTACAGAACTAAATCATCCGGAACCAATTGTCGACCTGCGGTTGTTGAAAGACGGTATTTATACCATATCCCTGGTTGTAGGCTCAATTCTGGCTATTGGCATGTTCGGCGGGATGTTTCTTATCCCGATTTACTTACAAAATATTTTAGGAGAATCAGCATTTAATGCAGGAATAATCATGTTTCCGGCCGCCCTGGCCTCCGGGGCGTTAATGCCTATATCGGGAAAAATATTTGACCGTTGGGGGGCCAAGTGGGCAGGGGTACCGGGATTAGCTTTAGTTGCTTTCGGTACCTATGTAATGAGCAAGTTTACGGTGCAGACACCATTTATATTGATTACGAGTTGGATGATTGTACGGGGAATCGGGATGGGACTGAGCATGATTCCAATCAACACGGCAGGTATGACCAATATCCCAGTTGCCAAACTGGGGCGGGCAACCTCGCTGGCCAATGTTTCCCGGCAAGTGGCAGCCTCCCTTGGAGTAGCTGTTTTCACCACTATTTTGCAACATCAGCAGGTGATACACTATGCCAATACTGCCCAAAATGTCAATGCGGAAGCTATGAATCACCTTTATTCTGCGCTGGGAACGCTGCCCGGCACTGCCATCGCCAGCCTGGTGGCTCAAAAGATCAATCTTATGGCCTATATGCAGTCCATTAATGACTGCTTTCTGATCGCTTCTTTAGTTTGTTTGTTAGGTATGGTAATGACTTTCTTTATTAACGAGAAAAAAGTGCCTGCAGCCATAAGTGAACCATTGAAGCTGGAAGTAGAATTACAAAGTGCCGTGGATTAAATTGGCGTAAGGATGCTGACGGGAAGGGGAAGCGGTGATGCTGAATAAGCGAGAGGTTATTCGTTTGGCTCGGGAAACTGGATTCGCTGACATTGGTTTTACCACCACAGATAAATTCTCTTCCCAGCAGCAGCTTTTAGAGGAAAGATCCGCTGACTACAGCTGGGCGGCGGTCAAAGGGATCAATCTGGAAGGTGGAACGGATCCCCTTGCTGTTTATCCGGAAGCGAAATCAATAATTGTACTTTTAGAAAACTATCATCAACAGGCATTCCCTCTCTCACTAGTAGGGAAATTTGGCCGCTGTTATTTGGATGATGATCGGGTAACCCGTGATGGACTGGCGGTCAGAATCAAAATTTTCCGCTTGGCCTTACGTGAACATGGTATTGAAAGTAAAATGCCGGATAATATTCCGCATCGGCTGGCGGCTGCCCGTGCCGGGCTGGGAACATTCGGTAAGAATAATCTGCTCTACGCCAATCATACTGCTCGTCATAGCTCCTGGATATTTCCGATAGTACTCCTCACCAATCAGGAGTTCAATCCAGATCAGCCGACAATTAAACTGGGCTGCCCGGACTGGTGCCGCAATGTTTGTATCGCTTCCTGTCCGACCCGGGCATTAACCGGGGTGGGGAGAATCAATCCCCGGCGCTGCATCTCTTACCTATCATATTATGGCGAAGGGATTACCCCTTTAGAACTTCGGGAACCGATGGGAACCTGGGTTTATGGCTGTGATCGCTGTCAGAATGTATGCCCGCGCAATGAGGCCTGGCTGGGACAGGAATTGCCCCTTAATCCCAGGGCGGCTGACAGGGAAAAACGATTAGCCCTAAATTCACTGCTGTTCATGGACGAGGAATTTTACCGGGAAATGATTTGGCCGTATATGTTCTATATGTCCCGGCGAGATTTATGGCGCTGGAAGATGAATACCGCCCGGGCGATGGGGAACAGCGGGGATGAAAGCTACGTTCCCCAGTTAATTAAGGCTTTTGCTGAAAATGCAGATGAACGGGTATGCGGTATGATTGCCTGGGCTTTAGGAAGATTGGGCGGGGCAGAAGCCGCCTGTGCTCTGATGAGATGGCAGCCGTTGGCGACGGGATTAATAAGAGCGGAAATTGACAATGCGTTAAGGCAATAAATAAGGAGCGCTAAACCGCACCTTTTTCGTTTATTTTTTATTCACAGGCATATTTGGCCCGTTTGCCGCCGATCAAGGGCGGACGGGTTCGAGCCATGGTTAAATGAGCGTTGCCGATCTCTTTGATGCTGCCGCGCACGGGTACGGCTACCCTTTTTAAATGCATACCAATAAAGGTATCACCAATATCTATGCCGGCATGGGCCCCAATCCGCTCTGCCATTACGGGTTTGCTGCATTGATAATAATAGGTGGTAGCAAAGCCACCGCCTGCCTTAAGGTGGGGGACTACCATAACTTCCTCCAGCCCATACCTTTCTGCGCAGTCAGCCTCGACTACCAGGGATCGGTTTAGATGTTCACAGCATTGCACGGCCAAATATAACCCGGCTTTTTGTATCCGAGGCAGGATACCATTCATCACGGCCTGGGCAATCTCCATACTGGAATGGGAACCGATTTTATGCCCGCTGATTTCACTGGTGCTGCATCCCACCACCAGTATTTGACCGGGTTTTAAGCTGGCTGCCGCTAATAATTCATCCAGAGCTTGCCCGGCAGCTGAGGTTAGTATATCCAATTCATTACTCATATTTATCGCCTCAATCCGATTTAATAACAGTTTGCACATCAACAGCGAATTCTCGCATATATACGCTGCTTATTCAATTAATATTTGGAACTTTCCCTGGTTTATGGCCATATTATCATAATTTATTAATATATCATCAGCTTTTACTTAATCTCAAATTTAATTATAGTTATTAGTAATACAAGTTATTTAGTGATTTAAGCATGAAAAAAAGTTTTTGGGCAGATGGTACCTTTAAGACCGGGGTAGTTTAGATCAAAACTTTGTAGGTTAAAGAAGCAGGTGAATCACGATAAGTCAGGAAGATTCATACTGCTAGCAATAAATGTTGGGTAGGGTAGCAATGGCACAATATTATTTGCATCTGGCATGTCTGATATTTTTGGCTTGTATGGCCGTTATTACAGCCTTGATCACCTGGCAAGACCGGAAAAAATATTTGCTGGAATGGTTATTGTATCAGTTGTGGTTTTTTATGTCAGGGATTTTTTTGTTTATTCAATTGTTTATATCTCCCCTGCCAGTTTTTAATATAGCCTTTCAAATGTGTTTAATAATCAGCGGCTGGACCTTACTAAGCGGCACCTGCCAGTTATTTAAAAAGAAATTGCCTCGTTACCTGAAGATAATATTTTTGCTGGTAATTGCCTGGTTAATCGGCAGCAATATCTTTAATGGATCTAATTTGTTAGCCAATCTCCCTGGTCCCCTGTTGGTATGTTATTGCTATCTGGCTACGGGCTGGCTTTTGCTGCAGGAAAAATCAATCTCCGGAGTAGGCAGGTTAATTACTGGTACTGCTTTTATTTTATGGGGCTTACATATACTCGACCGGCCCTTTTTTTATCATATAGCGGTTTTAAGGCCGTACGCTTATTCACTTGCCCTCGGCATGGGTGTTTTCGCTAGTTTTGGACTGATTATTTTGTATTTTGACCTCTGCCGGGCGGATATCGTTCGTCGGGAAAAGCAGTTTCGAATGCTGGCAGATAATGCCCGAGACGTTATTTTTCATTATCGCTTCGGAGAGCGCCCCGGGTTTGACTATGTCAGCCCTTCATCAACCCTTTTATATGGATACAGCCCGGATGAGCATTATGAGCAGCCTGATTTATGGTGCCGTATCTTTGATGAAAGTGAGCACCAGAAGCTCAAGGGATATCTGCGGGCGCCGGAGACCATGCCATCCAGCCTGGAATTGAAGGTCCGAACCCGCTCCGGCGATCTAATCTGGCTTGAGCAATCCAGTGTTATTATTCGAGATGACGATCAGCATGTTATAGCTGTAGAAGGGATAATGCGTGACATTACCAAACGCAAAATTATGGAAGAACAGCTGCGTCACCTTAGCCTGCATGACGGCTTAACCGGAGTATACAATCGCTCATACCTGGAGATAAAGCTGCTGGAGGCTGATAAAACCTCGGGCGGCAGAGGCGGTATCATCATTGGAGATGTAGATGGCTTAAAGCTGGTGAATGATGCCCTGGGGCATCTTGTTGGCGATCAATTACTGCGAACTGCGGCACGAGTTTTATCCCTGCAGGTACGCGGAGAGGAAACCATAGCCCGCATTGGTGGTGATGAATTTGCCATACTGCTGCCGGCTGCTGATGAAGCCAGAATCATTGATTTTATTAATGATACCTATGAAGCCATAGATGATTATAATCAGCAAAACGATAAAATGCCCCTCAGTATATCAATGGGTTATGCCCTTAATCGCAAAAGGCAGCTTAATTTTACAGAACTAATGCAGCAGGCAGATTACAATATGTATCGGGAAAAACTGCGGCGTGGCCGGACGATTCGTAATACCCTGGTTAAAGTGACGGCAGATACGATGGCAGCCCGTGATTTTGAAGGGCATGCCGATAGGATGGAAGAGTTAATTTGCAAACTGGGCAAACAGGCAGGTTTGACCGAGAGCAGCTGGGGTAATTTACGGTTGTTTGCCCGGTTTCATGATTTGGGCAAGGTTGGTATCCCGGACCGGGTATTGTACAAAGCTGATTCCCTGTCCTTATTAGAACGTGAGGAAATTGAGCGCCACTGCGAAATCGGTTTTCGGCTGGCCCAGTCCAGTCCGGAGTTAAGTCATATTGCGGAATGGATATTGAAGCACCATGAATGGTGGAATGGTCAGGGTTACCCCCTGGGTCTGGTGGGAGAGGATATTCCGTTCGAATGCCGCGTACTAGCCATTGTTGATGCCTATGATGCAATGATTAGTGACCGTCCTTATCGGGGTGCCATGCCAGTGGATGCAGCACTGGATGAGATCTGCAGGGGGGCCGGGACTCAGTTTGACCCGGATTTGGTGCCCATCTTTGTTGATATGATCAGTCATGATAATAATTCAAAAGGTTCTGATGCTGAAGACTAATTAAATAACTTGCGGGGGCTGCCGCCAGTCCCCGCACTTTTACTTAACAGCCTTATTGAGGTTATGATCTCTGGTAATACCCTGGTGCAACCTCTTTTACCACTTCTTGTCCGCACATACTGATCAGATGATTGCGGATCGTCATCTTTTCCCAGAACAAATCATACGTATTACGTTCACCGGGGAAGACCAGATGGTGTTCGGCCAGACTGTCCAGATTCTGAGGGGTGGAGAGCAAGCTATATATGTTGTCTTCGCGATCCAGCACCACCTGCAGGTAATGCTCCAATTGCTGGCGCAAGTTATCTTTTAGCACCCGCCGATGGGAAGAGACAATAGTATCGGGGTTTAAGGCGATTATCTTACGGATTGAGCTTTTTAGGCTCTCTACATTGGCACTGTTGCTGCTGTACCAGGGGCCAGCTGGTGCCAGGTCAATATCACCGGAAAACAGCAGGTTATAGTGTGGAAAGTAAAAACCATAATGACCGGCGGTGTGACCAGGCAGATGGATAGCGGTCAACTGGTGTCTTCCCAATTTAAACTGCTGGCCGTCAGTAAAAATATCGGCCATATTTAGGCGGCGAAAACCGGGATTAACCGGTACATCATCCGCTAATTTGACTACCTGCCCGTAAAGCTGACGTTTAATGCCCGGCATAATCGTCTGCCATAGATTATAGCCGTGAAAGCTCATATATTCTTCCTCGCTGCTGTATGTAGCCCGTTCTTCTTGACCGCAAAGTAAGTTAATATCAGGAAATAAAGGGGTACAATGCAGGTGGTCGAAATGAAAATGGCTGATAAAACCGAGCTGAACTTCAGCCACCGGTAGTTCACCCAAAGCGCGGGACCCGGCACCAAAATCTATTACTGCTGGGATATCATCTTCAATATACAGGCTGTTAGAATACGGATATCTGGGTGCAGCATCAGGTGCTACCAGCCAAATACCAGGGTAGAGGGATGATAACATAACAAGCACCTCAATCATAATCAATTAAACTTATTTTGCTTCAGTTAACTCTTTACGGCAAGGGCAATCCATGCTTCAAATCGTTGACCAAGTCCATTGCAGTACTTATTTAACAATACAGCCTGTCTAGAGGCCACCAGACAGTAAAGGGTTTGATGTATCTGCGGCCTGCCACTTGCGGGTACACCACAGATGAGGGGTTATCGACCGGCTGATGCTTGAAGCTATAATATTCCGGGTAAGATGTAATACAAGAATTAACGAACAGGCAGGTGCAAAATTTGCAGGAAACATTTGCACAGATCGAGCAGCATCTGCTCAATGATGAACAGCCTTCGACTTACTTAAATGCTTTGCTTAAGGGCGGCGGTTTGGCTGAATGGCCGCTTAATCTGCTGGAGGACCAGGTAGGGGTACCACAATCACCATTGCATCATCCGGAAGGTGATGTTTGGAACCATACCTGTATGGTGGTAGATGAAGCAGCCCAGCGCCGCTCGGTCAGTCGTGAACCCCGTGTTTTTATGTGGGCAGCGCTGCTGCATGACCTGGGTAAACCGTTAACCACCAGAATTCGTAAAAACCAACGGATAACTGCGTACGACCATGACAAAGAGGGTGAAAAGTTAGCCCGCCAATTCTTGAAAGCGTTCACTGATGATAACAGCTTTATTGATCAGGTAGCCCAGCTGGTCCGCTGGCATATGCAGGTACTGTTTGTAGTCAAAGACCTTCCTTTTGCTGATATAGATACTATGCTTTCCCAGGTGGAACTGGATGAAGTGGCCCTATTGTCTCTTTGTGACCGCATGGGGCGGGGTGAATTGGACCCGGAGATTGCTGCCCGCGAGGCAGAGAATATACGTATCTTTGTGGAAAAGTGTCGACAACATGTCAAATAGACCATTCAGAAGTATGGCGAACTAATATCAGTAAGGGTATAATTGCTCTATATAATCTTTAAAGGGGTAATGAAACCCACCGGTTAACAAGGGGGATAAGCGGCAATGGCCACCAATGAAGAGATAAATGGGTTAGATACCAACAAAATTAATAACTTTGTTCAGGATATTATTACCGAAGAGGTAGCTGAAGGAAAGAATGGAGGCCGGGTACATACCCGTTTTCCGCCGGAGCCCAATGGTTATCTTCATATCGGCCATGCCAAGTCCATCTGTTTGAATTTCGGATTAGCAGCGGCTAATGCCGGATTATGCAATCTTCGCTTTGATGACACTAACCCCAGTAAAGAAGAGGTTGAATATGTAGATTCTATTCAGGAGGATGTTCATTGGCTGGGATTTGATTGGGATGACCGCCGGTTTTATGCTTCTAACTATTTTGAACAGCTGTACCAATTTGCCGAGCAGCTGATAAAAGCCGGAAAAGCATACGTCTGTGATTTGAGCGCACAGGAAATTAGAGATTACCGGGGTACGCTTACCGAACCCGGTAAGAACAGCCCTTTCAGAGAACGCACCGTAGAGGAAAACCTGGAGCTTTTCCGGCAGATGCGGGCGGGAAAATTCCCGGATGGGTCAAGGGTCTTACGGGCCAAGATCGACATGGCTTCTCCCAATCTTAATATGCGCGACCCTGTGCTATATCGCATATCCAGGTCTACTCATCACCGTACTGGAGATGATTGGTGTATATACCCCATGTACGATTACGCTCATCCTTTATCTGATGCCCTGGAGGCGATCACCCATTCGATCTGTACTCTGGAATTTGAGGATCACCGGCCTTTATATGACTGGGTGCTGGAAAATGTGGACTATGGCAAAGAACAGTTGGGGAGGCCGCGTCAGATTGAGTTTGCCCGCTTGAATATAAGCTATACCGTGATGAGCAAACGAAAACTGCGGGAACTGGTGGAAAGCGGTTATGTGTCGGGCTGGGATGACCCCCGTATGCCTACTATATCCGGTTTGCGTCGGCGGGGTTATACGCCCGGGTCGATTCGTGATTTCTGCGAACGGATTGGAGTAGCCAAGCGCAATAGTATGGTTGACATTGCTCTGCTGGAGCATTGTATTCGGGAAGATCTGAATGTTCACGCATCTCGGGTAATGGCAGTTTTAAAGCCGCTTAAGCTGATTATCGATAATTATCCGGCTAATACGGTGGAATGGCTGGAGACAGAAAACAATCCAGAAGCCCCCGAGATGGGAAAACGCAAGCTGCCCTTTACCCGGGAACTATATATTGAACAGGAAGACTTTATGGAAAATCCGCCCAAAAAATTCTTCCGGCTTATCCCCGGCGGTGAGGTGCGCTTGAAGAGCGCCTATATCATCAAATGTGTATCGGTAATTAAAGATGAAACCACCGGAGAGATTAAGGAAGTCCACTGTACTTATGATCCGGATACCAGAAGCGGAGGAGCGGAAAGCGGACGCAAGGTCAAAGGGACTCTGCACTGGGTTTCAGCCTCTTATGCGGTGAAATCTGAGGTAAGACTCTATGACCAGTTGTTCACTGTGGAAAATCCTGATGAGGAAGAGGATTATAAGACGCGCCTTAATCGGGAATCATTAATTGTTTATAGTGACTGCTGGGTTGAGCCGTCGCTGGCCGAAGCAAGGAACGGTGACCGCTTCCAGTTCCTGCGTCAGGGCTACTTTGTTGTTGACCCCGACTCCACTCTCGGGCATATGGTTTTTAACCGTATAGTTTCGCTCAAGGACAGCTGGGCTAAAATGCAAAAGCAGGGATAAATCATTGCTGACTAACGAAGATAAAGGATCCCTTTTTAAGGGATCCTTTGGTTTTTTCAAGATACTATTTGACTAATGTCTCTGAACTTTACGGGAGAGGGGTAATTAGTACACACATTTGCATAGGACCAATTACACAATTAGTAATTTGTGCAAGTCTTAGATATGGTATATTGGGTGATAAGAATGTAAACTTACACATTATAGATAATCATTTTATTTAACAAAGATAAACCTGCACCGGGATCTGCCCCGGCGGGTATATTACATAAAGGATGATTTTATTGAGCTCGCGGCGCTGGTTTTTATTAGGAGGAGCAGTTATCCTGGGTTTACTACTGGGTGGTCTGCTTTTTTTGTGGCAATTTAAAGATATAAATAAGCTTACCGGGAGCCAGCAATCCTTTAGTTCTGATCCTCAAAAGGACCTGGAGCCGCTAAACCCGCTCTTTCCCCGCCCGGACAAGACCACATACACTATGAGCTTATCCCTGGATGTGGAACATGTAACCCTGAATGGCCGCACCCGTATTAACACCGTTAATACATCGGGCCGCCGTTTGGGGCAGCTGTGGTTAACGGTATATCCCAACATATTTCGGCACCAGAGTATAACGCCAGTGCCGATTTC
>JBLNAA010000143.1:0-10707 GCA_050259135.1 Methylocystaceae bacterium | reverse complement strand
AAAAAATAAAAAGGATCTGCAATAAGTGCAGATCCTTTTTATTTTAATTAAAAATTTTTAGAACATCCGGGTGCCAGTTCCCGTACCAGTTGTGCCGGTACCTGTGGTACCAGTTCCGGTGCTGCTGCCACCTTTCCAGCTGATGCTGACATCGGTCATGGTTTCACCCAGAGCCTGAGCAATCAGAGTCTTGGTGATCATACCACCGACGGAACCATTCTGACGGCTGGTCAAACTACCTTTGTCAATCTGAGCATAATTGGTAAGGCCTAATGAGGAAGCAATTTCATACTTCATAGCATCCAGTTTCGGGCTTTTAAAAGTTCTTCCCATTTCCTCACCTCCTTTCATCAATAAATTGCCCGAAAATAATGAACTTATGAAACACATGTTTTTCCTGTACTGCCATCAACCTGCATTAAAAGATTTCTGAACCAAAAATGTTTTATGAATATTTAAAAAGGAAACTTTATCATGGACCATCCCATTTGGTTTTGGTTTCATGGGGATAAATATTTACTGGATGGGGTAAGGTGATGGTATCAACATCTTCTTCGGGATTTCTGTTGCCATCAAGACCCATATTTTCTTTGTGTTTTAATTTAGGATCTTTAGCAGATAAATTTTTATTTGAATCAATAAGATGTGTCATACACTGTCCTCCATCAAAGCTTGTTACCATCTATTTATTAATCCCAAAACTAAACAAGTAGTTTATTCGGCAAAAATACACTAGGGCCCACGATAATCCGTGGGCCTGGTGTAATAGTGTCTGCTACAAGTTTGCACCACTTGCAGTTTTACTGCGATTTTGAGAAGTCCTTCATCGGGGATTCACCAAGAGCCTGGGCTACCAGAGTCTTAGTGATCATACCCCCGACTGATCCATTTTGACGGCTGGTCAAATTACCCTTATCAATTGTTTGATAATTACCAAGTCCAAACTGGGATGCGATTTCATACTTCATAGCGCTGAGTTTCGGGCTTTTAAAAGTACCACGTGCCATTATTTTTCACCTCCTTTACTTTGGTTTCTGATACTATCTTTCCCCGGCTCGAATTTATTAATAATGCAATTTAAACCAGACCAGCCAGTTCTTATTTAGAACAGCAAAATTATATAAATTAGCTGATATTTAAAGAACTAATGAAAAGCTTGTTTGCATGATAAAACTACTATTGACCAAAGCTAATTAAAATAATAAAAAGAAGGGTTAATAATTATGGCACAGCATATAAAATTACCAACCAGTTCCCATTCCTTCTGGATGGTTTCTACACCAGAAACTCATTACCCCCAGCTACAGGAAAACATTAAGGTAGATGTGGTTATTATCGGCGGCGGCATGACAGGCATAACTGCTGCGTACATGCTGGTAAAACAGGGCCTTAAAGTGGCGCTGTTGGAAGCGGATAAAATACTGCAGGGTACAACTGCCCATACCACGGCTAAACTTACCTCGCAGCACAACTTGATCTACACCAGTATTAAAGGGCAATATGGAAGGGAATTAGCCGAGCAGTACGCCGCAGCTAATGAAAAAGCTATTCAAATCGTGGCGGACATACTTAAGGAACATAATATTGATGCCAACTACCGTCAGCAGCCAGCCTATGTTTATACCTTTGAAGATAAATATATTAAACAAATTGAGGATGAGGTAAATACTGCCCGAGATTTGGGCATAAAAGCTCATTACCTGGATAGTATTCCCCTTGGTTTTTCAATTAAGGCTGCTATGCGGTTTGATGGCCAGGCTCAGTTTCACCCTTTAAAATACTTGAAACCGCTGGCTAAATGGGTAACCGAGAATGGCGGCATGATATATGAACAAACACCAGCGGTAAACCTTATTCATGAAAATGGTTCTGACCTGGTTGAAACCCGAGGCGGGCATCGGGTCGAGGCTGATAAAATAGTTGTCGCTACCCATTATCCTTTTTTCGATGGCGGCAGTATGTATTTTGCCAAGATGTATCAGGAACGTGCCTATGTATTAGCCATTAAAATAAGGGAACAATTCCCGGAAGGTATGTATATTACGGCGGAGAGTCCCTCCCGGTCGCTGCGCTCACTGCCCACAGAAGATGGTGATTTGGTAATGGTAATCGGCGATAGTCACCGAACCGGATCCGGCCAAGATACTGAGCAGCATTATCAAAATCTTTTAAAATTTGCTGAAGAGCATTATACCATCAATGAAGTGTGCTATCGCTGGTCTACCCAGGACTGTACCACTCCTGACAATATTCCTTATGTTGGCAATTTAACCGCCAAGAGTCCCAATATATATGTGGCAACCGGGTTCTATAAATGGGGAATGACCAACAGTACGGCTGCTGCCAAAATAATCAGTGATTTAATTGTGATAGGAGATAATCCCTGGGCCCAGGTTTACAGTCCTTCGCGGGGAGCCAGCCTTAAAGTGATCGGAGCAGTGATTAAACACAATATTAAAGTAGCAGCGGATTATTTTGGCGGGAAATTATCGGCTGGTGAATACGGAACAGATTTAACAGCCGGTGAAGCTAAAATAATCGATAAAGATGGAGCTCGTATGGGGGCCTACAAAGATGAACAAGGACAGGTGCACCTGGTAGATTGTACATGTACCCATCTGGGGTGTGAATTAAGCTGGAACAGCAGCGAAAAAACCTGGGATTGCCCCTGCCATGGTTCGCGTTATTCCTATGAAGGTGAAGTAGTAGATGGACCTACCTTTATGAAATTGAGTCATGATGCTGAAGACCCCAATCGTGTGGAGGCCCGGGTATTTTCATGATTGAACCAGAATTCAGTCTTGAAGCCTAAATGATATTGAATTTTTGTCTTAACGGTTCAAGATTAGTAAATTGCTATCCTCTCTAAATACGATATCGTATTGGTTAGTCTATTGAAGCTGTCCCCGCCAAAGGGCAGCTTCCAACATTTTTTCCGTGGACGAGACGGCAACAAAACGGTATCCTTATAAAGAAAGAAACAGAAGATTGCGAATTAATAATTAATAACTACACTATTTTTAGTCCATTCTAAATTAAAGGAGGAAAAGACTTTGCGGGATGTTGTAATTGTTAGCGCCTGTCGTACACCGGTAGGTTCATTCGGGGGTAGTCTAAAAGATACTCCGGCAGTCGAACTGGGATCAATCGTTATTCAGGAAGCCGTAAAAAGGGCTGGAATAAGCCCTGATATTATTGATGAAGTTATCATGGGCTGTGTATTGCAGGGTGGCCAGGGGCAGAATGTAGCCCGGCAGGCAGCAATAAAGGCCGGGTTGCCGGTCGAAATACCCAGCTTAACTATTAATAAGGTATGTGGTTCTGGTTTAAGGGCAGTAAGTCTGGCTGCCCAGCTGATTAAAGCCGGGGATGCCGAAGTGGTAGTGGCCGGCGGCACCGAAAATATGTCTATGGCACCTTTTGTATTGGAAAAAGCACGTTATGGCTATCGTATGAATAATGGGACACTGGTAGATATGATGATCAAAGATGGCTTGTGGGATGCTTTTAATGACTACCATATGGGCATAACTGCAGAAAATGTCGCCGCCCAGTGGGGCATTAGTCGTGAAGAACAGGATGCACTGGCCTATACCAGTCAGCAGCGAGCTAACCAGGCGGTTAAAAATGGTATCTTTGCTGATGAAATAGTCCCGATTGAGATTAAGAGCAAAAAGGGAAGCACTTGGTTCACCAATGATGAATATCCCAAAGAAACAACCATGGATAAAATTGCAGGTTTAAAGCCAGCCTTTAAAAAGGATGGTACGGTAACTGCTGCTAATGCCTCGGGCATCAATGACGGTGCTGCTTGTTTAGTAGTAATGTCAGCCGATAAGGCCAAAGAATTAGGGTTGAAACCGTTAGTTCGCATAGTCAGTTATGCTTCGGGCGGTGTAGATCCTTCCATAATGGGAGTTGGACCGGTTCCGGCTTCACGCAAAGCTCTGAATAAGGCTGGCCTAACTATTGAGGATATTGATCTCATTGAAGCCAATGAGGCCTTTGCTGCCCAATTCCTGGCTGTTGGCAAAGAGCTGGGACTTACTGAGCGCAGTGACACGGTTAATGTTAACGGCGGAGCTATCGCCATTGGGCATCCGGTAGGAGCCTCCGGTGCCAGAATACTGGTTTCTCTGCTTTATGAAATGAAGAAAAGAGAAGCCCATCGTGGACTCGCCACCCTTTGTATCGGTGGCGGAATGGGTACCACATTAATAGTAGAACAACTATAGAAAAATCTAGGAGGGAATAGTGCCAATGAACTTTTTATTAACTGATGAACAATTAATGTTCCGGAAAATGGTACGCGATTTTGCTGAAAATGAAGTAGGACCCAGTGCTGCGGAGCGCGATGAAGAAGAACGTTTTGATATGGAAATCTTCCGGAAGATGGGTGAATTAGGACTGACCGGCATTCCCTGGGAAGAAGAATACGGCGGCAGCGGAGCTGATTTCATGTTCTATGCCATTGCCGTAGAAGAATTATCACGGGTTTGTGCCTCCACCGGTGTTACTCTGTCAGCCCATACCTCGTTGTGCAGCTGGCCGATCCATCACTTCGGAACCGAAGCGCAAAAGATGAAATACCTGAAACCATTGGCCGAAGGAGTACACCTGGGAGCTTTTGGTATTACCGAACCTTCAGCTGGTTCCGATGCTGGCGGTACCCGTACCACGGCTAAAAAAGATGGTAACAGCTATATCCTTAATGGAACCAAGGTTTTTATCACCAACGGTTACTATGCTGACACCTATGTAGTTATTGCTCGGACCGGTCCTAAAGAGCTGAAGCATAAGAGCATCAGTGCTTTTATCGTCGAAAAGGGCACCCCGGGCTTCTCGTTTGGGAAAAAAGAAAAGAAACTGGGTATCAGATCCTCGGCTACTTACGAATTAGTATTTGAAGACTGCCGTATACCAGCCGAAAACCTGCTCGGGCAGGAAGGTGAAGGCTTTAAAATCGGCATGATGATTTTAGATGGTGGCCGTACCGGTATTGCTTCTCAGGCTCTCGGTATTGCTCAGGGTGCCTATGAATTTGCCCGTGATTATGCCAAGCAGCGGGTTCAGTTTGATAAGCCGATCTCCGAACAGCAGATTATTCGCTTTAAATTAGCGGATATGGCAACGGAAATAGAAGCGGCCCGGCTGCTGGTTTACCAGGCTGCTTTCAATGAATCAAATGGCCTGCCTTATGCCAAGGTCAGTGCCATGGCCAAGGTCTTTGCTGGGGACACCGCTATGCGGGTAACCACCGATGCGGTGCAGGTATTGGGTGGCTACGGCTATACCCGTGAATATCCAGTAGAGCGTATGATGCGCGATGCCAAGATTACCCAGATCTATGAAGGCACCAACGAAATTCAGCGGGTGGTTATCGCTAATAACCTGCTCAAAGAATAGTCATTTCTAACTTGTTCCCTTGCCTTGGATTGCTTAATTCAGGAAAGTGTGCAGTAGAAGCAGGAAAAAGGTCAATTAATGGAGAAAAATTATAGCTGCTAACCCTGAATTGTAACCAGGAGAATAAAGGGGGATAGGGTGTTGGAAAGAACAGCGGTGTACGCGGGAAGTTTTGACCCGGTCACCACAGGTCACATAGACATTATAGAGAGAAGCTGTCAGCATTTTGATCGGGTTATTGTTGCGGTGGTCCATAATGTAACCAAAATGCCACTGTTTTCACTGGATGAGCGGGTGGAAATGATAAAAGAAGCAACAATTCACCTGCCCAATGTAGAAATAGATTCTTTTAGTGGATTATTGGTTAATTATGTAGTTGAGCGCCAGGCAGAAGTTATTATCCGTGGCCTCCGCAGCCAGAGTGACTTTGAGTATGAAATGCAGTTGGCGATGATGAATTCTCATCTTTTTGCCAGGGCAGAAACATTCTTTATCATGTGCCGACCCGAATATCTCTATATCAGTTCCAGTGGAGTCAAAGAAGCCGCTCTATTAGGCGGTAATATTAAGGGACTGGTTCCCGAATCGGTTGCTAAACGGCTGAATGAGAAACGTATTCTTTATCAGCAAGAGAAAGATAAGTAAAGAAAGAGGTGCCCATCGGTTAAGATGGGCACCTCTTTTTTAAGAGACCTTTAATCTAAAATGGTAACCTTTACATATTTCATACCAAAGTTCATAGCTTCATCATAAGTATCATAACAGAGATCGATACGGTTACCTTTGATTGCCCCGCCGGTATCTGCCGCATACCCTTCGCCATAGCCTTCGATATAAAGGTGGCTTCCCAGAGGTATTACGTCGGGGTCAACAGCAACTATACCATAATGCAGCGGTGTTCCCAGATAAGAAATACCAGCCCATTGATCATTACTTCCCGGTCCCGGATCATATGCGGTTGCCAGCATGGTCAGGGTTCGCTGCCCGCCACGCGAAGGCGTTGTGGTACTGGTTGTCTGATTGCTGCTGGCAGAGCTGGTAGTTTTTCTGCTCGCAGCAGTTGGGTTGGTTGTCTTTTTGATAGTTGTTTTAGCCGGGACTGCAGCCCGTTTAACCGCAGCCGGTTTGGAATTGGCTACTGGATTGGTTTTTACTGTCATTGGAGCAGTGGTATTTTTGCTGCTAACCGCGTCCTTGGCGGATGGGTCTGCCGAATGATCAGACGAAGTTATACTAGTCTCCTGGGCGGAGATAGCAGCCGTTTTGGGGGCATCAACCGTAGCAATCTGTGATCTTTGTTGGTGGAATTGGATTGCCAGTCCAATTCCGGCAGCTGATAGCAGCATGGTCAACACTATTATAAATGATATTTTCTGCTTACCTAACATTGGTCATCTCCTCTCCCCAAACCACGGGTTTTAACAATTATAAGCTTTTTTATAAAGAAGCCGCAAAATAGGAGAAGTGGGCTATTTCTTGATAATTTCCGGTCATCTGGCTTTATTGTTGGTAACCATAAGACAATTTAGATATAATCACAAATCGTAAAATATCCTGTCCATTACCTGAATATGGATAGGTCGGCTTTTGTAATATAAGCAGCCGGTAAATTAGGCGGTCTGATGGTGTCATGGTATAATATGACCGAGAATTAATGGGAAACGGTGGTTAAATATGGATGAATTAATCAAAGCAATAGACCGGGACCGGGAAGTAAGACTGGTTATTGCCCGTACGACGGTACTGACTGGCGAATTATCCCTGCGTCATCATATGTCTGCTACTGCTTGTGCTGCCAGCGGACGTTTGGCCACGGGGGCTTTATTATTGGCTTCTGATTTAAAGACCGGCAATGGAGTTACCATTCAGGTTAATGGCGGCGGACCCGTGGGTAATATTGTAGCTGTAGCTGAACCCGAGGGTACCGCCAGACTATATGTCGAGAACCCCAATGCTGATTTACCCAGTAAACGTCCGGGAAAACTGGATGTGGGCGGGCTGGTTGGGACTAACGGTTTTTTGAGTGTGATTAAGGATATGGGCTTAAAACAGCCTTTTACCGGTTCAGTTCCCTTACAGACCGGTGAGATTGGCGATGATATTGCTTATTACCTGTTTGCCTCAGAACAGGTAGCCTCACTGGTGGCGCTGGGTGTACTGGTAAATACTGATCTATCAGTACTAGCTTCGGGAGGCCTATTGATTCAAGCTCTGCCGGGAGTCAGTGATGATAAGCTGGCAATGATTGAAGAGAAAATAGGCAGCCTGGAACCATTATCAAACCTGGTTTACAGCCACAGTAATCTTGATGAAATCTTAAACCTGGTGATGGGTGCAGGTAATTTTGAGGTATTGGAGCGGATATCTGTTTCCTTTAGCTGTCGCTGCAGCCGAGAAAAACTAATATCAATAATCAAAGCCCTGCCAGAAGAGGACATAGATGCATCACTCAAGGAGATGGGACAGATAGAAGCGCGGTGTAATTTTTGCAATGAAACCTATACCTTTAATGAAGAGGAAGTAAGTGCTTTGCGTCAATAATTGGCCTAAAAAAGAGCAAACCCCGATCCCTTCAAAAGGAATCGGGGAAAAGGTTCTATTTTTACAGTGCTCTTTGAACCTTGCCCGAGCGTAAGCATCTGGTGCATACCGAAGCCTTGGTCGGCCTGCCGTCGACCACAATGGATACCTTTTGAACATTTGGTTTCCAGGAGCGGTTGGTTCTAATATGCGAATGGCTGTATTGCTTTCCAAATGTAACGCCCTTACCACATACGACGCACTTAGCCATTGGCAAATCCCCCTCTCATGATCAGATTACACGCATACCATTTTAACACTGCAACTAGCCAAGAGCAAGTTTACGGGGTAATATTTTGTTAGGAGCTTTAGAAAGCTTTTTAAAAGGAGGATAGATATATGTTTACCATTGAGCATACAGATATTGGATTGATCACCGTTAGTAAAGAAGCAGTGGAAACGGTAGCCGGATTAGCCGCCATTGATTCTTACGGATTAGTGGGTATGGTTCCCCGTGAATGGAAAACGGGTATTGGTGCCATTCTGGGGCTGGAATCGGTACGTAAGGGAGTCGAAGTCAAAGAAGCACCGGATGGACTGGTGGTAGATGTATATATAATCGTCGGTTATGGAGCTAAAATCTCGGTGGTAGCTGAGAATGTTATGCAAAAGGTACACTATGTCTTGGAAGAAACGGCTGGACTCAAGGTTTCTCGTGTAAATGTTAATGTCCAGGGCGTAAAAGTAGAGAAAGAATAGGGGTGACTAACGTCTTGGGTTTGGACTATATAACTGGTAATGATTTTATTAGTGGTATCCGTGCAGGCAGCAATAATCTTGAGTTACACCGTGACGAAGTTAATGCCCTCAACGTTTTTCCGGTTCCTGATGGAGATACGGGAACCAATATGTCGATGACCTTGCGCTCTGCAGTACTTGAAGGGGAAAAAGAGGCCGGTTCAGGTATTGGTAAAGTGGCCAAAGCTGCTGGCCGCGGAGCTTTAATGGGAGCGAGAGGGAATTCCGGAGTGATTCTTTCCCAGGTTTTCCGTGGATTATATAAAGAACTGGATAACCATGAAGAGGTTGATGCTTTGGTCTGGGCCCAGGCACTTCAGTCTGGGGCAGATACGGCTTACAAGGCGGTTATGAAGCCGGTTGAAGGTACGATTTTAACCGTGGTACGGGAATGTGCCCACGGAGCGCTGGCAGCAGCCCGCCAGGGAGCGGATATTGCCGGCACCACTCGAGCGGCTTTGCAGGCCGGTAAAGCAGCATTGGCTCGTACCCCGCAGCAGCTGCCAATATTAAAAGAAGCAGGGGTCGTCGATTCTGGTGGTCAGGGCTGGGTTTATTTTATTGAGGGTATGCTGAGTGCCTGGTCGGGTGAAGAAATTGACTACAGTACTGCGGCAGAACCAATGCTGCAGCAGATCATACCTACGGCTGAAGAGGAAGTAGATTTAAATAATCCTTATTGCACCGAAGTACTGGTTCAAGGTAACCAATCTATGGATCGTGATAGAGTAACCAGAAAACTCGAAGCCATAGGCAATTGCGTACTTGTAATTACTGATTTTGATATGATGAAAATTCATGTGCATACCGCCCATCCCGGCAAGGTTATGGAATTGCTGCTGGAAATGGGAACTCTGCATGATATCAAGATTAATAATATGTTGGATGAAATTCGCGAACGCAATGAAAAACTGCAGATTGCAGGAAATAGTGAGGAACAAGTGCTCCCCAACCTGGGGGTAGTCGCGGTTGCCAGTGGTGATGGTTTATTAGAGGTGCTTAGCAGTCTGGGCGTAGGGGTTATGGTTGAAGGCGGTCAAACCATGAACCCAAGTACCGAAGATTTATTAAAAGCAGTGGAAAGCCTGCATGCCAGAGAAGTTATTATCCTTCCTAACAATAAGAACATAATTATGGCAGCAGAACAGGTTAAAGATTTGACCACCAAAAAAGTATATGTTATCCCTACCGTCAGTGTAGTACAAGGGATTTCAGCCATGGTATCTTTTGACGCTGAAGGAGACTCCGAAGATGTGGTTGCTTCGATGCAGGAAGCTGCTGCTCGTGTTGTATCCGGAGAGGTAACCAGGGCGGTACGTGATGCCCAGGTTAACGGTCATTCCATCAAAGAAGGCAGTTATCTGGGATTGATTAATGAAAGCATTGAAGTAGTAAAGAGCAGTGTTGCTGAAACGGTTGAGGCTCTGATTGACCTGATGGTAGATGAAAATAAAGAACTGATAACCATTTTTTATGGGCTTGACATCAATGAGCAAGAAGCGGAAAACACGCGTGAGCTGATCGAGAATTGGTGCCCGGATCAAGATGTAGAGATGCATAATGGCGGGCAGCCCCATTATTATTATTTTATTGGGGTAGAGTAGGGTGTCAGAGGGGTGCCCGTAACCGGGCACCCCTTTTTGCTAGTTATTATATTCTCTGGGGAGTAATACCACGCTGGCAGCCTGCGGCTTCGGGAAAAATTGCCGCTTACCTCCTGCCTTACCGGGTACCGCGCCGACAGCACCTCCATGTGCTGACGGCGCTCTCGCTGCGTCTCCCCCAAGGGGACTTCCTCAGTCGCTTACGCGACTTCAGGGCGCTGCAGCTTGCCCCGGTTCGGGGCGTCGGCATTACGGCTTTTTCCTCGAAGCCTTGGCAACAGCCGCCTTAGGCATTTCCTCCCCATATTGATTTCGGGGTAGTGTAAAAACTGCCCCTGGCAGAGAAGTTATTTGATATTTAACCGGGTCCGGTTCTTTA
>JBLNAA010000142.1:0-42105 GCA_050259135.1 Methylocystaceae bacterium | reverse complement strand
GCCGAAGATAATGTGCTGACCGGTGACCCGCATCCCGGCAGGATTTACACCTCTACCAACGGTCGGACCTGGACTAAGGTTGGCACTGACTTAGATACTGCCAATCTGATGCGCCTGACCTATGGGAACCAGACTTATTTGGCAGCCGACAGTACCTCTTACGATGCCGTTGATTTATATAAGTCTTTGGATGGAACTAGCTGGGTGAAGGCGACCACCCTCTCCAAAGCCTTCAGTGATATGATTTATTTTAACGGCGGCTTCATTGGAGTCGGCGCTCAGGGCGGACTGCGCTGCGAGTTCGGTGGGGGAGGAACCGGGGATAATACCACCACCCTGGATACTACAGGGAATTACTTGGATATTGATAACCATGTCCTGGCGCTGCATCTCAACTCGTCCACTTTTGTTCAAGACTCGCACTTTGATCTGAGTAAATTCACTATTACTGACGGAACGAACAGTTGTACCCTGGCCAGCAGTTATGAGCCTGCCACCAGCCCTGACACTATGGAACCGGGTGATTACTGCTTCGATAATATATCAGACAAATTCCTGACCATAAAATTATCAAACAGTGATTACAGCAATCTGATTCAAAGCATTGATTTGAGTGAATTTATCGATGGCGCACTGGAACCCGCAACCGGCATTGTGGTGATTGTAGACAAGGGATGGAATAACCACGCAGATAAGGGCGAGGCGTTAAAGACAGCCACATGTCTAACCATAAATGGTGTTGATGGATTGAAATATCAGCCCGTTCGCCTATATACCGGTTATGATGGTCAATCATTCGGCGAAATTGGAGGAATAGCCTGTGATGCAGCGGGTAACATTTATGTGCCAGATCAAGCTGTTGTTAAATTGAACCCGGCAGGTGATGTTATTACGAGTATTGGTGGAGAATTTTCCCCTTCCTGTGTAGCTGTTGACAGCAGCGGCGAGCATTTGTTTATAGCTTGTTATTTAACCGTTCTCGAATATGTATCAAATGATAATGGCCTTTCCTATGCTCCGACTGAACGATCATGGATATTTGATGACAGCATCAATTCCATTGCAACCGATGACATTAACCTCTATGTTTTTCATGGCAACACAGTTGATGTTGGACGAATAGACGACACGCAGGGAAGTATATCAGCAATACAGTTACAGCCTGACATCCAACCTTGTTCCATTGCAGTAAGTAAATCAAACGATAATTATGGCGATGTTTATCTGGCTGATTACCAAAACAACCGGGTACAAAAGTACAGCTTCGGCGAAGGCTGGTCCTGCTCATGGACGTGTGATCTCAATGGCTATAGTGGCGGTTTGGAATATTTGGCGGTAGACAGTCAGGGGAACGTTCTGGTCAGTGATGATTCTAATCAGATTTTTATGATCAATGACTCTGGAGAACTGGTTCAGTCCTGGGGGACGGAACAATTGAATAGACCTCTATGGATTGCGATGGATAGTTCAAATCGTGCTCTGGTAGTTGATGGTAGTGAAACTCAAACATTGATAATAAAATACTACCCGCCGCAGTATTGCGGGAATCCGGAGCAATTAAGTCCCGGCTTGTTTACTTTCGGTCCGGATGATGGCGGCAGTAGTATAACTCCGCCTGGCGAAATTCCGGTAAACATGGATAGTCTCACCTGGTGGTACTCAATTACTGCTGCATCCGTACCATATTACAACGATGATATTTCCAAGAATATAGATTTCCTACAAGTGAGTGGACCAATTCCGGTCGCAAATGCGAATAGTATAATATTTGTAGCCGCTGACAGCAACAACCGGGTGAAAGCTTATGCGGAGCTGGTTATTGACGATAGCCAGATAGGAACTGGTGTGAATTATAATGTGAAATATGATGAACCACCAGGAAGTACGGGTGACCCAGGGACAAGTGAAGTTACCAAGCTGACCATAACTGCTGGTGCGGGCAGGGACGGGCAAATAAGGGTAAAATTTACAGATGTGATGGATGGAGTAGTTATCAATAATGAGGTACGCCTGTTAGAGGTTACCGCTGGCATGTCTGTTTCAGACGTTGCATCTGAGATATGCCAGTTATTCAATGGTGATGGAGCTGTTGAAGGATATACAGTTACCACTTCCGATACGGCGGTAGTGTTGTTTACCAAAGATCCAGCGGTTGATGACCGGGAAGTTACCATATCTATCAGTAATCCTTCACCGATTGTTGACCTGGAAGGCCGTTACGAGGAAAGTAAAACTGTATTATATTTTACAGCCCCCACTGGTGCTACCAGTGTCAAATTGCAGATGTTACCTCCTGATCCGAACATATGGCAAGATGTTGACACAGTGGAAACTTTAACCGCCGCTTCAACGAAGGCTACAGTAGCGGGTGAAATTTTGCCTGATGGGTACGCATTCCGTCTGGTTGTAGAAGGAGGTTGTTATCCGGGTATCTCTAATACATTTAGTGATTTCGCTTTAAACTGATAGTTAGTGTTTATGATAAATATGTATAGGAATGCGACGGGCTAATAGAAATCTAAGATAGCCATAAACCTGCCTCTGTTTTACCAGAGGCAGGTTTTTTTGTAGGTTCGTGACTTTTATACGATATTAATAATAGAGTTATAAATTTAGTTGATAAAGATAATTAATTTTTGTTAATTGGCTGGTGTTTATTTTTGGTTAAACAGCGATCAGATAAAAAAGAACGGCCTTTTAGTAAGGTTTCCGAACTGTTTTTGCTGGGGGTAATACTTGTTTCCACCTGGCTCCGGGGTCTCTTTTTCCCCGCCGAATTGTTCCCCATGCTTATAATAATCAGTCTGCTATTTATTCTGTACCTCTGGAGCCAGCAGCCAGGGGAATATATTTATCTCGATTATGGGGTTCTGCTCTTCGGAATCATCTATACCATATCACTGCTGCATCCTGTCGTTTATCACGATGCACTGGTTGGCTGGATAACCGTCGGCAGCTATGTCATGGTGTACTTTATGGCTGCCCGCTGGGGTGAGAATGAGCATTTCCTTGGACGCCTGGCCTGAGCAGTCTATCTTAGCGGATGTGGGCTGGCGGTGATTGGACTGGGGGCAGCCCTGGGGTGGATTAACTTTCCTTCAGCATTTGCTGACGGTTATATCCGGTCAGCTCTGCAGTATCATAATGCGACTGCCATATATCTGGCTGCTTCTTTTCTCTTAGGGCTGGGTTTAGTACATACGATGTATAAACGATGGCAGGTATCTTTGTTATTATCGGGATGTTTACTGCTGGGAGTGACTATTCTAGGTACCCTGTCGCGGGCCAGCTGGATGCTGACCCTGGTATTCCTGGCGTTATATGTGGCTGTGATTCCATCTGGGAATAGGTTGAGGGCGCTCAGGCTGACTGGAATGCTCCTGATCAGTATTTTAGTGGTTGGGCGGGTCGTGCAAAACGCCTATCTGGCTGAGGAGAGCTGGATCGCCTTTCTGGTACTGCTGGCTGGCGGTGCTGCTGTTTCCCTGCTGGGAACGACGATTACCTATTGCCGTCCTAAACCGGTTAACCAGGGAAAAACCTCTAAAAGGGAAAAGGCGGACCCGGACAAGGTACCTTCTAAAGCAGCCAGAACCATGCTGCTGGCAGGCGGCACCCTGTTGCTGCTTGTCATCTTCGTTGGCGGAATCGTAAAGTATCCGGCTGCTTCATCATTGGATTTCTTGTTTCCTGACCGGGTAATTGCCAGGGCAGACCAGACTTTCACCGACAATACCAGTCAGGCCGAGCGTATGGTATCTTATCGGGATGGCCTTAAAATAGTCCGTGACTATCCGCTCACCGGTACGGGGGGCGGGGGGTGGGCAGCCCTTTATCACTCCTATGCTGATCAGACTTATTTCGTCAATGAAATGCATAACTATTACCTGAAGGTAACTATCGAAACCGGTATTCCAGGTCTGCTAACTGTAGCCGCCATCGGTATATTCTTCTTGTGTCTGCTGTTCAAACGTCGACAGACGATGCTCGCTCACCCTGATTGTCCGCTGATTCTGGCCGAGGCTCTGGCAGCCATTGTCATAGCGGTACATGCGGGAATGGACTTTGACCTTTCTATACCCGCTATTGCCCTGACCCTTTTTGCTTTAATGGGAGCGGTACGCGGCAAACTCATTGCAGACCCCCAGCAAAAAAGTAATAAGGGTTCAGGTTCACCATTGAATATCCGGGTTCAAGGGGTAAAAGTTGTTGGGATATTGGCAGCATTGGTGATAACTATTTTGGCCGGAAGGATGTACGCCGGAATTCTGCTGGGAAACAAAGGAGCGGAGGCGCTGACCCAGAAAGAGTTGAATCTCGCATCAGGATATTATCAGCAGGCGGCTAAGGCGGACCCGTGGAGCGCGCAGTATTTGGCCAATCTTGCGCGCACTGCCGCGCTGCAGGCAGTACAGCAGCAGGACCAGGCCGGTTGTGAAAATTCGTTGGACTATGCAGGCAGAGCTGCCCGGTTAAGTACGGGACAGCCCGATTTAATGGCCAGCCTTTTTACTACTTACGGCTTACTGGGACGAAAGGACCTGCAGGTGGAAGCAGCTGGCCGGGCTATAGAAAACAATCCTTTTGCCCCCGAACCTTATCGGATGCTGGCAAGTACCGGACTGGCTGCTGCCTGGCAGTGTCTTGACCGCGGCAAGAATACAGAAGCTGATTGGTATTTGTCCAGAATTTTGGAGGCTCGCAAACAACTGCCCCCCTACCTCGAAAGCAAAATACCCGACTTAGAGCTGGCTGCCGGTCAGGCAGCACTATTAAAAGCAAATACTGCTTTAGCCGGGCAATATCTGAAACCGATAACATTATATAAGGGTAATACTGGCAAAACTGCACGGGCCTGGATGACCGGGGCTGAGCGGATGCAGGTTCAAATAAATAGTGTACCAACCTTAAAATATAATCAGACACTGTATTTGAAACAGCTGCAGCAAATCCTGGTGCAAGAGTTTCAGAATGGTGCAAGACAATAGAGCGAGCAGGAGAACAGGGATTTGAAAGTTGGATTGTTGTACCCAGAGACAAATGTTTATCCAGATACATTAACCCAGGCTGACCGGGCGACAGAATCATCTAAAGGTTCCTGGTTGTGGGTAGTGGCTGAAAGGTTGATAGCCGCCATATTGCTGATTGCTATTTTACCGGTGCTTTTAGTACTTGGCTTAGTAATAAAACTGGATTCGCCAGGTCCGGTAATTTTCCGGCAGATACGAGTAGGAAGAGGTGGACAGCAGTATATCTTCTACAAACTCCGAACCATGTATGAAGATAATGAGCCAATGCTGAGAGCCTACCTGAATAACCATCCCGAAAAACATACGGAGTGGGAGATTTATGCCAAACTCAAGGGCTATGATCCCCGGGTGACCAGGATAGGACGTTGGCTGCGGTGGCTCAGCCTTAATGAAATTCCTCAGCTTTTTAATGTCATAACCGGTGACATGAGCCTGATTGGACCCAGGCCATATCTTACCTCTGAGTTACCGATGATGGGGGATGCAGCCGAAATTATACTGACTTTACGACCAGGTATCACCGGTATATGGCAGGTAAGCGGCCGAAACGAGATCCCTATCCGGCAGCGGATTGAAATGGAATCCTGGTATGTACAGCACAAGTGCTGGCGACTGGATTTATCTATTTTAATTAAGACCATTCCAGCAATATTTTCTCACAAGGGTGCTTACTAGAGGGGGAAGAACATGGTACGCGTCGGCCTGGTTCATGACTGGGTGGTTGATTTGGGAGGGGCAGAAAAGTGTTTGCAGTCACTGCACAATATTTACCCCGATGCTCCTTTATTTACACTTTTTTATCGTCCTGAATCACTGGCCAGGTTAGGTTTTAAGCCGGAAATGGTTTATACATCAGCATTACAGGATAAACGCAATATTACCAGTAATTATCGTTGGCGGCTGCCGGTATTTCCTTATCATATTGAACAGCTCCGGTTTGATAACTGTGATATTGTATTATCCAGCAGTCATTGTGTGGCTAAGGGAGTAATGGCAAAAAGCGATCAACTGCATATCTGTTACTGTCATACTCCGGCGAGCTACGCCTGGGATTTTTCATCTCAATTCTTAAGTGATTACCATATGGATGAGGGGCTTAAGTCCAAATTGGCACACTGGCTGCTGCACTACCTCCGGCTCTGGGATGTGGATTCAACCAGTCGGGTTGATTATTTTATCGCCAATTCACAAACCGTGGCCCAGCGTATTTGGAGGGCGTATCGGCGGCGAGCTCAGGTAATCTATCCTCCGGTGGAGGTAGACCGATATTTTCCAGCTGAAAGAAAAGATAGATATTTTCTCTTGGTATCACGTCTGGTGCCCAACAAAAGGGTTCCGCTGGTCATAGAAACCTTTAATCAACTGGGGCTGCCGCTAAAAGTGGTGGGTGATGGGCCGCAGCTGAAATACTGCCAGCAGCTGGCTGGTAAAAATGTCGAAGTACTGGGATATATAGAGGGCAGTCCTCTGGCTCAGTTGATGAGCGGAGCCCGGGCACTTATCTTTCCAGCGGAAGATGCTTTTGGTATAGTTCCGGTAGAGGCTCAGGCAGCAGGAACACCAGTTATTGCCCTGGCTCGCGGTGGAGCGAGGGAAACCGTGGTTGAGGCCAATGGTCATAACTGGGAAGAGGCAACCGGTATTTTTTTCAATGATCCCAGTGTTGAATCCTTGAGTGAGGCCATTAAACAGTTTAAACGCTGGGAAGGTCGTTTCCAGACCGAGGTGATGCGCAGCCAGGCTCTGAAATTTTCTCAGCAGCGTTACGAACAGGAAATAAGCGACTATATACAATCCCGCTATCAAGAATGGCTTGAGGAAAGAATTATATGAAAATAACACTGATTATGGCTACAGTCGGCCGCACTGATGAGGTGGCCAGGTTTTTAGCCTATCTGGAAAAACAAACTTATCATGACTTCGAGCTGATAATAGTCGATAGCAATGAAGATAAGCGGTTGGTACCACTCATCAATAAGTATGGTTCTGTTTTTTCGATTATTTATCAACGATTTGGAAAATCAGGCGTCTCCCGAGCCCGCAATTATGGTTTGAAATTTGCTTCCGGTGATATAATCGGCTTCCCGGATGATGATTCCTGGTATCCTCAGGATTTGCTCGCCGAGGCAGCCGAATGGTTTAATCGGCATCCTGAAGCTGGCGGGCTTATTGGCCGAGTCTTAGATGAACGGGGAAATATTGTAGTCGGTAAATTTAATAAAACCGCCCAGGTTCTTGATCGCTATGGGGCATGGGGGTGTGCATCGACTAATACTATGTTTTGGCGAAGAAATGTTCTGCCAGCGCCCCCGGTCTTTAAAGAAGATTTAGGCGTAGGTACCAACACCCTCTGGGGGTGTGCGGAAGATACCCAGCTGTTGATTAAAATTATTGATGCTGGGGAATTAGTTTGGTATCAGCCGAGTTTAATAGTTTATCATCCTGATCCGTATGCGAATACACGGCAGGTCTTGCACCGACGTGGGTATTTATATGGCTGTGGTGTGGGCTATGTTATGGGAACGAACGGGTACCCGTCATGGTTTTATTATTATTATCTGGGGCGGTGCCTGGGTGCCTTGATACTGGCCGTATTTAAGCTTGACCGGAAACGGGCAGACCATCATTGGCAAACCCTTAAGGGCCGTCGGTTCGGATGGAAGACTGCCGGTCAGATGAAACCGGACGAAAATATAAACTCTTACTTTTTAGGCCGTCCCTGAGTAAATATTAACATTCCGCAGCCTCCGCACTAAAATTAACAAGACAACCAGGGTTAAGTCATTTTTCCCGCCTTAATCAGTTCCTTCTTCTGTTATAATTTAGAAAATATCCACTATTAGTATCTGATGCTATCATCCGGGGGTTAGGAGGTAGGCAGATTGCAGGTCAAAATTTTACATACCGGCGATGTCCATTTGGGCATGGCCTTTTCGCGTTATCCGGAGCCGGTTCGGAAAGATTTGCAGCAGGTCCGCTGGGCTGCACTTAATAATATAATTACTGAGGCTAACCGGCAGCAGTGTCAGCTGGTGGTGATTGCCGGCGACCTTTTCCATAGCCCATCCCCGGGAAGTTATTGGCGTGAGCAGGCCGTAGAATGTTTTAGCCGTTTCAACGGCAAGACAATTGCAGTTTTACCAGGCAATTATGATTATGATGATGGGGCAGCTGACTTATGGCGGGCAATGGGGAGAAGATTGCCTGATAAATTGGTAATCATGAACGAACCCCGGGTATATCACCTGGACAGGTATGGCTTGGAAATAGATCTCTATCCAGCCCCCTGTTACAGTCGGCGTGCAGATGAGAACTGTCTGGGCTGGATAAAAGATACTACCATTGACCCCGAGCGGCTTAACCTAGGTATCGCCCACGGTGCTATTGAAGGGATGTCTCCCGATCTGCAGGGAGCCTACTTTAATATGAGTATACCAGAATTAGAATCGATAGCGGTTGATCTTTGGCTGCTGGGGCATCCTCACCGGCGATATCCCGATCAGGAACAGGTAAAGGATGCTCGATTGCTGGTATGCGGTACCCCGGAGCCGGATGGAATGGAGTGTAATCATCCGGGCAATGCCTGGGTGATTGCCGTCGATGATGGTCATTACTCGGCACTGGCTTATGATCCTTCCGCGTATCATTTCCGCACTATTAACCGAACTATCACTGACTTTTCCGATTTAGATAACCTGGAAAAGGAGTTGTTGGCCGCTAACCCTGAACAGACGCTGGCCCGGCTCGATCTTTCAGGAACGATTGACCATTCGTTATACCAGGCTATGCCCGAATTTTATCAGCGCCTTCATCGCTGCCTGTATTATTTGGAAGTCAGGAATCACTTAGAGCTTCTGCTGTCCTCCCAAGAAATTGATCGGGGGTTTATGGAAGGCAGCTTTTCTCATTGCCTGCTTCACCTTTTGCAGGATGACCCGGCGGCACTACAGCTGGCCTATCAATTGATCGGGGGGCAGGAACGTGATAATTAAACACTTTAAAACCCGGCAATTTGCAGGTCTGAAAAATATTGCGATTGATTTTGCCCCGGGAGTAAATGTGATACTGGGTCCTAATGAGGCCGGGAAAAGCACCCTGGTTGAAGCTTTACGGTTCGGGCTGCTGTCTCCGGTTACTTTTAGGGGAGCGGAGAAAAAACAATTTGAACAGCGCTATCTGCCGCTCAGCGGGGGTAATAAGGTTGATGTTGAACTGAACGTGGGTACTGATAAGGGTGACCTTCGGCTGCTCAAGACCTTCGGGCATCGGCCTTCGGTGCAGTTGGAGGTTGGGTCAGGAGCTATAGTCACCAGGGAGGTGGCAGTTTATCAGCAGCTTACCGCTATCTTTGGATGCGGTGAAAAGACTCTGGAAACTTTGGTTTTTGCCGGGCAAAATGATTTTCAAAATCTTTTTGCTCAGATAACTTCGCAGGACCTGGCGCAGGGGTTCAGCGGTATACTCCATCAAGCCGCCCTGGAGTTAGACGGCGTATCAGTACGTCAGTTAGAAAATCAGCTTAACCAGGAACTGGATATATTATTAGCCAGGTGGGATTTAAACAAAGGCTGCCCGGAAGGCGGGCGTGGAATAGAGCGGCCTTATCAAAAGGGTGTCGGAAAGATTCTGACAGCTTATTACCAGCGGGAACAATTAGGAAAGAGTATGAAACGGTGTCTTGACTATGAGCAAAGGGCAAGCCGCCTGGCCCAGCAGATTAAGGAACTGCGGGGGATCATTACCGCTAAGCAGCAAGAAATATCGGATATGACTAAACTGGAGGACAATATTATACGCCGTCTGGAATTGGAGCCGGCGCTGGAAAAGTTGTTACAGGAAGCGGAAGTCATTAAAGCTGATATTCGGGAATGGCCGGTGGCGATACATTTGCGGGAACGGCAGCAGGAACGGCTCAGTGAGGTTACCACCCGTCTATCCCTGCTTAAAGTGGAGGAAGAACACAGCCGGGAGCGACAGCGACGGCAGGTGTTGCAGGATTTATTAAATAAGCTTGACTACTGCAGCCAGCAGGAACAAATACTGCTGACGGAAATAAGTTCTTTAAAACCAATAGCTGATAGTCAAATGACAGAAATAGAAATCGTAAACCGGCGGTTCGAAGATCTGAAAATTTCCCTGCAGGCATCACAAATGAGCATGCGGGTTAATTTGGTTGCTGATCAAAATGCTCAACTAACCTGCGATTTTGAGGATATGCTTATGGCAGCTGGTGTTCATGATTATCAAGCTAACCGGTATCTGCGCCTGGAGATTCCGGGAATAGCGGTTATTGAAGTACAGTCTAGCGAGAGTGATTATACCAGCCTCAAAGAGGAATATGAAAGTTGCCGCAGCAATCTGGGCGGCCTTTTATTGGGGTTGGAAATGGAAAACCTGGAGGAAGCACGTTATAATTATCGGCGGGCCGGGATAATTAATCGTGAAATTGATGGACTGCGTATTATGGCTTCCATGCTGCTGGGAGAACGTAATCGGTATGAGGTTGAACAGGAACTCGGTGAGAAGGAAGGCCTTCCCCCGTCACGTCCGCTGCCGGAAATCCAGCAGGAAATGGAGGCTCTGTTGGGGGAGGAGCGCCACCTGCGAATGGGTATAAACCAGGTACGGGATAAGATTGAACGCTGGCAAACCCTGTATGCTAGTCTGGAGCAAGCCAGTGACAGGCTGGAAGAGGTGCAACAGGCCTATACCGAAATCAGTAACGAGTTGGCGGTTCTTGATGCGCTTCCGCCAACTTTTACCAGCACCCAAGAATTTCGCAGCTATCTGGATACCTGTCGGTTTGAAGAAAAACAACTGACTCAGGAATTAGCTGACTTGCTGGCGGCCTATCATGATCAGGAGGCTGCTGTGGGTGATGAGGGCTATGAGGATCTGCGCCGTCAATATGATGAAATAGTTGAAGAGCATCAGCACTTGATTGAAGAAGCCCATACCCTGCTTAGAGTCAGGCAAGCATTCGCGGCAGCTGAACAGGAAGTTAAACAAATGGCAGAAAAGTTGTTCATGGAACATTTTGCTCACCAGGTTGATGAACTGACGGCAGGTCGTTATGAGGTGGTTGATAAACCTGGTTTTCTTGAATTTGGCCTTCAGCGCCAGGATACTTATAGTGTACCCTTCGATCTGCTCTCAGCGGGAACTATGGGCCTGGTAGCACTGGCTTTTCGGTTTGCCTGGCTGAATAAATTATTCCCTGCAGGCGGGGGTATGGTGGTACTGGATGATTGCCTGGTTGATCTCGATCCTGAGCGCAGGCATCGGGCAGCGGCTATGATATCAGAATGGGCCGGGGATAACCAGGTTATTTTTGTCACTTGTGACCCCAGTACCGCTGAACTGCTGGGGGGAAAAACTATAGAACTTGGTTAAAGCAATACTTATTTGCACGGTTGTGGCCGCGTAAATACAGGCGGCCTTTTTTTATTGATCAATTGATGTTTGACACAGGCATAAGAGGTGAAAAACGTTGCATCTGTTGCTCGAAAGGTTACAAGAAATTTGTACTGAGTATCGCTGGCAGGAAAAATTATTATTAGCCCCCACGCGATCTCAAGGCCATATGCTTCTGGAGGCACTGGCTCGATCCGGGGTACCCTGGTTAAATCTCAGGCCGAGCACCGTATCCGAATTGGCTTATATGGCAGATCAAACCGATCTTCGCTGCAGAAATCTGCATTTGCTGGGTGAGATTGAACAGCTGCGTCTGCTAAAACAGGTGATTAACAGTCTGGGTGACCGGCAGGAACTGAACTATTTCTATCACTTGTACCGATTGGGCAAATTAGAACCCTGGATAGGCAAAAGCATCAATGAACTGCGTCTGGCTGGTATCAGCGCTGATGACCTGTCCCGAGGCCAGTTGGGACCTAAGGAATTGGAATTATGCAAAATTTTGTCTGAATATGAAGGACGGCTGGAGGAGTTTTCATTAGTTGACCAGGCTGATCTTTACCGAAGGGCGGCAGCCTTATTTGATCAAAACCCTGATTTATGGCGGGACCGTCGACTATTAATTCCTGATCAGCTTGAATTGCCGTGGTTAGCTCAGGAGTTACTGCAGGCGATTCCAGCCAGTTCCCGTGTTTATCTGCCGCAGGTGATGGTAACTGGGATTAAGGTTTTGACCAGGTTTCAAGCCTTTCATAGTGTTGACGCTGAAAGTGACCAGAATAATGCGTTTTTTCAGCCAATCAGGCTGAATGAAACGACGGTGGAGATAATTCCTGCTTATGGACGCAGTAATGAAATACGCACTGCACTACGTCGGATACTGGCGGCTGGATTAACCCTGGATGCGGCTGTCCTCTGTTACACTGATACCACGGCCTATGCCCGTTTGGCCTATTCAATTACGGAAGCTGCCGGCATACCAGCCGTTTTTGCCGCGGGCATCCCTGTTGATGCCACCGCTCCGGGACGGTTGTGCCTGCAGTTGTTGGAATGGATGGAAAGCAATTATTCTGCAGCGGTCTTTCACCGCCTGCTTATGGACGGTTATCTTAACCAGGAGTTCCCTGGTGCTGTAGGCCGTATATGGCTGGATGCCAACGCGGGCCGTGGTAAGCAAGACTATCTTTCAGGACTTCAGGCCTGGTACACCCATTGCCAGGAAAGAGCCGGGGAGTTTGATCAGGAGCTTCAGTACGGCCAGATTTTGATTGATTTCTGTACCAATCTGCTTTCTGCCTGGGGGGAGCCGGAAGACAGCAGCGGTGTCGACTTTTCAGTCCTCTGTACGGGCCTGACCGGCTGTCTGAAGCAATTTGCAGGCCAGGAGAGTGAAGCCGATCAGGAAGCGCTGGCGGTTTTAGATGAGGTGTTACAACAGTATGCATCATACTTTGGCCAGACGGTGCCATTAAGCCATGGACTGCGGCTGCTAAAGGAAATTGTTGCTGAACAGTCGGTGTCTGTCAGCGGGCCCCGTCCGGGACATCTGTTTGTTTGTCATTATAGTGAAGCAGAGTGGTGCGGCCGGGAAAATACCTTTGTCGTAGGGTTAGATGCCGATACTTTTCCCGGTTCTGGGGGTCAGGATCCTATTATCCTCGATGAAGAAAGAAAGGCTTTATCGGATAAGCTGCCACTAAAAAAGCAGGCCGCCAATGACAAAGTATACCGCCTGACCAGGTTTTTAGCCACACGCCGCGGTCAATTGTCCCTGATTTATTCCTGCTATGACCCTTCCCGTTTTCGTTCCTTGCTGCCTTCAAGTCTCCTTCTGCAGGTTTATCGTCAGATATCAGGTGATCAGGAGGCCGACTACTCCAGGTTACAGCAGGCGCTGCCGCTGCCGGAAAATTTCCTGCCCCGGCAACTTGACCAATCACTTGGGGACAGCGAGTGGTGGGGGTGTTCGTGGCCGGGTATGAGGGGTACCGGGGAATGGAACGAAACCCTGACAGCCTGTTACCCGGGCACTTCCCGGGGATTGTATGCGCAAAAGCAGCGGAGCAGTTCGGCGTTTACTCCTTTTGACGGTAACCTGATACTTAATGAGCAATCAGCCCTGAGAACGGTTTCTGCCAGCAGCCTGGAGGCTGCCGGCAGGTGTCCCTATGCCTACTTCCTGCGCTATATATTAAAATTGTCCCCAGCCTCGGACGCATCAGCTGATTTGGGTACCTGGCTGGATCCCTTGCAGATGGGAAGCCTGCTGCATGAAATATATTGCCGTTTTGGCCGCCGACAGGCGGGTTCACCCCGGCTGCCTTTTAGTTACCTTGGAGATATAGCCTTGAAGGTGATTGGTGAGTGGAGGGCTTTGGTCCCGGCCAGCAATGAGCTGGCCTACATAACAGCCAGTGATGAAATTATTAAAGGGTTGGGGGTTTTTTATAAGCTGTACCATTCAGCTGATCCCGCCAGCGAACCAGCCTTTTTTGAGGTTCCCTTTGGTTTTGGTGAAGGTGAGGCAAGAACTGCCGGAGCCGGAATTGCTGCCCCCATCAGGATAGAACTCCCCAGCGGTAAAACATTTAATCTGCGGGGGCGGATCGACAGAATTGATCGGCCCCTGGTTGGAAAGGGCTATCAGGCATGGGATTACAAAACCGGTGGTCACAGTCATTACTCCGAACGGGGATACGTCAAACAAGGACGCCAAATTCAGCATTTACTCTATACCTTAGCTCTGCAATCAATTTTGGATCAAGGTCTGGACCCGGGAGCTTATGTTGAAAAGGCCGGGTACCTTTTTCCTTCCCGCCAGGGTGAAGGCCGGGTGGTTATACGGTTGCCGGAAAAGAGAAACCAGGGAATGGAAGCCGTCAGCCTCCTTTGGAGCCTAATAACCGGCGGTAAATATGGCTGCCGCCATAATGATGAAGAGTGCCGATACTGTGACTACCGTATAGTTTGCCGCTTCCCTCAGGGGTGTGAGCAGATGGCAATGATGATAGCCAATGACAGCAATAGGACGCTGCAACAGTGGAAGGAGCTGCAGGCGTATGAATAAAATGCAGCTGCTGGATCAAGAAGCTCGGTGTTTTCTTAAGGAACAACTGAATATCAACCTGTTTGTGGAAGCGGGAGCGGGATCCGGAAAGACCAGCAGCCTGGTAGCCAGAGCTACAGCGTTGGTTACCGAAGGTAAGGCAAAATTATCGGAAATTGCCATAGTTACCTTTACCCGTAAAGCCGCGGGTGAACTGCAGGAAAGACTGCAGATAGAATTAGAATCCACCTGCCGCAGTGCCACCGGGGAGGCAAAATTAAGAGCTCTGGCTGCGGTTGATGAGCTTCATAACTGTTTCATCGGCACCATTCATGCTTTTTGTTCCATGATGCTGCGGGAACGGCCGGTGGAAGCTGGGTTATCACCTGATTTTAAGGAAATAGAAGGAGCCGAGGAACAAATTCTGGAAGCCCGGGCCTGGAACGATTACCTGGCCTTGACCAGTCAGCAAGCCCTGTCGACACTGCAGCCGATCGGGATCACTCCTGCCCAGCTTTTTAATTCCTATCAGCAGTTAAATACTTATCCGGAAGTTAATTTCCCGGCGGCGGATTCGCCGTATCCTGATTTTGGCCCGGTACGGCAGGCGCTTAGACATTTAATGACCATGGCAGCTGCCGGTTTGCCCGCCAGAGAACCTGATAAAGGCTGGGACACTTTGCAGCTGAAATTAAGGCAAATCCAGCGCTGGGATCGATCTTTTGATTTACAGGATGACCTGGTTGTGGCTGAGCTTTTAGATAAATTGGAGGGCAATGCCGGGGTGACTCAAAACCGCTGGGCTGACAAGGATACCGCCCTGGGGATGAAATCTGCTTACGAAACCTTCCAGCAGGAGGCAGCAGAGCCTGCTCTGAGTCTCTGGCGTCAATACCGTTACCTTCCCATAATTGAATATTTACAGCCGGCAGTTGCTTATTACGATCAATTAAGGCGGGAAGAAAACTGTCTTAATTTTCAGGATCTGCTGTTGAGAACTGCCGCCATGCTGAAGGAGCATGCCGAGGTACGTGCTTATTTTCAGCGTCGCTTTCCCATCCTCCTGGTGGATGAATTTCAGGACACCGACCCAATTCAGGCTGAAATAATGATGTACCTGGCCGGCGATGATGTTACAGAGCAGGATTGGACCAAAATACTGCCACGCCCGGGTGCTCTTTTTGTGGTGGGGGACCCTAAGCAGTCAATTTATCGTTTCCGCCGGGCAGATGTTGATATCTTTTACCAAATTCAAAAGCAAATTATGGAGGCCGGCGGTGAAATAATCTCCTTAACCAGCAATTTTCGGTCTTTGCCGATGATAGTAGATTGGGTCAATCAGACTTTCAGTCCACTTTTTGAAGAGGGCTCAGCACCGGGGCAAGTTCCCTACCGATCAATGCTGTCTAACAGATCACTGCCGGATGATAGTATGGCCGGGATAAAAATGATCAATTTACAGAAGGAACCTCGCGACGGGTCTGACCGGATAGCTGACCAGGATGCCAAAAGGGTAGCCGCCTTCATCAGTGAAACCCTGACCGGGGAAATGTCATTGACAGTTGATGGCAGTGTAGGCCGGCAGCCGGTGCCTGACGATTTTATGATACTGGTGCCCGTTAAAAAACATATGGCGTATTACGCACGGGAATTAGAGGTTATCGGCATTCCCTATTCTATCAGCGGGCAAAACCAGCTGGGAAATCATATCCCTCTGCAAGAACTGCTATATCTGGCCGAGGTGGTAGCTGATCCGTATAATCCGGTATTATTAGCTGCGGTATTAAGAGGGTTGTTTTATGGCTTTAGCGATCAGGATTTGTATGATTTTCATCAAGCTGGAGGCAGCTTCTGTTACCTGGAAGCACTGCCACCCGGCTTACCAGGCGAGCTGCAGTCAAAATATGCTGAGGCTTTTGAACAGCTCTGTCGGTTTCGCCGGGTATCAAGAGAGCTGCTTCCCACGGCTGCGTTGGAAAATATGGCTGAAGAGGTCGGAGTATTACCCTTATTAATGCAGCAGTCAGGCAGCAGCGGGGCGGCCAATTATTATCTGCTGACTGAAAATTTGCATCAGGCGGAACCAAAAGGACGGTTTCGCTTCGAACAGCTGATACCGTTTATGAGGCAGTTTTTAGAATCCGGGGTGGAGGATGAACTGGATCTTACTTATGGCCGGGCCAGGGGCGTAAGGATTATGAATCTGCATAAAGCCAAGGGGTTGGAAGCCCCCATAGTAATACTGGCTGATCCAGCCTCCGGAACCGGCGGCGGAGTGAATATGCATGTGGAGCGCCAGGGCTGTCAGTCGCAAGGGTGGTTAAAGGTGGTTCAGCCGATTGCAGATTTTGCGAGTCGGGTACTTGCCTATCCGGAGGGATGGCAGGAACTCCATGATCGTGAAACAGCCTATCAGGAGGCAGAGCGTATACGCTTGTTATACGTAGCAGCAACTCGGGCTAAAGATGTCCTGGTAATCAGTAATTATACCGGGAAACCGGAAAAGAGCCGCTGGGCCTCTCTAGTACCTGATGCGGAGAATATTGAAATAGTTGGAGATCATTCTTTCGTTTCCGAGCATCCAGTAACAATCGACGAGCGATTAACTGCCGCTAATGACTTTTGGCCGCAGCAGGAAATAAGAAATGAGCGCCTGAGATTGAGTAAAACCCCCAGCAGTAAGCTGGCAACCGTGACCGGGATAGCACACCAGGGCATCACTTATCTGCCGGGCAGCGGGAAAGGGCGGGGGCCGACCTGGGGGAATGCTGTTCATCGGGCTCTGGAATTCCTGGTATTTAGGCCCGGACTATTAAATGATACAGCCTGGCTGACTGCGGTTCTGACTGATGCCGGGGTTGACGAGAAAGAACTTAGAGACTTCAGAGTATTACTGACCGGGGTACTAAATATGAACTTCTGGAAGCGGGTTCAGCGGGCTGAAGTAATACTGACCGAGACTGCCTTTGGCAGCTGGCAGGACGACTGCTACAGCAAAGGTACCATTGATTTGGTGTTCAAGGAACAGGATGGCTGGGTAATAGTTGATTATAAATCAGATGCTGTAGAAGGGGAGGGTACGTTACAGGTGCTGACCGAACATTATCGGCCGCAAGTTGAGATTTATGCCGACTATTGGCAGTACTTAACTGGCGGAAAGGTAATAGAAAAAGGGATATTATTTACAGATATTCTGCGTTGGGTTTCACTCACTCCGCCAAGGTAAGAATTGAATAATAATGTAATAGCAGCACTTCGCTAACCTTTTAACCAGGTAAGTGGGGTGCTGCTTTTTTGAGTAATATAACTGCGGAAAATACATTAAAGTCAGAAATGTTAATAAAAAATAAATTTATTTACAGGAATTCATATGTTAATAGAGAATTTCAAAATTATGGGGCGTAATGGGGACTCGTCCCGGGACGGGGTTATAAAAATTTATAGTTTGGGGTGATAAGGTGAGTAACGCAATGTTTATGTTGGATCGCTTCGAGCAAGAGGTTCATACCATTCCCCAGATGATGTATTTGAATCAGGCTAACTTTGGTGGTAGGCCAGCCAATATTTTTTATGAAAATAATAAGTGGCGCTTACTTACTTATTATGAGTTGGTAACTGGTCTGGAAAACATCGCCTTAGGGTTAATGGATCTCGGAATTCAAAAAGGGGACCGGGTTGCTGTAAAGGCGCATAACAGTGTGCGTTGGGCCTGGGCTGATACTGGAAGTCTATTTGCCGGAGCCGCCACTGTATCAATTTATCCCAGTCTATCCAAGGAAGAAACGTTGCAGATTTATGACAACAGCCAGTTTCGGTTAATCTATCTCGACAATCCTGCGCAGATGGAAGAAACTTTGAAATATGCAGATCAAATGCCGGCAGTGCAGTATTTTGTCTGCCTGCAAAAGGGCTTTAAAGGTGACGGCAAAAGAACCTTTGGCCTGGGCGAATTAATCGGCCGGGGGGCCAGCCTCCGTGACAGCCGGATAAATACTTTGAAGGCGCGGGTCAATTCAATTACCGGTGATGACCCGGCGACGATGGTTTACACTTCTGGTACCACTGGTAGATTAAAGGGGGTAATGCACACCCATAAAAGCATGCATTACTGCCCATTGAGAGGGTTCCGCCATTTAACCAAATATGGTCGTACCAGTGACAGCAATATAGTAAGCATGGTAACCCTTCCGCTTTCGCATATCATGGAAAAATGTAATGGCTACTACGGGCCAATGGCCACTGGTGCCTGCATCGGTTTTGCCCAATCACCTTCTACTTTCCTGTCAGATATCCAGGCGGTTCGCCCTACCTGGGTAACCCTGGTGCCCAGGGTAGCCGCCCGTGCTTTATTGGGATTCCAAAATGCCTTTTCTGCCACCGAAGCAGGTAAGAATCTTTGGATCAAAGCTATGGATGTAGCTCAGCAGGCTACCTATGCGATTGAGGATAAAGATGGTTATATGGATTTAACCATACCATACGAAGACCAACTGACCGGCAAGCTGCAGGAAGAGTGGCTCAACTGCTATAATACCGTTTACTGGCGCATACATCACGCCTTGGGAGGCCGGCTGCGGGACTTGAATGTGGGCGGAGCCTATCTGGATCCCGAGCTGCAGCGTAAGTATGTGGGGATGGGGGTTTATATCGGCTATGGCTATGGCCTGACTGAGAGCGGTGCCGGTGTAGCTGAATCATGCCCGAATGCATACAAGGTTGGCTGGATTTCTCCTCCTAACCCGACTTCCGAATTTAAAATAGAGGACGACGGCGAACTCCTAATTAGAGGACCTGGTATCATTACCAACTATTATAATAACCCGCAGGCCGATGCGGAGAGCTTTACTGAGGACGGCTGGTTTAAGACCGGAGATATAGCTGAAGCTGACGGACATGGGTATATCCGTATTGTTGACCGGAAAAAGACCATCATCGTGCTCGATACCGGTAAGAATGTGGCGCAGGCTCGTATTGAGGCACTTTGCGCCAACAGCGCGCTGATTGAACAGGTAGTGGTGGTCGGTAATGACCGCAAATATATAAGTGCTTTAGTGGTGCCCAATTTTGACCTGATTCTAAATGTCTTTAAGAGCCAGGCTTTACCGATAAATGAAGACGAACTGGCTTATGAAGAAATTAATGGCATGCGGATGTGTGTCAAGGCTGGTCAGGATATTGTTGGACATCCAGCCCTGAATAAGATATTAAGTCAGGAAATTGAGAAGGTTAATGCTCAGCTGGAGGACTATGAGACCATCAAGCAGTTCCGGATTATGCCAGCCCGCTGGCTGGAAACCAAAGGCGAAGTCACACCCTCACAAAAGATAAAGACCAAAGTGGTTCTGGACCGGTGTAAAACTTACATCGATGACATGTACAAATAAAGTAGATTGATTAAAAGCCCGGTTGGTTAACTGCCAGCCGGGCTTTTATAATTTTCCGGCACTTACAATTTGCGGCAGTCACTTTTTCGCTTTAGGCAGGAGGATTTTATATCAAATAGAATTATAAACCTACGATCAATTACCTATTATTACTTAACATAATAACTGCTGATAACATAAAAATTCTTGGACTTTTTGGGGGGGGGAGGAACAAAGTGAAAAAGAGAGTTATATTCCTTATTATTGTAATGCTTCTGATTGTGGCATTCGCTGGAAAGGCTTTAGCTGCAGATCAGGCATTTAAAGACCTTTCCACTGATAATGCTTCCTATCCATTTGTTAAATACCTAGTGGATCAGGGGGTGACCAAAGGTTATCCGGATGGCACTTTTAAGCCGAACGGTAAGATGACCAGGGCGGAAATGGCGGTTATGCTGGTAAAGGCTGCCGGCTTACCTATTAATACCAAGCCAGTCCCCAAGGCCAGCTTCAAGGATGTTGCCGCCAGATATTGGGCTTCCCCTTATATCGAAGCGTCAGCGAAAGCCGGATTGATTAAAGGATATAATGGCTATTTCCGACCGGAAACTGCGGTTTCCCGTGCTGAAGCCAGCACTATGATATTAAGATTAACCAGTGCTGCAAAGCCTGCGGCAAATGTTCCAGCGGCGGTCAAGGATGTAAAACCCAACTACTGGGCGGCGCAGGATATTGCCATTGCTCTTGACGCCGGAATATTTACACTGGCTGATAAAAACCAGTTTAAACCTGAAGCACCGGCTCAGCGGTTGGATATTGCCCGGGGGCTGGCCCTGATGCTTAACCTGGCACCCGAAAAGTCCATTATTGCCATGGCCGGACAATTAAATCCTCTCGAGGGTGATGTTTATCTTAATAATAAGAAAATCAATGCCATCACCGATTGCCCAACCGGCAGTAAGGTTGAAACTGCTGCCGGAGCCAAGGCAGAAGTGAAATTCCTGGACGGATCATCGCTGCTTCTAGAACAAAATAGTGAAATAGCGATCAAAGAAGCTAAAGCTCAGACCACGATTTTAATAGACGGAGCCAGGGGGCAAATGGTTGATTACCTGGAAATTAGCATCCCCAAAGGCAAAATTTATGGAGGACTTGCTGCCACCATAAATCGGGAAGAAATCGGAGAAAAGATTGGCCTGTTACCTTTTACCCGTCTGGCGGCGCTTAACTTGCCGCAGCTGGCGGCGAACCAGCAGATACAGGCCTGGTATAAGAATCCCTATCAGAAAAAGGTCAGGGTACAGGTCGATATGCCCTGGGGGGTGGCGGCAATTCGCGGAACCTTCTGGAGCAATGAGGTAACCTCTGCCGGTCAAAGCACCAGTGTGGCCAACGGCAGTGTTGAAGTATCGGCCGGCGGCCAGACAGTTACGGTGCCGGCAGGCCAAGCTACCACGGTAATTTCAGCTACCGCTCCGCCGGTTCCTCCGGCTCCCATGCCGGCTGCTGAACAGAAAGCCTGGCAGGAGCAAATAACCTGGGTTGAACAAACAGTAACCCAGATGCAGCAGGCGGCCCCGGCTATAGCACCGCCGCAGCCAGTGGAACAGCAGGGTACACCTCCGGTAAACAATAACCAAACCCAGCCAGCAACACAGCCATCAGTAACTAATGTGGTTAAATCTGTCATGGATTCGATCAAACAGGCCACTGGAGCATCAACGACAGCCCCGACATCTACTACTTCAAGTTCACATGAAAGCAGTTCTTATCAGACGATAGAAGTTCAGACAGTAACCGCCAGTGATACCAGTATCAGCTTCAGCCTGAATACATCAGTTTCATCAGTAAGTATGGATTATACTTCCTGCTGGACTCCGGTATTAAACCTGACTGACGGTCGGGCGGTAAAGGTAGCAGTATCGGAAAATAACAGCAATGCCTTTTATGGAGCTTCGCTGGAAGGGGTTCAGCTCAATAATGGGGTGGTACGTATAACCACATTATGGGTCAACCCATCAGCTCAGTATGTGGTCAAGATTTATACCGGGACAGCTTCCAGCCCGGGTATATTAGCTGCCAGCCAGCCGTTTTCCTATACTCAGAGCGGCTGGACTTACAGCGGATTATGGCATGAGTTATATAACGACAACAGTATTAGAAACGCCGCCATTGATCCAGTGAACAACGGCGTTGGTCTGGTTGACCTCCCGGCCGGTGATAGCAGTAATGGGCTTTTACCTTCAGCTCCCAGCGGCAAGTGTTTCTGGTTTGGCAGCAGTGCCAATCCTCAGGCCAGAGCAGTTGGCAACTATATCGGGGAGATGGGAAGTGCTACTACCTTCCCCGGAGGATGGTCAAACACCCCCCAAACCGGATATCTGCTTTCACCTGCCATTACCGTTCCGACCAACAGCCCGGTACTGAAGTTTAAGAGCTGGTGGGAAATCGAAGGGAGACTGGCCGATAGCCGGGACATAATGTCAGTAGTTATTGTAGATGTTAACGGGGAAAAAACGCTGGCGGTGCTAAACCCCGAATACGCAGTCCGGGATACGGCTTCCATGCATGAAAAGGCTTACACTTCCGGAGGGTATGATCTGCCCGGGGCCTGGCAGGATTACCTGATACCCCTGGAAGGTTTTGAGGGCAGCTCAATCAGGGTCAAGTTTGTTTTTAACACAAAGGATACCGGTAATAATGGCTTCCGAGGCTGGCTTATCGACGGCTTTGCCGTCACTTCGATGACAGATCAGTCGGCAGCTATCGTAAATATGGCCGCTGACATATCAGCCGGGAGTGCTTTACAAGTAGATATTACCGGGGCAAAAAAGATGGATGGCACTATGCTGTCTACCCCGGTTCGGGTCTGGGTATCCGAAGGTTCTGATTCGTTGTGGGAAGGACAGGTAAATTTTGTCAATGGGACGGGGAAACTGTATGTTCCCCGCAATAAGATCAACACAGTGGGCAGCCATACCCTGGCATTGTATATAAGTGAAGTGACCTCAGCGAAGGTGACATACAGCAACCACACTGTCAATGCCAAGCCCCGTGCAGTTTTGGTGGTTCCCGATGTGGTAAATAATGTGACAAATACGGTTCTTCCGCATGCCTTGCTGTTTGACCCATATACCCCGGCCAATGTCATAGCTGGAACCGTAAACTACTATCAGGCTTCCCCGGATGGGTTACAGCGTACTTCATTGGGTACGGCCACTGCCAACGGCTATGTGGTACCAAATTCTCCCCAGGTTTCTGATCCTAATCAGGTATGGAGCATTGAGGCTGAGTACGCCGGTGATGGTGCCTATGGGTTCAGCAAGGGACAGGGATGGTACTACCCCAGTTCTATTCCAAAACCTGGTTCCGTAAATATCTTTGCCGTGCCCGAAACCAGCTCTAACCTGATAAAACTTGGAGCGGTGGTAACTGGCCCGAACGGAAATCCGGTTAGTAACCTGACCGTGGAATTCTGGGTTGATAAGAATCAAAATGGGCGCATGGAGGTTAATGAGGTTTTCACGGTGGCCAACACCAAAACTGATGCTAAGGGCATGCTGTGCACAGATTATGACATCAGCGGCCTCGGGGATGGGGTGTACCTGGTTCATGCTGCGGCGAATGTATACGGCTATGATATCGGCGGGGAGATCCCGCTCCACATCAATCGGCAGGGAAATTTGCCGCCCTTGTTGGCAGCCAGCGATTGTCAGGCCAATGTCGACACCACCGGCCAGAAGATAACCTCGGTCAATGTCAAAGCACATTTTGCTTACGAGGGTGGATCACCGGTGTCTGGTGCTGTCGTATCTGTTCGCATTGACTGGAACAAAAATAATGATTTCAGTGATGATACGACGATTTATGGGACTACCGACAGTTATGGAAGATTAAGTATGCAAAATATTTTTGCTGCTAATCCCGGTTATGACTGGGGACAGTATGGCTGCCAGGTTTCTTGTGGGGGTATTTCTCTGACCACACCGGTATGGAGCTCAAATACACAAACGAAGTGTGTTTTATGGGCTCCCCAGGTCTTCCATCATAATTTAACCGCTTATCTTTATGATGATCAGGGTAACCCGGTAAGCAGTAAGACCATAGAGTTTTATAACAGCGAAACCAACGGCCTTATTGGTAATGCGGCTACTGATGCATCTGGTAAGGCAGAGCTGACGGCAGCTGATCTCAATGCTGCCCCATACACCAACGATTTTTACTACAACGTGAAATACAGTGCCGGACAGGACATTATTACTATAACTTCCAGGTATGACAGCAGTGCAATTACAGGCTATCGCCAAATCATGAGTAATCAAATAGCCAATCTAAAGCTATTGACTATGGTGCTGGATGGTACGGCAGAGCCGGTAACCGGGGACACAGTAAATCTTTATGTAGACACCGATCAGGATGGCCGCCTGGACTATAATACCGCCCTTTTGTCCGGCAGTACCGATGCCAGCGGTATCTACACCTTTAATCTCGATTATAATACCAATCCCGCTGCTCCTGACCTGAATGCCGGTCAGTATTTTGACGCTGTTCGGGTGGGAACTTCCGATGTTTATGGATACAATTACTTTGAAAAGGCCCTCGGCAATTCGCGACTCTGGGTAAATATTAATGGTAATCCTTACAGCAACCCGATTACCGCCGCGGTTCAAACCAACTTTGTTGGGTATCAGACCGGAGGGAAAACCATACATTATTTCATCGACCCGACTAGTTCTGGCACTAACCTGAATGGATTTGATCCAAGCATCTATGACTATGTTAATACGCCTGCGCCGCCGAGCGATCTGGTATATTTGGGACATGGCTTAACCGATGCCAATGGATATGTTAATTTCCCGGTTCCGGAAGCTGTTTTGGCCGGCAAAACTATTGCTGATATCTCTAATGCGGCAGTATTAATCTATTTTCCTGGTGATGGAATAACCGATGCCGCTAAACTGGTCCGGCCCTGTTATGTTAACGCCGGGTCAATAATTACGCCGGCTAGTATATCAACCGATAACTTCCCATTCCATCCAATCGACCAATCTTTTGGTATTCATGTAACTGATACGATGGCAGCAGGGACCGGGCCTATCTCGGTACATGTTACTTCTCCTTCTGATACCGTAGGAGAAGATATAACTCTATCGGAATCTACTACCGGGTATTTTAGTGGTTCGGTGACGCTGGTGGGAAGTACCCCCAGTACTGGTCAGGTACAGGTTGCAGCGGGAGACCAGGTGGTTATCACATATGCCAGACCAGGGTATAATCCATCTGGCTGGGTTACAGCTACCAATAATATACCCAGCGCCGATATGAGCGGCCTGGTTGTGGCGCCGGAAGGTATAACCTTCTTGCCGAGCACTTACAGCTATACGGTTAATGTCGCAGCCGCTGATAAAATGGTGATTATACCAACCATGTCTGCTAATAGTGGGGTATGGGTGTGTGATACCAATGGCATGGGACATGTGGTAACCAGCGGTGATACACTGACCGTAGACGCAGCGGGAACGCAACCCATATCTATTCTTTACATGGAGAATATGAATAGTCCCCGGGTTTATTCATTGACTATTAACCGTACCCCAGGTCAAACCGCTGCAGCATTGACCGTGGTGACCAATTATTCTGCACCGGTTGCAGGCAGCACCACAGGAACAACCCAAATTGGTACCCTCAATTTAGCTGGAGCTACTAAGTGGTGTTATATAAAACAGGATGGTGCTTTAAGCACGCCTCCAGGGCTGAACAGCAGATTGGACGGTACAGTCCCCTATACAGTTAACAGCGATATACCGGTCACTGCCGGGCAGCATATTATACTGCTGGCCACCGATGACTATGGCTTTATCAAGGGATATGTTGACCTCACGATCGCGTCCGGGGAAATAAAATCTTAGTATCCAGAACGAAATGTAAATATTAGCAGGAAAGAGGTGTATTTATCACCTCTTTCCTGCTTTAGTGTTACTTATACCTGAAATATCTGTACCAGTTCACTCAAGGCCACAGCTACCTGCGATAAGGCAGAGGCGGAAGCAGAGACTTCCTCTACCGCCGCTGTCTGTTCTTCGGTGGAAGCAGCCACATTTTGTACTCCTTCCGTGATCTGATTGGAAGCTGCCGATACCCGCGTTATTTGCCCATTAAGATCATGAACCTGGGAAATGATCTTTTCGAACGCACTGCTGACTTCGTGGGCGATATTGATTCCGATCTCCACTTCCCGCAGACCATGGCTCATATCCTCAACTGCCCGGCTGGCTTCCTCCTGGATAGAGCTTACCAGTTTCAAAATATCCTTACCGGCTTCTGCTGATTGTTCAGCTAGTTTTCTGACCTCTTCGGCTACCACCGCAAATCCACGCCCCTGATCACCGGCACGGGCAGCTTCTATGGCCGCATTCAGTGCCAGTAAGTTAGTCTGAGCGGCAATTGAACGAATCAGTTCGACGATTTGATTAATTTCCTGGGCTTTTCGATTCAAAGCCGTAATAACCAGGGACACTGAACTGGTGGATTGTGATATCAAGTCAATTTGTTTTTCGACCTGGTTAATACCATGGTAACCAGTATCAGCATGAATGACGGTTTGCTGTGAGCTGGCCGATATCTTTTCTACATTTCCATTAAGCTGGTCTATGGCTGAGGCCACCTCAGAGATGGTCATAGCATTTTCATTAGCGCTGGAAGCAGTTTGTTCGGAACTGGCCGTCAATTGCTGGGCCGATGCTGACACGGTAGCCGCCTTATCAATGACCTGACTGACCAGCACTCGAATTTTATCGGCCATGATACTAAAAGCATCCGCTAATTGTGCCACCTCATCACGGCCCACCTTTCTGATTCTGACCTGCAGGTTGCCGTCGGTGATTAATCGGGTACTGTCTACCATAGCACTCAAAGGCTGGGTAATGCTGCGGGTAACCAGGAAACCGCATACTGCGGCTATAATCAGAGCAGCCAAACTTAGCATGATCAATAGTACCAGCGAATCTTGGTATTCTTGGTGCGCCACGTCGGTAAGATTTTGGGATTGTTGTTCTTCATAGGCTATCAGTTCGTTAAGTTTGGTCTCAATCTGGGAGATTTTAACCCCGTTTGACATCAGCTGAATGGCAGCTTCAGCCGGTTTGCCGCTTTGATCAAGGCTGACGGCGAGGTCATTAGCCACCCGGGCAACAGCGATAGCATCAGTGATTTCTTTCAGTAATTGCTTTCCTGTTTCCGTTTTTTCAATACTGCTGAGATGGGCAAACGATTGGCGATAACCGGTACGTGCCTGCTCAACTGCCTGGCTGGCCTGTTGTTTAAGCCGGGGGTCAGAAGCCAATATTAAAGCATGCAGGTGTAAATTAGTAGCATCGATGTTTATCCGCATTTCGTAAGCATCATGGATTTGTTGAAGATTAAGCTGCTGAACCTTATCCAGGTTACTCTGGATACTGGATATGTAGTAAAGACTGAGACCAAGCATCATCAGCATCAGGAATAGGACCAAAATAAAGCCAATAGCTAAACGGGTGCCAATTCGCAGGTTATTCAGTTTCATGTTTCATCCCTTCCAGTTTGCAAGATATAGCTATCAATATGCGAATTGCCCGAGTTCTGGTTACCACAAGACAGAAGGGATGACCTGGTTGGTCGTCTAATCACTATAAATACGTATTCAGAAAAAATTAATAATGATATAATATCTCGGCAAGAGCAAAGGGATTAGGAAACAGCTAAAACCAGGTTTTCCCTTAGGAAATATTTCTTATCAAAGTAGGAGTGTGTATGGACGAAAGGACACTGCAGTTAGGTAGGGATAATATAACCAGTCTGTTGATCAAATTTTCCTTGCCCGCAATTGTCGGGATGCTGGCGAATTCTTTATATACGATTATTGATCGCCTGTTTGTCGGCAATATAGTCGGAGCGGATGCCATAGCTGGTATGTCAATTACTATGCCGATATCTTTTATCATCATGGCTTTTGGAATGCTGATCGGTATCGGGTCAGGGGCTCTGGTATCCATACGCCTGGGTGAACGCCGACCGGATGATGCAGAAGCCATACTGGGCAATGCTTTTATGCTGGGAGTAATTATATCAATTATTACTTCTGCCATTATGTTGACTTTTTTAGATCAATTACTGATGAAGTTCGGCGCCAGTTCCCAGACTCTTCCCTTTGGAAGGCAGTTTATCAGTATCATTCTTTGGGGATCAATTTTTCAGTTTACCAGTTTTGGCTTAAGTGCAGTCATCAGATCAGAGGGAAATCCACGTATGTCAATGGTTGTGCTTTTAATTAATGCCGGGCTGAATATTCTACTGGATTTTATCTTTATTTATTGGCTGGGGATGGGAATTAAGGGAACGGCGGTGGCGACTGTAATTTCCCAGGCGGTATCGGCATCTCTGGTAGTTTATTATTTTACCAGAGGAAACAGTGTGCTGAAGCTGCGCCTGCCGTGCATGAGGCTGCGGTGGCAAATAATTAACGAAATAATGGCTATTGGCATGGCACCTTTCCTGATGCAGTTAGGAGCCAGTGTTATCAATATCCTGTTTAACCGCGATCTGGCTCAATATGGCGGGGATAGTGCGATTGCTGCCTTTGGTATCATGAACACGATTATCATGTTTATATTAATGCCGATTTTTGGGATAAACCAGGGGGCACAGCCGATTATTGGGTTTAATTATGGGGCAGAGAATTATCACCGGGTAACTAATGCCCTAAAGAAGGCTATTTTGGCGGCTACCTTGATCGCCAGTGCAGGTTTCATCATGGGTGAGACGATCCCGCATCTTTTGATTCAGGCTTTTACACCTGATGCTGAGGTTATCGCTATCGGGACCCGGGGCATGCGGATATTTCTCATTCTTCTGCCCATAGTCGGAGTACAAATTGTAAGTGCGAACTTCTTCCAGGCCATTGGAAAAGCCCAAAAGTCAGTGGTTTTAAGTCTGCTGCGTCAGGTTATTCTGCTGATACCCCTGCTAATACTTCTGCCTCCCTGGCTGCACCTGGACGGTGTCTGGCTGGCAGGTCCAATATCTGATTGCATAGCGACCCTGGTAACCTGGCTGGTTTTGATGCAGGAAGTGAAACATATGCGGAAGCTGCGATGGCAAAGTGCAGCTTAGAGGATATGGAAAAAAGGCCTTCTGTATTTCAGGCTTTGTCCTGACCTCCAGAAGGTTTTTTATTGTTTAAGGGCGGCAACCATATTTCTCAATAAATTGGCAGTTTGGTTCAGGGAGTTTAAGTGTTGCTGGATTTCGCTGACAGCATTAGTTGTCATGGTAGTGTGGCTGTTAATATCTTCTACTCGGGCCAGGCTTACCTGCAGTAATTGGTTAGACTTATCGGCTGCCGAGGTAACCTGCGAAGTAGCAGCAGCCAGCTGCTGGGTCCAATCAGTGTAGGTAGACATAAAAGACGAAATCTCGGCCATTTCTTGAGCATGATCGCTGCAGGTGGTCACCATAAAATTATAGTCGGGAACTACCCGATCAGTCAGAAACTGCATAAGAGTGGCGGCATGCGTGGCTAACTCCTGAACGGCAAGGGTCACTTCTTTGATTATTTGCTGAATTTGTTCAGCATTAACCGAACTTTCCTCTGCTAACCGGCGTACTTCCCCGGCAACTACGGCAAAGCCGCGGCCTTGTTCCCCAGCCCGGGCTGCTTCTATGGCTGCATTCAGAGCCAGTAAATTGGTTTGATTAGCAATAGCGGAGATGGTCTCTGCCATGTCGGTAATATCTTGAACCACCTCGGTCTGTTTTATGGCCTGCTGCATCTGTTCAGCAATTTCCTCATACAGGTTTAGAGCTTTTTGCGAGGTCTGGGTAGCTTTTTGGCTGATAGATTCATTTTTTGCCTGTACCCCGAGTACTGATTGGTATTGGTCATTCAGTTTATCTTTGACCCGGGCAGCGAGGTCATTGACTGAAGTCAGGGAACTGGCTATTTGTTGGCTGGCAGACGTAACTTCATTAATATTAGTGTTTATTTGCGCAGCATATTGATCTACCTGGGTGGCATTGTTCATAAGCTGGTCAACCCTGGTAATCATGGCCTGGCTGGCACCAGAGACCGCCTCGGAGCTCTGACTTACCTGTCTGGTAGGCCGCAGATCCTGAGCTACCACCACGATACCAACCAGATCGCGCAGCTGATTGCGGATAGGAGAAAACATAACATTAGTGGGGATTAAGCTGTGCTGGCCTGAGAGGGTCAGCTCGGCCTTTTCTTGAGGATCCCTCCCCAGATTTAATTCGACCAGATAGCTGTTTACTACTTCAGGCTCCCGGGTCAAGCTGGCCAACATCTGCCCCTGAAGGTGTTCTTCACTGATATCCATGGCACTGCTAACCTGATAGTTGGGGTGAATAATACGTCCCTCCGGATCGACTAGAAAAACCAGGTCTTTTACCCGGGACAGTATTTCCTCAGCCGCCAGCGCTGAAGTCAAAGTGGTGAGACCATAGCGAGCGATACTGTAACCCATTCCAACAGCCCAGACCAATGTGGTGATAGGAGCTACCGCCGGTACCTGCACCCCTCTGCCGGGAAGATAAAGATTGACTGCCATACCGATACCAAAGCTGATCAGCCCACAGATTACAATAATTCGAGCCTGCTTTTTATCGCGGCGGTAACGGGACCGTCGTCCCCAGAGAGCTATCATCAAAAAATGAGCACCGACAAATCCAAGAAAATACAAATTGTGAGCCAGGTACCAGAGACTGGACGTGCGTTGAACCTCAACCATGCCATAGGCCGAGGGGATAAAGGTCTCAGCAATGAGAATGCCGGTAAAGTTTTGGGCTAATTCAACCAGTGACGGGATATAAATTACGACCAGCAATAGCGGCCATAAACGGCCCAGCTTTTTATTTTTGCCGGTCAGAATCATACTAAAATGAAGAGCAATGGATGGTAATGTACACCAGCCTAAAGCCGATAATCGATACCAGAACCAAATGCTTTCCTGATTAGCTGGAGTGGCGTTGGTTAAAGGATAGACAAATGAATAGGCAAACGACCAGATAGCCAGGCTGGAACACAGGTATAGAAAACCCCGGTTAACTGCGGATTTTAAATCTTTTCCGGCACTTGCGACCCCCAGAACGATATAAACGAAAAATGAAGCCAATGCCAATAAGGACAGTTCGTTCATCGCTTGAGTTCCCCCCAAGGCTGTTATATATTACCTCTTTCTCCATAACCCGTAACTTTCCTCCACGTTTACCGCTGAATCTCATAAATCCCTGTCAGTGAACACCATCATGACCATTCCATAATATAGATTGAGAGTCTGCATTCCGGGAAGAGGTGAGGCGGTTGTTGTATATAGTGCGACCCAATGATACCTTGTTTCGTATTGCCCAGCGACACCGAACTCCGATGCAGGTAATCCTGGGAGCTAACGTTATTTGTAACCCTAGAATCGTAGTATCGGGAGACTTACTTCAAATTCCCGGCCCAGAAAAAAAGCATTCACGTCTGGGTCTGGGGCCGTACTATATTCTGCTTCCCGGAGATAATCTGGAGTGTATAGCTTATTACTCCAAAACCACGGTGGTTGACTTATTAAGAAACAATTCCGTCGCCAGCCGGCACCATCTTTATCCGGGAGCAGAACTGCTGATTTGGGGACGGCGTTCCGATTTGGATGGATTATTTATGGCCTGGTCTGGCTATCCGGCTGGTAGTCAAGTTTCCGAAACCCAACGAGGAAGTTTTTACCAGGAGTGCTTTGGTTGGCAAGCTTGGGGAAATAAAGCGGTACCCTTCCTCATTAAATTATTAAGCCATAACTGCCCGGAGGTCAGGTATTATGCTATGTTAAGCCTGGGACGTCTGGGAATTGATCGGGGGGCTCTGGGTGCTTTAGCCGGTGGCTTGCAGGATTCCCACCATGACAACCGTATATTAGCCCGTTTGGCTGCGGATCGGATAATCTTGTGCCAGCAGGGATATCGGCGTACCAGATTGTTAATTAAGGCTGACCGGCTGCTGGATGATCTAAACCGACCGATACCGGCAGTGACTCCGCTGGTTGAAGGTACCGGAGTAATTGTTTTGAAATGGCATATCCCAGGCCCTGAGCGAGTGGATGACCATGACATTCCCATGATATATGATTATGTTCTGATAGCGGCCAGCTCCCAAAGAGGCTTCCTACCACGCCATCATGGCCGGTTAAATCTGGTATGAAGCGGTTGACATGGTGTATAGCCAAATTTTTAGCAAAGTGAAGTGAAATGGCTCATACCTATATATATAAGTGATGGTTTTTAGGGGGCCGGTTCATGAAGAAGGTGCAATGGTTAATTGTTGGCGCAATAATATTATCTTCGTTTTTAATTGGATGGTCAGGAAAATGTCATCATGAGATCAAGCTCTTACATCGACAGGTAAGTTTGCTGGAAACGGCATTGGCCCCAACCGCCCCGCGATTGGCTGCTAATAACTGGGCGGAAGCGGTAAAAACTAGAAATGGAGCCTGGCAGTATGCTTTGTTATCACCAGGTTTAAAAGAGAAATATCGTTCCGAGTTTGAAAGCTTGAATTGGGTAACCGGGGCTTCCAGCCCCTGGGTAAAAAATTATGATGTCAAAAGATTGACTGCAGATACGACAGAAAATATTAAGTATGAAATAAAATTCAACTGGTATACGGCGCAGGGTTATTTCGGTACATCAACGGCTGAACTGTGGCTGGCCGTCCAAGGTAAGGGCGAGAATCGCACATGGTATATTCGGCAAATCAAATATAATAAGGAAAAGATGGATAAAAGTACAATTGCTGCCATCCCTGATAATGTGCATAGATTCACATGCCGGCCTTAGCATAATAACCCCGCGGTAAAAAAAGGTAATAATAATGGTCGGAAATCCCCTTTTTTAAGGGGTATTTTCGTATAAATTTAACTATTCTATTACTAAGTAGTATGTATTAGAATAGTTAAAGCACGCTGTTTATAATTACCAGAAATACCGATTAAAAAAGGGGAGGTAAAAAGATGAGAATTGCGGGGAAAACTGCCATTGTAACCGGAGGAGCTTCCGGACTAGGCGAAGCTGCAGTCATTCGTCTGCATGCTGCTGGTGCCAATGTGGTCATCGCTGACCTGAATGAGGAAAAAGGTAATGCCCTGGCTGCACAGCTGGGTGACAAAGCCATCTTCTGCAAATGCAATGTAACGTCTTCTGAAGATGTCAAAGCCACTGTTAATGCTGCTGTAGAAAAATTTGGTGCTCTGCACATCCTGGTTAACAATGCCGGTATGGGCAGCGCAGGGCGGACCATCGGCAAGGATGGCCCCTGGAACATTGAATGGTTCAAAATGGTTATGAATGTTAACCTGATTGGTGCTTTCGATATGCTGAGCAACGCTGCTTTCGTTATGGACAAAAACGAAGCAGAAGATGGTGAGAAGGGCGTTATCATTAACGTGGCTTCTGTTGCTGCTTTTGACGGTCAGATTGGACAGGCTGCTTACTCTGCCTCCAAGGGCGGCGTTCATGCCATGACCCTGCCCATTGCTCGTGACCTTTCCAGACACCTGATCCGGGTAAACACCATTGCCCCCGGAACCTTCAATACCCCGATGCTGGCTCAGCTGCCTCAGGCTGCCCGTGATTCCCTGGCTGCATCCATTCCGATGCCGCAAAGACTGGGTGAGCCCATCGAGTTTGCTATGCTGGTACAGGCTATTGTGGAAAATGGCTATCTGAATGCTGAAACCATTCGTCTGGACGGCGCCATCCGCATGGCCCCCAAATAAATCGATACTGAGTAATGAAAAGGGCTGGCAGTTATAAGCTGTCGGTCCTTTTTTTATAGCTAATGATTTTCATTGATATTTATACAGACAATTATTTAATTAGAAAACTTAAAACTATAAAATATAAGATACATACTATATAAAATAAATACCGGAGGCAAGAACATGGATTCCCGTATATCAATACTCGTTGAAAATACTGCACCGATTCCCGGGCTGATAGGTGAATTCGGCTTTTCCGTGTATATTGACTGGCAGGGTCAAAAGTATTTACTTGATACCGGTAACCAGGGTTATTTTTTAACTAATGCCAAAACGCTGGGTATAGACCTGAAGTCATTAGCCGGGGTAATTATCAGTCATGGCCATTTTGACCATGTTGGAGGATTACCCCATCTTTTGGAGCAGTATGGAGAAACTAAGGTTTTTCTGCATCCCCAGGCCCTGGAAAATAAGCTGGCCAAAACCGGTGAGAGCAGTTATGCCAGTATCGGTTTTACCCGCAGCCGTGATGATTTGGAAAAAATGGGGGCCGTGTTTCAGTCGGATGATAAACCTCGCGAACTGGCACCAGGTATGGTATTAACCGGTTCTATACCGCGAATCTACGATTGGGAAGATTCGGGAGGGCCTTTCTATTTGGCTCCGGATAAGCCCGACCTTCTTTATGACGATCAGGCACTGGTTATCGATGCCCGGGAGGGGTTGTTGGTAGTGAGCGGTTGTGCTCATTCAGGACTGTGTAATACCGTGGCCTATGCCCGGGAGCTGTTTCCGGGGAAAAAGGTTCAGGCTTATATCGGCGGTACCCATCTGATCAGTGCATCTCCCGAGAGACTGCACAACACGCTGGAGAATATCAAGGATATGGAAGTTACACAAGTGGTAGCCTGTCATTGTACAGGATTTGCTGCTACCGCCTATCTATATGGAGAACTTGGAGGACAGCGTTTAATTAAAGGAGAATGCGGCTATAATCGGCGGTTTGATTAATAAGCTGCGTTCCCCGGGTAGGGTTTTTATACAAAACTAGGATTTTGAGCGGGGGGAGCAGGGATTGAGCGGGTTAAAACGCAATATCCTCATCGGAATTGGCGGTTTATTCAGTGTAGTCCTGATCGGCACCCTGGGGTATCATATTCTAACTCGGGGTACTGCCAGCTACCTGGACTGTGCTTATATGACGGTTATAACCATCGCCTCAGTTGGATTTGGGGAGATTTTCGATCTGAGCAATAATCCAGCGGGCCGAATATTTACGATGGTATTGATAGTCATCGGGGCTATTGGTTATCTCTATTTTGTTTCCAGTTTTACGGCTTTTGTAGTCGAAGCCAATCTTTTAAACGAGTTTAGGAGGCGAAAGATGGAGAAGCAGCTGGCCAAACTTGAGAATCACTTCATTCTGTGTGGTGCCGGAGAAACCGGAATTCATATTATTAATGAATTCCTTTCCACTCAGCGTGCCATCGCGGTTATAGAAAGTGACAGCCGCCGCTGCCAGTGGTTATGGGATGAAAAGGCTTCACCCTACCTATATGTTCTCGAAGGAGATGCCTCCAGTGATGATATTCAGTTAGCGGCCGGGGTAAACCGCGCTCAAGGTCTGATTGCCTGTACCGCTGAGGATAAGGATAATCTGCTGATTACCCTGACCGCGAGACACTTAAACCCCAAGCTGCGGATCATCTCCCGCTGCCATGATGCCAAAATGATGCCGAAAATAGCTTCCTCTGGTGCTGATTCAGTCATCTCACCGAACCTGATCGGGGGCATGAGGATGGCCTCAGAAATGGTGAGACCGGCGGTGGTTACTTTTTTGGATCTGATGCTGCGTGACCGGGACAAAAACCTGCGGGTTGAGGAGATTCTCGTGGCTGGGAACTGCTCACTGATTGGCAAAACCTTTGACCAAATTGATTTTTTTAGTGTTGCCGGCCTAATGCCCATAGCGGTGGAGACAAAGAACGGTCAATTAATCTATAATCCACCACCGGATACCAAATTGGAGGCTAACATTAAAATTATTATTATTGGTAACCCGGAGCAGCGGCGGCGCCTGGAAAAAGTATTACAGAGTGCTTAAGGTAATCGGATTGGTGGGTGAACACACCTCCCGCTTTTCGTTTTTGCTACGCAAAACTGACGGCCTAGGTATGTCCCCGTGCTAGCTTGGGAACCGCCGCCTTTGTATTCCACCACCATGGCAGATCAATGGTTGTATAAGCTTGAATATTCTACATTCAAAAGAGGACTTTCGCTTTTCCCAGGGCGGGAGTTCTTCTCGTTTATGGTCAAAATCTGTTATAGTATGGACAAATAAAGAGCTAAAGAGGTGCACCATGGATTGTACTTTAATTGTTAATCCAGGGGCAGGTTCATATTCACACCGCTTATTAGGTGAAACCATTGCCCACCTGGCGGCTGAACAGATCTATACCCGGGTTTACACTCCTTTAACCGCCGAACAGGCAACCGGGTATGCTGCCAGTGCGTCGGCAGCAGGTGAGGTTGTTCTGGCTATGGGTGGAGACGGTACCATAAACTCGGTCATTAACGGCTTGAAGCCGGGTTCAACCCTGGGCATTATTCCTGCCGGTACGGTTAATGTTTTGGCACGTGAAATCGGGGTACGAACCCCCAGGCGGGCCTGGGAGGCGATCGTGCAAGGACGAGTTCGGCCCTTAACGGTAGGAAGAGTAAAGAATGCAGATCAGGAAAGACTATTCACCCTGATGGTAGGGATCGGTATCGATGGCCGGGTGGTTAAAAATGTTCGTTCAGAAGAAAAACACCTGTTAGGTAAAGGAGCTTATGCCCTGGCTTTGGTACGCTCCTTACAAACCCGCAGTGATCAGCGGCTGATGATAGGCTATGAAGGCGGCGATCTTGAATGTGACAGTATTATCGTCTGTAATGCATCATTATATGGCGGCGATATAAGAATGGCACGCCAAGCCAATGTTTTTAGTCCTCAGTTAGAAGCTTTATTTATACGCAGCAGCAGTCATCTGGAATATATTGAAACTGCTTCCCGCTTACTTTTGGATCTTGATATTGCTCGTCGGCTGCTGCTTCCCCAGTTAAGCATTAACGGAATCAAGCCGGTACAGGTTGATGGTGACTTTTTTGGCTACTCGCCGATAACTGTCGATGCTATACCCGAATATATTACTATCTTTTGTTGATGTTTGGATAATGTCAGATGGGGGGCGGGAAAGTGCGAGACACTAATTATTCTCTGCCATGGTTCGGTTTTGATCCGCAAGCTTCGCCCGAAGAACTAATATTAAGCCTGGAAAAGCTGGTGCAAGTTTTTAACCTGTCGCCTGAACTAATGACCATAACTACCCTAAGTAACGGGGTTTATATTGACGTAAACCTGACCTTCCTTGAAACTATGGGTTACCAGCGAGATGAAATTATAGGGAAAAAATCTACTGATATTGGTATTTGGGTTTCCGCGGCTGACCGTGAGCAGGCCATGCGGGATCTGCTGAACAACCTGGGGAGAGTTAGGGGACGGGAAATCATTTTTCAGAATCGCCGCGGTCAGTTAGGAACTGGATTGTGGTCAGGGGATATCATAATGATTGGCGGCGAGAAGTGTGTCGTATCCAGCCTGCTGGATATCACTGATCGCAAGCAGACCGAGGAATCACTTCGTAAGAGTGAACAGTTATTTCGATTGCTGGCTGAAAACGCCCGAGATATTATTTATCGGGTTAGTCTCAGGCCTCGCCGGGTAGAATATATCAGCCCATCAATCCAGAGTATAACCGGCTATACCCCTGAAGACCACTATAACAACCCCTGGCTGATTTTCGATATTATTCATCCCGAGGACCGGCAGACCCTGCTGAAACCGGCCAACATGTATAATGAGGAGCCAATGATTATTCGCTGGATCACCCGGGAAGGCAAGATAATCTGGACCGAGCAAAAAAATCGTATAATTTATGATACCGATCGTCAGGCTGTTGCATTGGAAGGCATTGCGCGGGATATTACTGAGAGGGTAAATTTTGAAGAGTATCTGCGTCATACCAGCCTGCATGATGCTTTGACTTCTATTTATAACCGGGCTTATTTCGAAGAAGAACTTCGCCGTCAGGATACCAACCGGCAAAATAATCCGATTGCCATAATTGCATGTGATGTTGATGGTCTTAAACTCTTTAATGATATTATGGGACATGCCGAAGGTGACCGCATTATCAAAGCAGCAGCCGGGGTATTGGAAACCTCATTCCGTCAGGGAGATGTGGTGGCCAGGGTAGGTGGGGACGAGTTTGCCGTTATAGTAACCCCGGCTACCAAAACGCTGGTAATTGAACTGTGCACACGGGTTACCAAAGGAGTGAGAGAATATAACTTTGATACAACCAAAGTACCGCTTAGCCTTTCTATTGGCTACGCTTTAAGGCCCAACCATGAGGTCAGCCTTGACGAAGTTTATCGCGAGGCCGATGCGGAGATGTATCGCCATAAAATACGGCATCGAAAAAGGTATCGCCAGCAACTTCTAAAATCCATGGCCCAGTGTTTGGAAAGACCCGTTTATGATTCGAAATTAGACCGGCATATTGACCAAATAAAAATGGCAGCAGGTATCTTAGCTCACGAAATGAAGCTTTCACGTAAACGTACTGAATTGCTAATGCGTTTGGCCGATTTTCATGATATTGGGTTGGCTGGGTTACCTCCAGAATTATTGGCTGTTACCAGAGAATTAGCTGAATCAGAGTGGACCCTGCTTAAGCAGCACCCGGACAATGGTTATCGAATTGCGGCCATGGTACCTGAACTTAATCAGTTGGCCGATGGTATCTGGGCGCATCATGAAAACTGGGACGGCAGTGGTTATCCCCGCGGCTTGATGGGAAATAAAATACCGCTGGAAAGCAGGATAATCAGAATTGCGGACACCTTCAGCGCCCTGACTTGTGATTCAATATATCAAATGGCCATTAAGGATGATTTAGCGATTGATGAACTGCAAACAGGAGCCGGGAGCCGATTTGATCCGGATCTGGTAACCAAGTTTATTAACGGATATCAAAAGCGACAGCTGACAGCCGCTCCTTAATTCTTTTTCTGGCGATCCGGCAGTACCACGGCCAGTAATAAAGCGCCCGAGGCTAGAGCCAGGGTGCGGCTAGCGGTGGCGGGGATATTGGCAGCATGGTTTTTTGCTCCGGTCCAAGTGAAGATAATGGATCCATTATAATTGGGGGGCAGAGCATCAATGACCGGCATGGTTAAAGAACAAACTATGGCAATGGCCCCCAACCCCAAGATCAGTTTTTTATACATATAAATTACCCCTTAAATTAAAATTAATCATGTTATAGATTTACGCTGGGGTGGGCGGGTAAAGGAAAAGAGTCTATCGGCAAAATCTGATTCATTCACCCAAAATACGTTTGGATGGCAACAAGTAAGGAGAAGTAACACACATGGATAAACAACCTAATTCCCGATATTGCTTTTTATGTGGGCGTGACAATCCGGTAGGTCTTCGAATGACCTGGTATAATGATCGACCGGAGAATAAAGTCTGGAGTAAGCTGGTGGTTCCAGATGAGTATAATAGTTACCCGGGGATTGTCCATGGCGGAATTGTGGCCGCATTATTAGATGAGACTGCTGGCCGCGCGGTATTAATGGATGGAGAAATTGACCGCTTAATGGTTACTGCCAGATTAAACATTCGCTACCGGAAACCAACACCCACAGGTACGGAGTTGACAGTAATCGGGTGGATTGATCGTGATGGTCATAGCCGGGCTCGAGTGGCCGGGGAAATTCGCCTTGCTGACGGTACTGTTACCGCTGAATGTGAGGCCTTGATTATTAAGCCCCCGGCCGAGTATTTAGAGAAATTTGAGGCTGGTGACTGGTATGTTGACCCTGATTGATAACAGGCCGCCAACAGTTAGTAAATTAAGCATGTAACGACATATTTCCCGGGAAATATTTTATTTATATCAAGTTATGCTTCCTCACAGATGTCATTAGGGTCGATATCACGATCATAGATTTCTTTAATGAGTTTGCGAATGGCTTTTTTTTCAATTCGCGATACATAAGAACGGGAGATACCCAGCTTTCGGGCAATCTCCCGTTGTGTTTCCCGGAAACCACTGAATAAACCGTAGCGCAGTTCAATTACCTGTCGTTCTCGGCGGGACAGGGAGGACAAATTATGGCGAATCTTTTCTTCCTGTAAACGACTGTCAACGATGTCCACGATCTCATTATCAGCATAGAGAATATCAATTAGGGAAATCTCATTACCTTCCTTGTCAAATCCAATTGGATCATAAAGTGATACTTCCTGTTTGGTCTTTTTAATATTTCGCAGATGCATAAGGACTTCGTTTTCAATACACTTGGCGGCATAAGTGGCTAAACGGGTCCCTTTTTCATCATTAAAAGTATTAACTGCTTTAATAAGTCCGATAGTACCGATAGAAATGAGATCCTCCATGTCTTCGCCTGATCCTTCAAATTTCCTTACCACATGAGCTACCAGACGCAGATTATGCTCAATAAGTCGATTCTTGGCCTGGATTTCTCCGGCTCGAACTTGGCGAAGAAGCTGTTTTTCTACTTCTTCAGATAAAGGTTGGGGGAAAACGACGTTGTTCAGGTAGGAAAAGAGAAGCATCATCCCTTTGACCAGTGAGGCGCCTGCCAATAACCAGAACAGGATTGACATACCATCCCTCCTTGAAATTTGGGAACGCTTTGTATTATATGTACCAGGATGGCGAATTGTGACAACTTATTGAACTGGAAATAAAAAACAAAAAGAATGTTTGAACTATCTAAAAACATATATTCGTAACAGTCTGTATCTTTGAAAGGAGAGATGGATACAAAGGAGTCCGCGGTTTATCGCTTGCTGCGGGAATCTCAATTATTTAGTAAAAGGGTTGGCAAAGAAAATCATCGATGGCATTGCAGGATGAACTAATCCTTCGGTTATAACAGGGGATCAGTATGCAGGCGTAGTTGGTGGGTCGCCAGGCGGCGCAACCATAACAGGCAGCCATCATTAATAAGCATCGTAGCTCTGGTTACCAGTTGGGCGGGGAGGTTATTATCTAAAAGAAGCCGGTTAAAACCATGAGCGATAAAACCAATGTCGGTGCTATGTTCTTCCAAACAGGGGTAACGGCAGTAATAATGCTCCCGGTATTGGATTTCTTCAACTAACTGGTCAGAATCAAACTGTCCCTCCAGCAGCTGAATAAGCTGATCCATACACTGGCGGATAAACTGATCCCGCTGCAATCCACCGAACTCATGAAAAACTAAACGCGAAAGAATGTGCATATATAAGTAAATACATTCGCGATAAAGTGTAGGGTAATAGATTTCATTATTGAGACGGGTAGCCGTTTTGTCGGCTAGATCAACCAGCAGGGAACATACTTCAGTGCAAAGATTGGGTGAGAGGGTGGCTCGGTTACGATTCAGTTTAACCATTTTGTTAGGCATTCCGACCAACACCTCCCAAAAGCAGTAGTTAACTTAAATATAGCACAAAATTGGTAAAATGAAATAAAAATTGGAAATATTACAACAATGTCGCAGCGATAAGACTGTCAAAAAAATGGGAAATTTGCATAATAACGGACGGAGAAAACGGGCAGGATTAAAGAGAAACGGAAAGAAATACCATAAATAGGTATTTCTTTTATATTGGGGTTGTATCATGCCGGAAAAAAAGGGAGCAGATAATCTGCTTAGCCAGCTCGTACACCAACTTCCCGAAGCTGCGTTTGCCGTTGACCAAGCCCAGGTAGTAACTGCCTGGAATGAGTGCATGACGGCTTTGACAGGCCTTGATGCAGCTGATATAATCGGGCAATCCGTCAATAATTCAATTAAGAATATCTACGGTAACGGGATCCCATTGCTGGTTACGCTGTTAACTGCAAATGAAACTATTTCAGCTTATTCCTGGATGAATTTATATCAAAACCAGCACGGCCTGCAGGCTTGCTTTTTAGCCCCTGCCCTGGGCGGAGGGAGAGGAGCTTTAGTTCAGGTTAATGCCCGTTTGATACGGGATCGGCGGAATAAAATTACTGGTGCCATAGAAATGGTGCGGGTAATATCGGCAGCATTCGGCCATGAAGAGGAAGCTGCCATTAATCAACAGTGGCAGTCAGCTATTGAGCAGCTGGCTGCATTGGAACTGGAATTGCACCGAGGCAATCTGGAATTACAATATAAAGAAAAGAGTATTCGCGAGTCTGAGAGAAGGTTCCAAGACCTGCTGGAAAACATACCACTGGTGGCTATCTTGATAGATCATCAAGCTAAACTGCTCTTTGCTAATGATTACTGCATCCAGCTTTTTAAAAAAAACCGAGATGAAATCATTGGCCGGAAGCTTGTCTCTGCCTTAGCCCCTCCTCTAAATCAGACTCTGA